>NZ_JBEXNL010000008.1:0-178017 GCF_040611135.1 Tsukamurella sp. NPDC003166
GGCGACCTCCGCCGCAGCCAACCGCTGCCGCGCCTGCACCGCCTCCCGGTAATTCGCCGGCTGCGCGAGGTACTGCGCCTCATCATCGGCGTACAGCGCGCGATGCAGCGCGTAGACGACGGTCATCGTGCGGCAGTACGCCACACACTCGACCCGCCGCTGTTCGAACAAGATCTCCGCGACGGCACGCTCCTCACCCCGCGCATCAGCGAGCCCCCGAGGAATCAAATCCTCAGGTAGATCACGTAATGCTTCCGGTAGTGCCATGCCTTCATCGTACGCCTATGTGTTCGAGAAAGCTACGATACTGAGCATGATTTTCGGGAGTTGAGTCGGCTCACCGCCGACGGGTTCGTGCAATCAGGGGTAGGCGGTCGTTCCGGCGGGACCCAGGGTGTCCGAAATCAACTTGGCTGCGCATCGGTTCCGGTCGAGGCCGTTCTGGCGGCACCAGGCCACTGCCGGGGCGGAGTCGGTGAAGGCGTACGCGGCGAGGATCGGTACCCACGAGGTCTTGCCGTCGAACACGGGCCACTCACCGCTGTAGAGCACCTTGACCGCGCCGTACTTGCTCTCGAAATAGCCGATCTCACCGAGGATGTCGGCTTCGAACCACTGCTTACCGTCGTCGGTGACGCCGGCGTACTTCGAGGCCAGCTGGATGACCCAGCGGTTGTTCATCGTCGCCATCACCGTGGGCTTGTCGGCTGCGGCCCGAGTCTGCAGCGCGACGAGCGGATTCGCGGGCGTGGTGGTCGTGGGTACCGTCGTGGTCGCCTGCGCGCCGGTCGGAACGTCCGACGGGGCGGTGGCTGTGGCGGTGACCCGCACGGTCGACGCGGCGGGTGCGGTCTTGCGGTCCGTCAGGGCGACGTAGCCCAGCACCGCGGTGGCGCCCACGAGGATCGCCGCGACCACGGCGAGGATCGGCACCATGCGGTTCCGCGCGGGCGGCTGCTGCTGATACGCGGGGGCGACCGGGTACGACGGTGCCTGTGGGTACGAGGCCTGCGGGTACGACGCCTGTGGATAGGACTCTGCCTGCGGGTACGAGAGCTGCGGCTGAGCCGGGGGATACGACGGCGCGATGGGATACGAGGGCGGCGGCACCGGCTGCGAGATCACCGTGGGATCCGACGCCGCCGGGACGGGGCGGATCAGCGTCCGGTCGTCATCCTGGCCGGGCACCGGTACATCGACGCTGCGGCCGGCGAGCGCCTGCCGCGCGGCTGCCGCGAGCTCGCCGCAGGTTGCGAAGCGCTCGGCCGGCTCCTTCGCCATGCCGAGCGCGACGACGGTGTCCATCGCGGCGGGTACCGGCACCTCGGTGCTGGGCCGGGGGATCGGCGAGGTGAGGTGCTGCTTGAGCATCGCGCCCAGCGATTCGCCACGGTACGGCGCGTGGCCGGTGAGGGCTTCGAACAGCACGCACGCGAGTGAGTACACGTCGCTCGCGACGGTGGCCGAGTCACCGTCGAACCGCTCCGGCGCCGCGTAGGCCTGCGATCCGACGAACAGCCCCGCCGACGTCATCCGGGACTGCGTATCCGCTACCGCGAGGCCGAAGTCAAGGAGGTACGGGAACCCGGAATCGGTGAGCTCGATGTTGGCGGGCTTCACATCCCGGTGCACGAGCCCCTTGGCGTGCGCGGCGTCCAGCGCGCCCGCCACCTGCTCGACGACGGTGACCGCGCGCTCGGGAGGCAGCGGACCGTCGCGCAGGACCTCCGCGAGATTGCGGCCCTCGACGAGCCGCATGTCGATGAACAGGACCCCGTCGATCTCGCCGAAGTCATGGATCGGGATGACGTGCGGGTCGGCGAGGCGAGCCACCGTCTGCGATTCGCGGGTGAACCGCTCCCGGAACTGCGGATCCTCCGCCGCGGAGGCGTGCAGGAGCTTGAGCGCCACCTCGCGATCGCGCCGCTCGTCGTGCGCGAGGTACACCTCACCCATGCCTCCGCGGCCCAGCAGCCTGCCGATCGCGTACGGGCCCAGCGTGGTGCCGGTCCGTGTTCCCTCGCCGCTCATGGTCCCCTCCGGTCGGTCGATCCGCTGATCGTAGCGGCAGGCACTGACAGGCAAACGGGCATGGACAGCAATCGTGCGACCGGCTCCGGCGCGATCGTCTGATCGGATGACACCGCGACGTCAGCGTAGGCACCTGGACGGCTGTTCGGTCGCGGGCGCGTACAGGCTCAGGTCGCCCAATCACTGTCGCCGGTCATGGTGAACTCGCCGAGAACTCTCGTCATCTCGGCGACATCGACAGCGAGGACCTGGGCCGTCGCGGCGTCACGCTCGAATTGGTCGGCGACCGTGCGATCGCCGATTCTCGAAGCGAGTGCGTTCATCTGCGGAAGATTCTGCAGCTGTTCGTTCGCCGCGTCGAGCGCTCTGAGCTTGTCGCTGAGAGCATGTATCTGCTCCGAGTAGGCCCACAGGTTCGCTACTCGGTGCCGGAGGGCATCGACCATGCGATCGAGCGCGATCTGTTCGGGCGTGCGATCGATCGGTGCCGAATCCTCGGTGACGCTCTCGATGGCCGCGTCAGCGTCCGGGTCCGGGTCGGCGCCGCCGGAGATGCGATCCCGGGCCCAGGACTTCGCACGACCGCGCCATGCGCGGCTCAGGTTTCGCGAGGAGTCCGCGTCCGACTCGGTCTCGGGTCCGTCAGGGAGTTCGTCAGCCAGCGCCTCGTCGATGGTGTCGCGGAACCAGCGCCGGGCACGCGCCGAGGCATCGCTGATTGCTTCTTGCCCACGCGCGACGACCGTCTGGCGCGGTGATGTGGGCAGCGGCGGTAGCTCGATCCCCACCCGACGGCGCCACACCGCGATTGCTGCGGCATGGCGTCCGATCCGAGAGGCCTCGGCCTCAGGCGCGACGGGTACCCGACTCCCGTGCGAGATCTCGTCGCGCCATGCGCGGGAGTCGATGATCCGCCCTGCGAGTGTGTGTGCGACCTCAGCCAGGTTCAGTTCGGGCGAGAGATCCGGCACCAACGTCGTTGCGGCGACGATCTCTTCGTCGTCGCGCCAATGCAGGCGCTCGTGCTCGGGGATCGATCGCCGTTGTAGCCACCCCGGACGCTCGGGCTCACGTCCACTCGGGAGGTCCCAGGTGATCGTCACAGTGCCGTACTGGTCGCGGATCGCGCCACGGGGAACTCGGCAGCCGGCGGCCGTGCGCCTGTCGAGCACGGCTACTGTCTCAGCACTGAGAGAGTCCTCGTCGAGGACCGGTACCAATTCTCGACGACCGGAGTTCCGATCCGCCGACATGTCGTTCAGGATGTCGTCCGCCATTGCCTGAACAGCTGCGAGCGCCGCACCTCGACGATCGTCGGCTGATGCCGGCGTCCCCTCTGTCATGCGATCAGGATACGGCCTCACCAGTACCGGGTTGATCCGTCCGGGCTCGCGGTGCTCGAGACCAGTTTCGCGAAGCAATGATCGCGGTCGAATCCGTTGCTGCGGCACCACTGGTTCGCCTCGTCTGGCCCGGGGAAGGTCGCGGCCGCGACGCTCACCCACCAGCCCTTGTAGCTGAAGACCGGCCACTCGTCGGAGTACAGCAGGCGTACGTCGGCGAAGCGCAGGCGCAGCGCCAGGAACTCGTCGAGGATGGCCTTCTCGTCCCAGGTACGCCCGTCGGCCACCAGCCCGACCCGCTTGCTCGAGAGCTGCGCGACCCAGCGGTTGTTGAGGCTCCCCAGGATGAAGGCCTTGTCGCTGTCGGCCTGGATGCGCAGTGCGCTCAGCCCCGACATCGGGTTCAGGCCCGTCTGCGGTCCGGGACCGGACGCCGCGATCGGGCCGTTCGACGGTGCCGGGACCTTCGCCTTGCCCGACCCCTCCGGCTGCACGCAGTCGACGAGGTAGCTGTGCCCGCCACCGCCGCTGGCCCCCGATCCGCCGCTCGACGGTGCGGGAAGCGTGTCCGGGGTGCGGAAGAACTGGCCCTGTTTGAACAGCAGGTCGACGGTGGTGCCGGACTTCTTCTCCTCGGAACCGCTGCCCGGTTTGGGGACCCCGACGGGACTGGTGGCGAAATCGAAGGTTCCGCTCGCGATGATGCCGGTGGAATCCGAGATCGTCACGGACGTGCCTGCGGAGGTCAGCGCGTCGCCGGCCGGGCACGTGGCGGTGATCTTCATGGTGACCACCAGGCCGCCCGATTCCGTGCGGAACTTCTGCGGCGTGAACACCGGCTTGCTGCCGCAGCGGGTGTAGTAGCTGTCGTCGCCGGAGGTCTTGCCGACGGTGCCGGTGTTGTGGCTGCCCGGTGCGCTCGCCGCGCCGCCGGTGGCGCCGAAGCCAACGATCCCGTCGTTCGACTCGAACACGAGTGTGCCACCCGCAGCTGCGAGCGTCCCGCTCTTCGTGTCCATCGGGACCTGCGCCCGCCATTGCTCACGGCCGGTGTGCAGGTCGACGGCGACGATCGAACCGTTGGCGACGTACATGACGTGCCGTCCGTCGGTCACGGGGCTGCGGAAGCCCCCCGAATCGGCGGACCACAGTTCCCGCCCCGATTCGGTGTCCATCCCGCGCAGTCGGCCGTCGTGGCTCACGACGGTGACGTCGTCGGCGACGATATGGACCTGGGGATAGTTGTCGAGTGCAGAGCTCCAGCGCGCCTGATCGCCGACGTACAGTTTGCCGTCGACAAGGAATGGCGCGGCGATGTCACGACCTACGACGTCAGGGACTGCGACGGTGTTCGCGGTGAACGTGCGCTGCGCGCCGGATGGCGCCGTGTGGACGACGTCACGCGACGTGATCGACGTCAGGTCCTTACCCGTCGATGTCGAGGTGACGAGCCCCCCGTCGGGGAGCGGTTCGCGCCCGTAGCCGGCTTTGGTGAGGAGCATCTCACCGGTGTCACCGCGAAAGTGGGTGATCGCGCCGCCGCTCTGCAGCGCGACGAGCGAATCGGTCGCCGTGAGTCCCCACGCATCGCCGCTGCCGAATCCCTCCGCGGGCTCGAACGCCTTCCGGAAAAGGACCTTTCCGGACGGGTCGTAGCGGATGAGAGCCCGATCATTTCCCGATCCGTCGCGCGACCCGACGAAGACGCCGAGTCGGCTAATGCCGATCATTTCGCTGGTGGAATCCAACGACGCGATCGTGCGGCGCTCGCCGGTGCGCGCGTCGACGATGACCAGTTCCGGACTCGTCTGCGACGCCGAGGTGCAGGCGATCATGTCTCCGACGATGCGCTCCGAACATGTTCCGAAGGTCCCCGGCGCGGTGCGCTTGTGCCCGGTCGCCGTATCGATCAGGACCAGCCGCGGCGCGTCTGAGTAGCTGCCGCTGCCGGCGAACACCGCCATGATCGAACCGTCCTCGTTCAGCGCACGATTCGCGACCGAATAGGTCTTGTCCTGCCCCGCGACACCGAAGATCCGCTGCGCGTCGAGCCCGGTCGCGCCGGTCGCTTGCGCGGTCAGCTTCCACGACACCGACGGGGCCGTCGGGAACTCCTTCGTGAGCTGTCCCGGGACCGGGCCGGAGTCACCGTCGGCCTTGTGGGAGGTGAACCACCAGATCCCGCCGGCCACGAGGACCAGCACGCACACGACCGACACCCCGGCCAGGACCCAGGCGAGGGCGGACCGTCGAGCGGGGGTGGGCGGGGGAGGCACCTGGCCGTACCCGTACTGCGGAGTCTGCTGCGGGCCGTACGGGAACTGTTGGCCTCCGGGCGAAGTCATATGTCCACCCGATCAAGAAAACGGCGCCCGGGCAATCATCCGATCGGATGACAGCCCGGGCGCCGCCCGGAGAGTTCGCGCCGCGGGTCAGAGGGTGCGGGCAATGATCTCCTTCATGATCTCGTTGGTACCGGCGTAGATCATTTGGACGCGGTTGTCGGCCCAGAATCGCGCGACCGGGTACTCGGCCATGTAGCCGTAGCCGCCGAACAGCTGCAGGCACTCCGAGGCGACGGTCTGCGCCCGGTCCGAGGTCCACCACTTCGCCATGGCGACGGTGGGGATGTCCAGCTCGCCCTTGACGTGCTTCTCGATGCAGTCGTCCACGAAGACGCGCGCGATGGTGGTCTCGGTGATCGCCTCGGCGAGCTTGAACTTGGTGTTCTGGAAGCCGAAGATGGGGCGGCCGAAGGCCTCGCGCTCCTTGGTGTAGCGCAGGGTCTCCTCGAAGATGACCTCCATGCCGGCGACACACGCCTGGCCGATGATGAGGCGCTCCTGCGGCAGCTGCTGCATGAGCTGGTAGAAGCCCTGGCCCTCCTGGGTGCCGAGGAGGTTCTCGACGGGCACGTGCACATCGTCGAAGAACAGCTCGGACGTGTCCTGGCCCTTCTGGCCGATCTTGTTGAGGATCTTGCCGCGGCGGAAGCCCTCGCGGTCCGCCTCGACGAGCACCAGCGAGATGCCGGACGCGCCCTGGTCGGGATCGGTCTTGCAGACGAGGACGATGACATCCGCCTGCTGGCCGTTGGTGATGAAGGTCTTGGAGCCGTTGATCACGTACTCGTCGCCGGTCTTGATGGCGCGGGTCTTGACGTTCTGCAGGTCCGAGCCGGTGCCGGGCTCGGTCATCGCGATGGCGCCGACGGCCTCACCGGAGGCCATCTTCGGCAGCCAGTGCTGCTTCTGCTCCTCGGTGCCGTACGCGAGGATGTAGTGCGCGACGATGCCGTTGTGCAGCGAGACGCCCCAGCTGGTGTCGAAGGCCTGCGCCTGCGCGGCGATCAGTACCGACTCGTGGCGGAAGTCGCCGCCACCGCCGCCGTACTCCTCGGGGATCGAGAGGCAGAGCAGACCGAGCTCGCCGGCCTTGTTCCACAGGTCGCGGTCGACGTGGTGCTGCTCGGCGAAGCGCTCGATGTTCGGCGTGAGTTCCTTGGCGAGGAACTTGTCCGCGAGGTCACGGAGGGCGTCGAGCTCGTCGTTCATCCAGCTCGGGCGACGGCGTGCGGCCATGTCGATGACCACCTTTCTGCAGGGGGTGAAGCGGGCTTGTTGAGCACCACTTAATCAGAATCGCATCGACGAAAACAAGCACGACTGAATGATTAGCGGTTAACGTGCTGGTCAGCGCGGGATACCGGCGTGGTGCCGTGCTGCGCTCCTAAGATCGACACGTGCAGACCGTCGCGCGTGCCGGTGGCACCCTGCGCCGGGTGTCGCGATGGGAGCTGCGGGCGCTGAGGCGCATCGCCGTGGGCCTGCTGGTCAATCTGGTGCTCGCCTTCGGGTGGCTGCTCGTCGACCCCCTCGACTACACCGCGCGGACGAAGGTCCCGGTCATCGTCGTGTACTTCGTCACTTTCGTGTTGGCGGACTCGGTGACCACCAACATGCTCGCCGACCAGGCCGCCGCGCGGTCGGGGAGGTCGACGGGGTTCGGCGCGAGCCTCGGGATCCTCGTGGCGCGGAACGTGACCCTTTTCCTGGCGCTCGGCGTGCCGCTCGTCGCGGCGACGGTGACCCTGGTCGCGCTGACGGGGCACGCCGGCGCCACGCCCGTCGCGGTCTCGTCCGTGCTCATGCAGGTGTTCGTGTGGCTGGGTATCTGCTCGATCGTGGCGGCGTTGTTCCCCGTGACCGCGGCGAGCCCGCTCGTCTGGTGGCGCGATCGCCGGAACCTGCCGGTGACGGCCTGGCGCGTCGTCGCCGCGCTCGTGCCCTATGCGCTGCTCTGGGTTCTCGTTCCGGCCGACGGGCGCCGGCGGCGGCTCCCCGGCATGGGCGCCGTGCACCGCAGGACGACCGGCGCGCAACCTCTGGATCACGTGCATCAGGCCATGACCGCGGTACTCGTGGGGCTGCTGATGTGGGGTGTGGGCATCGGGATCGGCGCCGTCATCGTGCGGATCCGGAACTGGCGGCCGCGGGCCTGAGTCGTCTACCTGCGGCGATACGAAATCGGAACCGATCGTCGAGTTGGTGCGTCTAATTGATGCGGAGGAAAAACCAACGAGATCGGGGGAACGAGTTGGACACGACACCGCAGGTCTGGTCGGACGCCGCACGGGCGGATGAGGCGTACGAGCAGGCACACGAGGTCCGTGAGCGATTGGCCCGAGTATCGGGCACCGGGACGGCCGCACGGGGGGATGTGCGGATCACCGTCGGAATGGGGGGACGGCTCACGGGGGTGGTGATCGCAGGACGCGCGATGGAGCTCTCGGGGGAGGCTCTGAGCGCGGAGATCATGACGGCGGCCTCCCTGGCCGAGCAGGCCGCGGCCAGGGAGGTCCACTCGATCACGACGCACTACTACCCGGATCACGAGCTCTGGAACCAGTACACGGGGGAATCATGGCCGACTTCGAGCTGACGGCGGAGACCGTCGACGCCCATGGTCGGGCGCTCGGCGAGATCCGTGCCACGGTCGACAAGGCCGGCGCCGCAGGCGCGCGGCGGGTGGGCACGATGGACTACGGCGCGATGTTCTTCCCGCTCGTCGGGCTGATGAACGTCGCGCTCGAGAAGGTCGGGCAGGCGGTCACGCGGCACAGCGGTGAGCTGAGCACGCATCGCGCCGACTTCCAGCGCACGGCCGCGGCGCTGGTCGACGCCGACGACTCCGGCGCAGAGGGGATTCCGCGATGAGGGACCTGGTGGCCGGCGTGCCGCTCGCCGAGGCGGTGCGGGACGCGGCGGAAGCGGTCGGCGATGACGGGTTCGCCAGTATTGGTAGCGGATTCGCCGCCTACGGCGTGGTGTCCGCGGTGAAGGATGTCGCGTCCGATCCACTCGGGTCGATCTTCGCCGCGGGCTTCGGCTGGGCGATCGAGCACAATCCGATCCTCCGGACGGCCTTGGACGCGGTCTCCGGCGATCCGGACGCGATCGGCTCCGTCACCGACGCGTGGAGGGACGAGGTCGCGACACCGCTCGCGTCGGTCGCGCAGTCCGTCGCGAACGCGGGGGAATCGACGTCGGCAGGCTGGTCGGGCGACGCCGGCGACGCCTACCGTGCCGCCACCACCGAGCTCGCCGGGCACACTGAGGCGCTGGGCACTGCGGCCCGCGCCGCGGCCACAGGGTTGTCGGCCGCTGGCACGCTCGTGGTCGAGGTGCGCAACTACATCCGCGACGAGCTCTCGACCTTCCTCGGCTGGCTGGCCGCGGGTGACGCGATCGCCGTAGCATCAGCCGCGCCGACCGGGGGCGGTTCGGTGGCGACGTTCATCAACACCGCGATCCTCCGCGGTGCCGCACTCGGCCAGAAGTTCGCGGCCGTGTTGCGCAGGCTCGCCGACAAGCTGGAGCGCTTCACCGACCGGCTCGGTGCCCTCGGCAAGGCAGCGGACGCACTGCGCAGGGCGGCGGTGAAGGTCGATGATTCGGCGGCGCGTGTCATCGGCCGGACCAGCCCCGAGGTCATCAGCGGGCGGATCTCCGGCGAACTCGTCTCGCGCTGGTCGAACGCGGCGCCGTCGCTCCCGACCGCCCGCGAGGTGGCGAAGGACGGCGGCACCATCGTCGCGAAGGCCATGGGCGACGCCTGGAAGACGTGGTCCGGCACCGCGCCCGCGTGAACCGATAGGGCAGGATGGCGGCGTGAGCACAGCACAATCGCGGGACCTGCTGATCCTCGACGTGCCGGAGGAGTCACGGGCCGCGCACGCCCGCCTCCTCGCCGCGGACGCGGCGGAGCGGTACACCGCGGGTGGTATCGACATCGCCGTCGGAACCCCCGCCTGGGCGGGCGGCGCCGGCCTTCTGGTCGCCACCGACGATCCGGCCGATCTGGCCCGGCTCGTCGATCGGCGCGGCCTCGCCGTCTCCGAGGTCGCCGGCGGATTCGCCGGTGCGGCCCACGGACTCGTCCTCGGCATCGCGGGCCCGACGGTGCCGTCCCCACTGCCCGGCGCGGACATCACGGGGGTCGATCACGTCGTGGTGACCTCGCCGAACCGCGACCGGATCATCGCGACGCTGTGCGGGCGGTTCGACTTCGACCTGCGCCTGGACCGGGTGCAGTCCTGGGGCGTGCACCAGTTGTTCCTGCGTCGCGGTGACCTTCTCGTCGAGGTGGTCCTGCACGAGGGTGACGACGTGGATCCCGCAGCGCCGGACGGACTCTGGGGCGTCGCGTGGCGCACCGTCGACGCCGACGCGACGCGCGCCCGCCTCACGGACCTGGGCATCGCCATGAGCGAGGTGCGGCGGGGCGCCAAGCCCGGCACCCGGGTGGCGACCGTGAAGGATCCCGCGCTGGGGATCCCGACGATCGTCCTCGAGCAGTCCTAGCCCTCGGGCCGATCAGCCGAGCCGGGAGGCGGCGGCACCGTCGACGTACCAGACCGTGTGCTCCGAGCCGTGCGCGCCCGCGCACGGCCAGTCCTCGGGCGAGGCGCCGCCGACACCCTCGGCGACGGCCTCCGCCTTGTCCGCGCCGGACACGAGGAACCACACGCGCCGGGCGGCGCCCACCGCGGGCAGCGTCAGGGTCAGGCGCCGCGGCGGTGGTTTGGGGGAGTCGCGCACGGACACCACGGTCGCGTCCTGCTCGCGAGCGGCGTCCGTGTGCGGGAACAGCGAGTTGATGTGCCCCTCGCCGCCCATGCCCAGCAGGTGCACGTCGAACCGGGGAACGAGCGCGCCGCCGGCCGAACCCACTGCGACGCCGTTGCCGCGCTCGGTGGCGTTGTCCGCCAATCGCTTCGCGTACACGCGCGCCGCCAGGTCGCCGTCGCCGCTGAACTCGTCGGCCGCGGGGAAGGTGTAGACGCGCTCGCTCGGCACGGGGACGTGGTCGAGCAGCGCGTTCTGGGCCTGCAGGGCGTTGCGGTCGGCGTCGTCGCCGGCGACGAACCGCTCGTCGCCGAAGAAGACGTCCACCCGGGACCAGTCGATGACCTTCTCGCGCAGCGCCGCCGACAGGGCATTGCCGTTCGTGCCGCCGGTCAGCACGATCGACGCGAAACCGCGCTCGGCCTGAGCCTGCTCGATCACCGCGACGAGGTCGTCCGCGGCCGCCGCGACGAGGGCGGCGGCGTCATCGAACTCCCGGACCTCGGGTCCGGGGCGGGCGGGCGAATCGTTCATGCGGGCATCTCCGATCGATCCACGTCGGACACGCCGCCCAACGCTGAGAAGTAGACCTCGTCGTCGTCGAGGCGACGCAGTTCCTCCGCCAGGCAGTCCGCGACGCCCCGTCGACGGATCGCGACGCGGCCGTCGGGCTGCCCCGGGCGCACCAGCACCGCGGTCGAGTTCTGGTCGAACTCCAGCGTCAACGCGCCGCTCGCGCGGTCGAGCTGGACCTCGAAGCTCCCGGCCCGGCGCACGACCGGGACGTCGAGCTCGGCGCGCAGCCACCCGGCGAGGAGGTCGACGCCCGCGCTGTCCTCGGGGCCGGTGACCACCGCGGAGGTGATCGCCTCGAACGGTGGCTGGTCCAGCGCGGACGCGAGCAGCGCCCGCCACGGGGTGATACGCGACCACGCCAGATCCGAGTCGCCGGGGGTGAACCCCGCGCGCCGTAGCGCGAGCGCCGCGACCGGATCGTGCGAGGCGATGGAGTCGGTGATCCGCCGCGTGGCGAGGCTCCCCACCTTGTCGGCCGACGGCACCGGGGGTGCGATACCGGGCCACCAGGCGACCACGGGCGTGTCCGGGAGTAGGAACGGAACCACCACGGACGCACCGTGATCGGCCAGTTCGCCGTAGAGCCGCAGCACCACGACCTCCGAGGCGCCGGCGTCGCCGCCCACGCGGATCTGGGCGTCGAGCCGCGTCGGCTCCGAGCGCGCGCCGCGGGCCAGCACGATGACGCGACACGGGTGCTCGCGCGAGGCGGCGTTCGTGGCCTCGATCGAGCTCTCGGTGGGCTCGCCCTCGTCCGCGGAGATGATGAGCGTCAGGACGCGACCCAGGGTGACCGCGCCGCCGGTCTCGCGAAGGCGGACCAGCTGCTTCGAGACCTCCTGCGTGGAGGTGTCCGGGAGATCGAGAATCATGGGCGGCGCCACGTCCTTCCGGTGCGAGCGAGCACGGCGTCGGCCGAGTCCGGGCCCCAGGTGCCGGACTCGTACTCCTCGGGCTTCCCGCCGGCCGCCCACATCCGCAGCACGGGGTCGAGGATCTTCCAGGACAACTCGACCTCGGCGTTCACGGGGAACAGCGAGGGCTCGCCGAGCAGGACGTCGAGGATCAGGCGCTCGTACGCCTCGGGCGAGCTGACCGTGAAGGCCTCGCCGTAGCTGAAGTCCATGTTGACGTCGCGGACCTCCATCGAGCTGCCCGGGACCTTCGACCCGAACCGGAGCGTGACACCCTCGTCGGGCTGCACGCGGATGACGAGTGCGTTCTGGCCCAGCTCCTCGGTCATCGTGTCGTCGAAGGGCAGGTGCGGCGCGCGCTTGAACATCAGCGCGATCTCCGTGACGCGGCGCCCCAGTCGCTTGCCGGTGCGCAGGTAGAAGGGGACCCCGGCCCACCGTCGGGACGCGATCTCGACGGTGATCGCGGCGTAGGTCTCCGTCGTGGAGGTGTGGCTGAAGCCCTCCTCCTGGAGCAGACCGACGACCTTCTCGCTGCCCTGCCACCCGGGCCCGTACTGGCCGCGCGCGGAGGTCTCGTCGAGCGGCTCGACGGGCGAGGCCGCGGAGAGCACCTTGATCTTCTCCGCCTGCAGCTCCGCCGGGTGGAAGCTGGTGGGCTCCTCCATGGCGATGAGGGCCATGAGCTGCAGCAGGTGATTCTGGATCACGTCGCGGGCGGCGCCGATGCCGTCGTAGTAGCCGGCGCGCCCGCCCAGCCCGATGTCCTCGGCCATCGTGATCTGGACGCTGTCCACGTAGTGGCTGTTCCACGTCGGCTCGAACAGCTGGTTGGCGAAGCGCAGCGCCAGGATGTTCTGGACCGTCTCCTTGCCCAGGTAGTGGTCGATGCGGAACACCGACTGCTCCGGGAACACGTCGTTGACCACGCCGTTGAGCTTCTTCGCCGACTCGAGGTCGTGCCCGAAGGGCTTCTCGATCACCACGCGCCGCCAGCCGTCCTGCTGATCCGCGAGGCCCGACCGCTTGAGCTGCTCGCACACCGTGGGGAAGGCGTCGGGCGGCACCGACAGGTAGAACGCCGTGTTGCCGCCCGTACCGCGGGTCTCGTCGAGCGAGACCAGCGCCTGCGACAGTCGGTCGAAGGCGTCGTGGTCGTGGAACTCGCCCTGGACGAACCGGATGCCCTCGGCCAGCCGGTCCCACACGTCGTCGCGGAACTCCGTGCGCGAGTGCTTCTTCGCGGCCTCCCGGAAGGTGGCCGCGAAGTCCTCGTCGGACCATGGGCGCCGCCCGAACCCCACGAGCGAGAAGCCCGGAGGCAGCAGGCCGCGGTTGGCCAGGTCGTACACCGCGGGCATGAGCTTGCGCCGCGATAGGTCGCCGGTGACGCCGAAGATCACCAGCGCGGAGGGCCCCGCGATCCTCGGCAACCGGAGGTCGCGCGGATCGCGAAGGGGATTCGTCCAGGTCACCGGCGCCTCCTAGGCGTTCGCCTTGAGGGACTCCGCGGTCGCGTCCAGCAGCTGCTGCCAGGCCTGCTCGAACTTCTCGACGCCCTCACGCTCGAGGAGGTCGAAGACGTCGGTGAGGTCCAGGCCCGCACCCTGCAGGTCGGCGAACACCTGCGCCGAGTCCTCAGCGCGGCCCAGGATGGTGCCGTCGACGACCTCGCCGTGATCGGCGAAGGCCCTCATCGTGGCACCGGGCATCGTGTTGACGGTGTTCGGGGCGATCAGCCCGGCCACGTACAGCGTGTCCGGGTAGGACGGGTTCTTGACGCCGGTGGACGCCCACAGCGGTCGCTGTACGTTCGCGCCCTCGATCGCGGCGAAGCGAGCGCCGCCGAAGACCTCCTCGTACGCGGCGTACGCGAGGCGCGCGTTCGCGAGGCCGGCCTTGCCGCGCAGCGCGAGCGCCGCGTCGGTGCCGATGGCCTCGAGCCGCTTGTCGATCTCGGTGTCGACGCGGGAGACGAAGAAGGACGCCACGGAGTAGATCGAGCCCACGTCCTTGCCGGCCTTCGCGGCGGCCTCAAGTCCGTCGAGGTACGCGTCCATGACCTGACGGTGCCGCTCCACCGAGAAGATCAGCGTCACGTTCACCGAGATCCCCTCGGCGATCACCCGGGCGATCGCGGGCAGGCCGGCGAGCGTCGCGGGGATCTTGATCAGCACGTTCGGCCGGTCGACGATGCGATGCAGCTCGATCGCCTGCGCGACGGTGCCGTCGGTGTCGTGCGCCAGGCGCGGGTCGACCTCGATCGACACGCGGCCGTCGACCCCGCCCGTCGTCTCGAAGACGGGGGCGAGCACATCGCACGCCGCGCGCACGTCGTCGGTGGTGACGGTGCGGATGGTCTCGTCGACATCGGCGTTGCGGGCCGCGAGCTCGGCGACCTGGGCCGCGTACTCGGCGCTGCCCTTCGACAGCGCGGCCTGGAAGATCGCCGGGTTCGTGGTGACACCGGTGACCGAGTCGGTCTCGGTGAGCGCCTTGAGGTCGCCGGACTGGATGAGGCTGCGCGAGAGGTCGTCGAGCCAGACGGAGACGCCCGCCTCGTACAGCGCGGCCAGGTTGGGGTTCTGAGCCATGGTGTGGTTATCCCTTCGTGTTGGCGATGGACTGCTCGGCCTTCTGGGCCACGGTCTCGCCGGTGAATCCGTACTTCGCGAACAGGACCTTGTCGGAGGCGGACTCGCCGAAGTGCTCGAGCGAGACGATCTCGCCGAAGCCGCCGACGATGGGCCACCACGGCATCGCGATGCCGGCCTCCACCGAGACGCGCGCCTTGACCGCGGGCGGCAGGACGCTGTCCTGGTACTCGCGGTCCTGGGCGTGGAACCACTCGATCGACGGCATCGACACCACGCGGGCGTTGATCCCCTTGGCCGCCAGCAGCGCGGCCGCCTCGACCGCCAGCTGCACCTCGGAGCCCGTGCCGATCAGGATGACGTCGGGGGAGGCACCGTCGGCCTCCTGCAGGACGTACCCGCCGCGCGCGACGCCCTCCGCGGAGGTGCCCGCCAGGATCGGCACGCCCTGCCGGGTGAGGATCAGGCCGGTGGGTCCGTCGCCGTTGCGCCGCTCCAGCGTGGCCTTCCACGCCGCGACGGTCTCGTTGGCGTCGGCCGGGCGGACCACGTTGACGCCCGGGATCGCGCGCAGCGCGGCCAGGTGCTCGACGGGCTGGTGCGTGGGGCCGTCCTCGCCGAGGCCGATCGAGTCGTGCGTCCACACGTAGATCGGATCGATGTCCATAAGCGCCGCGAGCCGGACCGCCGGGCGCATGTAGTCCGCGAACTGCAGGAAGGTGCCGCCGTAGGGGCGGGTCTTCCCGTGCAGCACGATGCCGTTGAGGATCGAGCCCATCGCGTGCTCGCGGATGCCGAAGTGCAGGGTGCGGCCGTAGGGCTGCGCGTTCCAGTCCTCGGTGGAGATCGAGCGGGGACCGAAGGAGTCGGCGCCCTTGATCGTGGTGTTGTTCGAGCCGGCCAGGTCGGCGGAGCCGCCCCACAGCTCCGGCAGGGTCTGCCCGGCTGCGGCGAGGAAAGCGCCGGACGCGGCGCGCGTCGCGATGCCCTTGTCCTCGACCGACCAGGTCGGCAGCTCGGCGTCCCAGCCCTCGGGCAGCGTGCCGGCCTCGAGCCGGTCGAGCAGTGCCTTGCGCTCGGGGTTGGCGGCGGCCCAGGCGTCGAAGCGCACGTTCCACGCCTCGTGCTCGGCCTGGCCCCGCTTGACGAGCTCGCGGGAGTGGGCGATGACCTCGGGGGCCACGTCGAAGCTCTTCGCCGGGTCGAAGCCGAGGATCTCCTTGACCGCGGCGACCTCGTCGGCGCCGAGCGCCGATCCGTGCACGCCGCCCGTGTTCATCTTGTTCGGGGCGGGGAAGCCGATGATCGTGCGCAGGATGATGATCGACGGCTTGTCGGTGACCGCCTTGGCGGCAGCGACGGCCTCCTCGATCGCGGTGACGTTCTCGCCGCCCTCGACGTACTGCACGTGCCAGCCGTAGGCCTCGTAGCGCTTGGCGACATCCTCGGACAGCGCGATGTCGGTGTTGTGCTCGATCGAGATCTTGTTGTCGTCGTAGAACAGGATCAGGTTGCCGAGCTGCTGCGTCCCGGCCAGCGACGAGGCCTCGGAGGTGACGCCCTCCTCGATGTCGCCGTCGGAGGCGATGACGTAGATGAAGTGGTCGAAGGGGCTCTCGCCCTGCGCGGCCTCGGGGTCGAACAGTCCGCGCTCGTAGCGCGAGGCCATCGCCATGCCCACGGCGGAGGCCAGGCCCTGGCCCAGGGGACCGGTGGTGATCTCGACGCCCTTGGTGTGTCGGTACTCGGGGTGGCCCGGGGTCAGCGAGCCCTCGGTGCGGAGCGCCTCGAGGTCGCCGAGCTCGAGCCCGAAACCGCCCAGGTACAGCTGCAGGTAGAGGGTCAGGCTGGAGTGGCCGCAGGACAGCACGAACCGGTCCCGGCCGATCCAGTGGGTGTCCGACGGGTCGTGGACCATGACCTTCTGGAACAGCGTGTAGGCGAGGGGAGCGAGGCTCATCGCGGTGCCGGGGTGGCCGTTGCCGACCTTCTGCACCGCGTCGGCCGCGAGCACCCGGGCGGTGTCCACCGCGCGCGTGTCCAGTTCGGTCCAGTCGGCGGGGTGATGCGGCGTGGTCAGTGCTTGGATCTCGGCGGTGCTGGTCACGGCGGAAGGACTCTCCTGGTCGTACGGGGATGCGGGCTCAAGTGTGAACCCTACTCGGCGCCGGTGCACGGTCTGCGGAAACTGCCGGGTAGTGGGCCGCGGAATCGGGGGCGGCGAACCCGATTCGGACCTGCGGGGGCGGAGGACTACCATGGCTCGTAGTAGATGGGGTCTGCGCCGGTCGCAGGCCCGCGGGGAGACGCATGTCTCCCGGCGCGCAGTCGGTCAGCCCCGAGTGCGGAATCGTCAGAGTCCGGCTCGGCCCGGACCCGTCGGAAGAGAGTGCGGCAGAAGATGGTTTTCAAGGGCGGGCACGGGACCAACACCCCCAGCGCTCGCTCGGCGGCCGCGCCGGCACCGTCGTCCTTCGCGGGCCGTGCGGGACAGACCGTGCTGGCCTACATCGCGCTGACGAAGCCCAAGGTCATCGAGCTGCTGCTGGTCGCGACCATCCCCGTCATGCTGTTGGCCGACCGCGGGCACGTGAACCTGCCGCTCATCCTGTCGACCCTGTTCGGCGGATGGCTGGGTGCGGCCTCGGCGAACACGCTGAACATGGTCGCGGACGCGGACATCGACCAGAAGATGAAGCGCACCGAGCGCCGTCCGCTCGCGCGGCACGCTGTGCCGGTCCGGCACGCGCTGATCTTCGGCCTGGTGCTGGCCGCGGCGTCGTTCGCCTGGCTGTCCCTGATGGCCAACGTGCTCTCGGCCGTGCTGGTGCTGGTCACGATCGCGTTCTACCTGTTCGTCTACACGATGCTGCTCAAGCGCCGGACCTCGCAGAACGTGGTGTGGGGCGGCGCCGCGGGCTGCATGCCGACGCTCGTGGGCTGGTCCGCGGCCACCGGCACCATCGCGTGGCCCGCGGTCGTGCTGTTCCTCGTGATCTTCTTCTGGACGCCGCCGCACACCTGGGCGCTGGCCATGCGCTACCGCGAGGACTACAAGGCCGCGGGCGTGCCCATGCTCCCCGTCGTGGCGCCGGAGACCGTCGTCGCGCGCCAGATGGTCTGGTACACGTGGGCCACCGTGATCACCACGCTCGTGCTGATCCCCGCGGCGGGCCTGGTGTACGCGATCGCGGCCGTCCTCTGCGGCGGCTGGTTCCTCTACGCGGTGCACAAGCTGTACGCGCAGACGAAGGCCGGCCAGGAGATCAAGCCGCTCAAGGTGTTCCTGCAGTCGAACAACTACCTGGCCGTGCTGTTCTGCGCGCTCTCGGTCGACTCGATCCTCAACTACAGCACTGTCTGGCACCTGCTCGGACTCTGACCCGTGGCCGCCGATCGCGATCTCTGGCAGCTGATCTTCGCCGAGCGCGCCGCGCTGGCAGAGGATCTGGGCGCGCTCACCGACGAACAGTGGGCGACGCCCTCGCTGTGCGCGGGGCTGTCCGTCCGGGAGGTCCTGGCCCACATGACTGCCGGCGCGTCCGACAACCCGGTCGTCTGGTTCGCGGGGGTGCTGCGGAACCGCTTCGACTTCGACGTCAACGTCGCGCAGCGGCTCGCCCAGCGACTGGGTACGGATCCGGCGGACACGCTGCGGCGGTTCCACGGCGTATGCACCAGCCGCACCAAGGCCCCGATCCCCGTGGTCGCGATGCTGGGGGAGGCCGTGGTCCACGGCGAGGACATCCGCCGGCCGCTGGGGTTGCGCCGGGAGTACCCGATGGAGGCGCTGGACCGGCTCGCGCACTTCTACGCCGGGTCGGACTTGATGGTGCCCTCGGCGGCCCGGGCGCGCGGCCTGCGGTTGCGGGCCGTCGACGGTGACGTCACGGTCGGTTCCGGGCCCGAGGTCGCGGGAACGACGCTCGCGCTGGTCATGGCCTTGACCGGGCGGGACGACTACCTCTCCGAGCTCGACGGTCCGGGGCTGGCGGAGTTCGCCGCTCGCCGGGGTTGAGCCTCGTCAGTTGATGTGCAGCGCGGCGTCGACCGTCGCGCGGACGCGCCGGTGCACCTCGTCCGGCGACGTCGCGTCGAATTTGCCGTCCAGGTGCAGGAACGCCAGGCCGTGGACGAGGGCCCAGACGGCGGTCGCGGTGTCCTCGCCGTCGGCGTCCGGCAGGGTCTTCCGGATCAGGCCGGTGAGGTAGGCCTTGATCATCTCGACGGCCTCGACCCGATCGGGGTCGGTGCCGCAGGGCTCGGCGAACATCGCGCGGAAGAGGCCGGTCCGGCCCAGCGCGAAGTCGACGTAGGCGATGGCGATGGCGGCCAAGTCCTCGGGGCCGGACGGTTCCGGGCACGCGGCGTGCAGCGCGGCCGCGAGCTCCCGGTAGCCGACCGCGGCGACGGCCGAGATCAGCGCGCCCCGGTCGGGGAAGTGGCGGTAGGGCGCGGCGGTCGACACGCCCGCGCGGCGGGCGACGGCGCGCAGCGACAGGTCATTGGCGCCGCCCTCCTCGTCGAGGATCTCGACGGCGGCGTTGACCAGGGTGCCGGGCAGGTCGCCGTGGTGATAGGTCGTGCTCATGAGTTCCACTCTACAACATCGTGTTGACACCGCTTACATATCCGTCTAACGTCGGCGTCGCCCGTTTCATGTGAGCACCGTTCACATACACCTCGGAAGGCCCGTCATGACCGACCTGTTCGCCCCACTCACCCTCCGCTCCGGCGCCGTCCTGCCCAATCGCATCGCCAAGGCCGCGATGGAGGAGGGCATCGCGGGGGCCGAACAGGCGCCCGACGGGCGCACCGTCGAGCTGTACCGGCGATGGGGCGCGGGCGGCGCCGGCCTGCTGCTCACCGGCAATGTCATGGTCCACGCCGAGGCGCTCACCGGACCCGGCGCGATCGTCCTCGACGCCGGCTCGCCGCTGCGCCCGTTCCGCGAGTGGGCGTCCGCGGCCAAGGAGAACGGCGCGAGCATCTGGATGCAGATCAGCCACCCCGGCCGTCAGATCCAGGTCGACATGCCCGGCGTCACCTGGGGCCCGTCGGAGAAGGCCGTCGACCTCGGCAGCGCGCTGTCCAAGCGGTTCGGCACGCCGACCGCCATGACCGACGGCCAGATCCTCGCGACGATCACGCGCTTCGCCACCACGGCGCGCCGAGCGGAGGAAGCAGGGTTCGACGGTGTCGAGGTGCACGCCGCGCACGGCTACCTGCTCTCGCAGTTCCTGTCGCCACTGGTCAACACCCGCACCGACGAGTGGGGCGGATCGCTCGAGAACCGCGCCCGGATGCTCGTCGAGACGGTC
Organism: Tsukamurella sp. NPDC003166; assembly: GCF_040611135.1. NCBI lineage: Bacteria > Bacillati > Actinomycetota > Actinomycetes > Mycobacteriales > Tsukamurellaceae > Tsukamurella > Tsukamurella sp. NPDC003166. The sequence continues at coordinate 19,907 of NZ_JBEXNL010000008.1, forward strand.
CGCGCGATCCGCGCCCAGGTGTCCTCGGTCTTCGCCGTCGCGGTGAAGCTCAACTCCGCGGACTTCCAGCGCGGCGGCTTCGAGGCCGACGACGCGCGGGCCGTGATCGCGATGCTCGCACCGCTCGGCGTCGACCTCGTGGAGGTCTCCGGCGGCAGCTACGAAAGCCCCGCGATGACGGGCCGGGCGGCCGGCGCACCGTCGGGCCTCCCCGCCGCGGACGGTCGACCCCGCGACGCCCGCACCGCCGCGCGCGAGGCCTACTTCCTGGAGCTCGCCGCGGACCTGGCCGCGACCAGCGCGATCCCGCTCATGGTGACCGGCGGGATCGCCCGCCGAGAGACCGCCGAGGCCGCGCTGGCCGAGCACGTTGCCGTCGTCGGGATCGGCACCGCGCTGTCCGTCACGCCGGACCTGCCCGCCCGCTGGCGGGTCGACCAGGGCGCCGTCGCGGCCCTGCGGCCCGTGACCTGGAAGAACAAGCCCCTCGCGTCCATGGCGTCGATGGCGCAGGTCCGCTACCAGTTGCGCCGGATGGCCGCCGGGAAGGACACGCGGCCCGACATCCGGCCCGCCGCGGCGCTCGTGCGCGACCTGCTCGTCGTGCGCGGGGCCCTGCGCCGCTACCGCCGGTGGCTCGCGGACCGTCCGTCCGACGGTGCCGCGCTCGCGCCCGCCGAGGCGTCAGGGAAGTAGCGCCACCGAGCCCGTGGTGCGGCGCTGCTGCAGGTCGATGTGGGCCCGCGCGGCGTCGGCCAGCGGGTAGGTCGCGCCGACGGTGAATCGCAGTGACCCGTAGCGCAGGCCATCCAGCGCCGCGCTGCTGCGCCGCGCGAAGTCCGCGGACGTTGCCACGTGGTGGGCCAGCGTGGGCCGCTGCACGAACAGCGAGCCGAGCGGGTTGAGCCGCTGCAGGTCGAACGGGGGGACCGGGCCGGACGCCGCGCCGAACAGCACGACGATGCCCTTGTGTCGCGTCGCCAGCAGGGAGGCCTCGAAGGTGTCCTTGCCGACCCCGTCGTAGACCGCGGCCACGCCCTCGCCGCCGGTGAGCTCGCGGACGCGGGCCGCGATGTCCTCGTCGTAGCGCAGCACCTGCCACGCGCCGGCCTGGCGCGACAGTTCTTCCTTCGCGTCGGTGGAGACGGTCGAGATCACCCGTGCGCCGAGCGCCGTCGCCATCTGGGTGACGAGCAGTCCCGTGCCGCCCGCGCCCGCGTGCACGAGCACGGTGTCGCCCGGCCGGACCGGGTGCGAGTCGTGCGTGAGGTAGTGCGCGGTCATGCCCTGCAGCAGGACGGACGCCGCGACTGCGGGCGGCACCCCGTCGGGCACTGCGACGGTGCGGTCGGCCGGGACGTTCACCAGCTCCGCGTACGAGCCCGGGCCGTCGCACCAGGCGACCACGTCGCCCACCGCTCGGTTCGTGACGCCCTCGCCCAGCGCGACGACGGTGCCGGAGCCCTCACTGCCCGGGATGTACGGCAGCGCGGTGGGATACATGCCCTCGCGGAAGTAGGTGTCGATGAAGTTCACGCCGATCGCGGAGGTCCGCACCAGGACCTGGCCGGGGCCGGGCACCGGATCGGGGGATTCGCCGTAGGTCAGGACATCCGGGCCGCCGTGTTCGGTCACAGTGATCGCGCGCATGACAGGTGCAACCGGCACGACAGCGGGCTATTCCCGCGCGGGCGCCGGGCCTAGCGGCTGTGCGCCCGGTATCCGGCCATCCGCTCGTGGTGGCCGGGTTCGGTGGTGGCCTTGCTCACCAGCGCGCGGTCCCACTCGGAGGTGTCGAGGCCGGCCTTCTCCGCCGCGTCCTTCGCCTGCGCCGGGTTCGCGACGATCTGGTCGCCCATGATCCCGTCTCCACCGACGAGGGTGATGCGCACGCCCTCCTCGCCCATGTTCTGCAGCACGGCGGTGGCACCGTCGTGCTGGGCGGCGAAGCCCTTCAGCCGGGAGACGACGTTGCCGGGTGCCTGGTCACTCATGCCGCCAGCTTATCCGGCGCGACGTCGGAGCCGCGCAGCACCCGCGCTGACATCAGCCGATAGAGGATCGCGGTCTCGGCGATCACCGACATCGCGCCGGCGACGTGCAGCACGACCAGCAGCGCGGGGACGCCCGTGAAGTACTGGACCACGCCGATCAGCGACTGCGCGGCGACCACGACGAACACGATCTTCACCCGGCGTCGCACGGCCTCGCTCGACGGTCCCCGGGCGATGAGCACCGCCGCCCCGATCAGAACGCCGACGTACAGCGCCACCAGCAGGCCGTGCGTGAGGGAGAGCAGCGGGATCGAGACGTCGAGGCGGTCGATGGCCTTCGGGTTGGTGCGGTCGCCGGCGTGCGGGCCCGCGGCGGTCACGATCATGCCGGCCGTGAGCACGAGCGCCATCACGACGGCGGAACCGGCGACGAGACGCCGGGCGCCGGCGGGCGCGGTCTCGATCTCGGCACCGTCGTCGGGTTCGGCGACCTTGGCGTACAGCGTGGCGGCGAGCCAGACCATCGCACAGGAGACGAGCATGTGGGCGCCGACCACCCACCAGCGCAGGCCGGTGAGCACGGTGATGCCGCCGAGGATGCCCTGCGCGAACGTGGACAGGGGCATGATCCACGCGTAGACCAGGATCTCGCGGCGGCGCCGGGCGCGGGTCACGGCGAGCACGATCGCGACCGACGTGGTCACCACGATCCACACCGCGATCTGCCGGTTCCCGAACTCGATCGCCTGATGCCACCACGGGACCTCGTCCTGCGGGATCGGCACGAGCGAGTCGTCGAAGCACTTGGGCCAGGTGGGGCAGCCCAGGCCCGAACCGGTCACGCGCACCACCGAGCCGGTGACGGCGATGAGCGCCTGGGAGAGCAGCGCGGCGAGCGCGAACCGCTGCTGTGCCCTCGTACTGGGCAGCGGCAGGCGATCGACGAGGCGCAGGAAGAGCTGGTACACGCCGATCATCGTACGTGGGCCGCCACGGGCTACTACGACCTGTAGTGGGCTAGCCGGTGAAGCGGAACAGGCGCACGGCCGCCGCGGAGCCCGCCACACCCCACACCAGGAGCACGGCCATCCCGAACCAGTCGACGGTGCCGGCGTCCGCGGCGCGGGTCAGGGCCTCGGTCAGCGCGCCCGACGGTGCCACCCTCGCGATCCACACGACCGCGTCGGGGACGTGCGCGTGCATCACGACGAGCGAGCCGATCGCGCCCAGCACGAACCACAGCAGGTTCGCGAGCGCGAGCACGAGCTCCGCCTTGAGCGTGCCGCCGAGCAGCAGACCGAGCGAGGCGAACGCGAACACGCCCACCGCGAGGATCGGTGCCCACAGCAGCAGGCCGAGGGGGTCCGGCCTCCAGCCGAGTGCCAGGCCGATCCCGCCGATGATCACCGCCTGCAGGATCACGACGAGCACCACCGCCAGGGTCTTCCCCGCGATGACGCCCCATCGGGGCAGCGGCGTCGCGCCGAGCCGTTTGAGCGCGCCGTACCGCCGGTCGAAGCCGACGGCGATCGCCTGCCCGGTGAACGCGGTCGACATCACCGCGACGGCCATGATCGCCGGGACCAGGGCGCCGATCCGGGTCGCCTCGTCGCCGATCGGCAGCACCGTGAAGCCGATGAGCAGTGCGATCGGGATGAACATGGTCAGCAGCAGCTGCTCGCCGTTGCGGAGCAGGAGTGTGAGCTCCATCCGGGTCTGCGCCGCGAGCATCGCCGCGGGCCGGGCCGCCTCGGGGTTGGGCAGGAAGGTGCCGCGGGCGAAGCGGGGCTCGGTTCGGGTCACGTCATCCCCTCAGATCGCGGCCGGTCAGGTCCAGGAACACGTCCTGCAGGGTCCGGGTCCCCACCCGCAGGTCGGTGATCAGCGCGCCCTGCGCGGCGAGGTACGCGGCGGCGTCCGCGACGACGGTCGGCGTCACCTCCGCGCCGCGCACCACGTAGGTCGAGCCGTGCGCGTCGGTCGAGTCCACCGTCGCCGTGAAGCCGGTCCCCAGCCGGGCGGCCAGGGCGGCGGTGTCCAGGCCCGACGGTGCGCTCACCCGCAGTTCGTGCTCCGCCCCGGCGCGCGTGAGTTCCTCCGGCGTACCGTCGGCCACCGCGCGGCCGCGGTCGATGATGACGACCCGGTCCGCGAGCGCCTCGGCCTCGTCGAGGAGGTGGGTGGTGAGCAGGACGGTGACCCCGTCGCGGCGCAGTGCGGCGATGAGGTCCCAGACGAGGAGGCGGGCCTGCGCGTCGAGACCGGCGGTCGGCTCGTCGAGGAAGACCAGTTCGGGGCGCCCGACGAGGGCGCAGGCCAGGGCGAGGCGCTGCTGCTGGCCGCCGGAGAGCCGGCGGTAGCTGACGTTCACCACGTCCTGCAGGCCCAGCGTCGTGAGCAGCCAGTCGGGGTCGTGGGGGTTCGCGGCGTACGCGGCCACAAGACGGAGCATCTCGCCGGTCTTCGCGCCCGGGTAGGCGCCGCCGCCCTGCAGCATGACGCCGATCCGGGGCTTGAGCCGGGCCGCGTCGGCGACCGGGTCGAGCCCGAGGACCTCGACGGTGCCGGAGTCGGGGGAGTCGAATCCCTCGCACAGTTCGACGGTGGTGGTCTTACCGGCGCCGTTGGGCCCGAGCAGGGCCAGGACGCTGCCGTGCTCCACGGTGAGGTCGAGTCCGTCGACGGCGACGACGTCGCCGAATCGTTTGGTGACGGAGGTCGCGGACAGTGCGGGCACGGGAGATCAGCGTACTCGGCCGAGCGCGAGCCGCCGCTCGCGCCTACGGGGCAGTTCGAAGGTCAGGTACACGGCCAGCGCCACGATGACGACGGTGCTCATCCCCGCCTTGGCGATGACATAGGGCTCGATCTCGCCGCCGTTGGGCATGAGCATCACCGACACCACGCTCGAGACGATGACCGCGGCCAGGCGGAAGCCGGGCGCGGTGGCCCACGCGGCCAGCGGGACGATGGCCCACAGCAGGTACCAGGGTTGGACCACGGGGAAGAGCAGCACGAGCGCGGCCATCGAGATGCCGAGGGCGCCGACCGCGTGGATCCGGCCGGACAGGGTCGCGAGGAGCATGCGGAGCACGATCACCGCGGCCAGCGCGGCGGCGATCGGACGCGTGATGGCGAGGATCGCGGTGGTGTGATCGCCGAGGCCCAGCAGCACGCCGATCAGCCCGGTCGCCATGCCGAGCACCGTCGGGATCGACATCCACGAGCGGACTCGATTGGCCCCGCCCAGGATCCCCGCGTCCAACCAGCCGTAACCCAGCCCGGTCACCTGGCAGACGACGACGACCACGATCACCAGCACGATCGCGAGGAAGCCGGCGGCCAGGGCGATGGCGATCAGCGTTCGGCCCAGATCCGGCCGGAACTCCCGGATCGCGGTGCGCCAGTCGCGCAACCGCCCGCCGATGTCCGGGAACGTGCCGCCCAGGCGCCGAGCGAGGGCCATGCCGATGAAGCCGAGCGCGAGCACGGAGGTGATCTTGATCAGGCTCGACGCGGCGATCATCGCGGCGCCGGCGGTGAGCAGCCACGCGGTCCGGGTGGGCATCGAGCCGTCCAGGAACCGCCGACCCGAGGAGATCGCCCGCAGCGACCACTCCATGCCTACGAGCATCATCCCGAGCATGAGGCTCTCGTTGTGGATGCCCGCGATGAGATGGAAGATGACCAGCGGATTCGCGGCGCCGAGCCACAGGGCGGCCACCTCGTTGACGCCGCAGCGCCGGGCGAGCCGGGGGAGCGCCCACACGATCATCGCGACGCCGGCGAGCGCCAGCAGTCGGTGCGCGATCACGCCGGCGACCACGTTCTCCCCGGTCAGGGCCGTGATACCGCGGCCGAGGTAGAGGAACAGCGGGCCGTACGGGGCCGGGGTGTCCCGCCAGATGTTGGGCACCGAGCGGGTGAACACGTGGTCGATCCCGAGTGCCTTGGCGGGACCGATGGCGTACGGGTCGAGGCCGCGCGCCGTGATCTCCGATTGCGCGAGGTAGGAGTAGACGTCCTTGCTGAACATCGGCGGAGCGAACAGGAACGGCAGGACCCACAGCGCGAGGATCCGGTCGAAGCCGCGCCGCGTGAGCCGGCGCGGCTGCGCGGGCACGGTGTGCGCGTTCGGGTTGAGGTAGCCGATCGTGTACCGGCGCAGCAGGACCCACGCGATCATCAGCATCGCCGTGCCGACCATCGTCACCGTCAGCGCTGTGGACTGCATTCGGAACATCAGACCGATGAGCCGGCGCCCCGCGATCGGGTTCTGCACCACGGGGAACGACCCCACCCCGAGCGCGCCGAACGCGATGAGCACCGCGCCGACCCCACCGAAGGTCGCGATCGTGCGGACCGTCCGCTTCTCCTCGGCGTTGAGGTCGGGGTACTGCCGCTCGTCGGTGTGCAGTCGGTTCACCGCGCCGCCCGCACCCTGCGGTCCCCGGTCCGACGGTGCCCCGTCGGGCTTGGTCAGCCCGAGGAAATCGGCGAACGTGCGCACGGGGGCGGGAAGGGTCGGGGTAGCGCGCACGTCCGCAAGAGTAGACGGTGGCTTCCCCGTCCCGGGGGCGTCCGTCCGCTCAGTCGACGTTCTGGTCGATCATCGTCGCGCCCTCGGGGCGCTCCGCCTGCCGGCGCAGCAGGACGGTGCGGGCCTCGGGATCGGTGGCGACGTCGATGATCGTGCGGGCCAGGATGGTGGCCCCGTCGAGCACCGTCGCGTCTGCCTGGGCGGTCCGCGCGGCGGCGGCGAACTCGATGGTGTGGGGCGGCCCGGCGGCCTCGGCGATGCTCAGCATCGGGTGGATGCTGGGAACCACACGGCTCACGTTGCCCATGTCGGTCGAGCCGCCCCCGCCGCCGGTGGGACCTGCGACGACGGTGCGCCCGCTCGCGGTCACGGCGGCGTTCCACGCCTCGGCGAGCCGGACCTCCGGCGTGATCGACAGGTAGCGTGGCTCGGCCCGGTGGTGCTCCCACTCGCAGCCGGTGGCGATCGCGGCGCCCTCGAAGCAGGCCAGGACACGGCGCTTGATGTCGAGCATCTGGTCGAGATCGGCCGAGCGGACCTCCGCCGACAGGCGCGCCTGCGCCGGGACGATGTTGGTGACCCGGCCCGCGGAGTTGGACACCACCGACAGGCGGACGCCGTCGGGCACGTGCTGGCGCAACAACCCGATGGCGGTCTGCGCCAGGACGGCGGCCGATTCGGCGTTGATGGCGTGGTCGGGGGCGGCCGCGGCGTGCGCGGACCGGCCCTGGAAGAGGACGTCGAAGCGATCGACGCACTGCATCGTCGCGTCGGCGGCCGCGACCTCGGTGACCCCGTCGCCGTTGATCGGGTGCACCATCGCGGACAGGGTCGCGGTCTCGAACGCCCCGGCGCGCAACAGCTCGACCTTGCCGCCGCCGTGCTCCTCGGCCGGCGTGCCCAGCACGGTGAGCGTGATGCCCAGTTCGTCGACCAGCGGCGCCAGGGCCAGTGCGGCGCCGGTGGTGATGCCGGCGATGACATTGTGTCCGCAGGCGTGGCCGAGGCCGGGGAGCGCGTCGTACTCGGCGCACAGGACGGCGTGCACCTCACCGGTGCCGAGGGTGGCGGTGAACGCGGTGCCCACCCCGTGGGCGCCGCGCTCGACCGCGAAGCCGCGCGCTTCGAACAGGTCCGCGAGCAGCCCGGCGGAGCGGACCTCCTCGAACGAGAGCTCGGGGTGATCGTGCAGGTCGTGGGAGAGGTCGAGCAGCGTCCGCGCCTCGGCGGCGACGGTGGCCGCGGCGGCGGCGGGCAGGTCGATGGTGAGGGTCATGGTCGGGTCCGTTCGATGTCGGGGGATGTCAGGACGTGCGGGTCAGTGCCACAGGCCGAGCGCGAACTCGGCGATCACGGTGGCGAGGAGGAACGAGGCGATGATGGCGACGATGCCGACGGGCACGATCCGCCAGCCGATGCGGCGCAGGGCCGGCAGATTCTGGGCCATAGCCAGGCCGCCGCACGTCAGCACCACGCAGCAGAGCGAGAGGAAGTTGATCGACGCGCCGGCCTTGACGATCGACGCCTGCACGGGGGACCACGGACTCGAGAGGGCGGTGCCGATGGCGCTGGCCCAGATGATCATCGGAATCCTGTCCCGCACGGCTCGGGCGAGGCCGATCGCCGCCAGCGTCACCACGGCTACCAGGGCGTAGCCGACGAGGATCTGCGGATCGAACCGCTTCGCGGCGATAGTGGCGGTGATGACGCCGAGCACCAGAACGATCGGCATCGCGACCTTGAGCGGGACGTTCACCGCGACGTCGGTGGATTCGGCCTGGATGGGGGCGCCGGCCTCGCGGGCCGCGGCCACCTCGGCGGTCACCTTCGCGGCGTGTTCGGGACGCTTGCGGGTCAGGAAGCGGTACACCTTGTCGGCGAGCGGCAGCGCGATCCAGACGCCGACGTAGGTGCCCAGGATCATGGTGATCATGTTCGACGTGGTGGCGAGCGCCTTGACCTGGTCGGCCAACTCCGGGTGCGCGGAGGTGATCGCGGCCAGACCCGCCGCCATCATCGAGGTGGAACCCACGCCGACGCCCATCGCGAGGGCCTGCGGGTCGAAGATGTTCAGCGAGGTCACGGTGGATGCCGCCAGCGCGACGACGATGGCGCCGAACATGGTGCCGAAGACGTACATCGACATCACGCCCCGGTACTCCTCGGAGTCGGTGCCGTACTTGCCGCCGACGATCGCGAAGCTGGCCTCGCGGTCGATGGCGAAGGTGGCGCCGACGGTCGCGCGGCCCATCCGCAGCAGCACGGCGATCGGCAGAGCGAGGGCGATGGTGCCGAAGAGGTGGCCGGCCTCCTGCAACAGCAGCGCCGGCCCGGCCTTGGTCAGCGTCGGCAGGTTCGGTCCGATGGTGAAGCCCAACAGGGCGACCAGCATGGCGACGGCGGTCGCCATGAGCCGGTCGGCCACCTTCCACATCCGCGGAGTGAAGGGGACGAGCCGCTGCGCGGAGACGATCGCGCCCGCGATCAGGCCCCACACCATCGGGTAGACGGTCATCTTCGCGAATCCGAGGCTGATGGTCCACGGTCCGATGAACTGGAAGACCGCCGTGATGACCAATGCCGCGAGGGCGGGGAGCCACAGGTCGCGCGGGGTGAATCGGGAGGCGACGGTGTCGGTCGCGGTGGTGCTGGGTGCCATGCGTCGGTCTTTTCGTCGGGCGAGCTGGATGCCAGACGATGTTCCGGGTTCCGGTTGATATCCGGTACCGATCGCAGGAAAACAGCGATGATTGGTCGATGAACGCAGGATCCGGATCGGTACGTCCGATTCCCGCCGACGAAGTGACGGGGGACACACCCGACGGTGCGGCGCTGAGCGCGGACGACCTGCGTCTGGTCCACGCGCTGCAGGTGGTGCCGCGGGCGCCGTGGTCGCGGATCGGTGCGGCACTGGGGTGCGACCCGGTGACCGCGGCCCGGCGCTGGGCGCGGCTGCGCGACGGCGGCTACGCGTGGGTCACGGCCTACAGGTTCGCACGGCGCACCGTCGTCGCCCTGGTCGAACTGTCCTGCGCGCCCGGACGCACGCTCGAGGTGGCGGCCGACCTCGCGCAGGACGTCGAGGCCATCACGATCGACGTGACGGCGGGCGGCCGGGACCTGGTGATCACGGTCGCTGTCGAGGGGGACGACCGGCTCGGTGAGTACCTCCTGGACCGGGTGGGGCGGGTCGCGGGCGTGGTCAGCTCGCGCACCCATGTGTTCACGACTATCGCGTCGGACGCCCGCACGTGGCGCCTGCGCATCCTCGGCCAGGACGAACTGGCCGCGCTCGAGGCGATCCCGCGGTCGGCGGGGCGGCAGCGCACCTCGCTCTCGGTACCGGAGTTCGACGGGGTGTTGGCCGAGTTGGCGGCGGACGGCCGGATCCGCGCCGCGGAGCTCGCGGAACGCCGCGACATCGGCGTCGACCGGGCGCGGGCGGCGCTGAACACGGTGCTCGCGACAGACGGCGTCGTGGTGCGTACCGAGGTGGCCCGCAGGTTCTCGGAACGACCGGTCTACGCCTGGTTCTTCCTGCGCGTACCGGCGCGGTCGACGGACCGGGTGCTGCGCAGACTGTCGACGCTGCGCGACGTGCGGCTGCTCGCGACCTCGATCGGCACGTGCAACATCGTGCTGGCGATGTGGCTCGCGGGGCTGGACGACGTGCAGCGCGTCGAGGCGGTCATCGAGCGGTCGGACGCGGAGGTGATGATCGTCGACAGATCGCTGGTCCTGCGCACCACGAAGCATCTCGGGCGGCAGTTGCGCATCGATGGTCGCTCGGTGCGCAGGGCCGAAGCTTAGCCTGACCTTGCTGGAAGTGCCGGGCGAATTAGGAAACAATCGTGTTGTGAAAAGCGAGCAGCACGAGGCTCATGCCTCGACGGCACAGCGTGACGGGGACACCCGCGACGCCGTGGTCGGGCTGCTCATGAACCGGGGCCAGGCCACTGCGGCCGATATCGGCGAGGCCCTGGGGATCACGACCACCGCCGTGCGCCGCCATCTCGACAATCTGCTCGAGGCGGGCGACGTGACGGTCGCGCCACCGTCGGGCCTGGGTGGCCGGGGGCGGGGACGTCCTGCGAAGGAGTTCCTGCTCACGCCCTCCGGGCGGCGGCGCCTGGGCCAGGGCTACGACGCCCTGGCGGTCGACGCGCTTCGCGCCCTGCGCGAGGTCGGCGGCGAGGAGGCGGTGCGCACCTTCGCGCGGCGCCGGGCCGAGCAGGCCGTGGGCACAGCCACCGTCGGCCCCGGGGCTTCTGACCCGGTGGACGGTGCCCGTAGGATCGCGGCGTCGCTCTCGGACGCCGGATTCTCCGCCGATGCCCGAGAAGTGGGCAACGGCGTCCAGATCTGCCAACACCACTGCCCGGTGTCGGAGGTCGCAGCCGAGTTCCCCGAACTGTGCGAGGCCGAAATTTCGGCGATCGAACAGGCGTTGGGAACTCATGTACAGCGTCTGGCCACCATCGCCAACGGTGACCGCGCATGCACCACCCACGTGCCCCTCGAGCGCGTGGTCCGCGAGCAACCCGCTAAGGAGCTTCGATGACAACGGTCGAGAACGGCCCGCTGTCCCAGGAGGAGACGATCGCGTCCCTGGGCACCTACGGCTACGGGTGGCACGATTCCGACGCCGCCGGCGCCTCGGCGCAGCGCGGCCTCTCCGAGGCCGTCGTCGCCGACATCTCCGCGAAGAAGAACGAGTCCGAGTGGATGCTGAACCAGCGCCTCAAGGCGCTGAGCATCTTCGAGAAGAAGCCGATGCCCTCCTGGGGCAGCGACCTCGACGGCATCGACTTCGACAACATCAAGTACTTCGTGCGCTCCTCGGAGAAGCAGGCGGAGTCCTGGGAGGACCTGCCCGAGGACATCAAGAACACGTACGACAAGCTCGGCATCCCGGAGGCGGAGAAGCAGCGCCTCGTCGCCGGCGTCGCCGCCCAGTACGAGTCCGAGGTCGTCTACCACTCGATCCGCGAGGACCTCGAGGAGAAGGGCGTCATCTTCCTGGACACCGACACCGGGCTACGTGAGCACCCGGAGCTCTTCGAGGAGTACTTCGGCTCGGTGATCCCCGCGGGCGACAACAAGTTCTCCGCGCTGAACACCGCCGTGTGGTCGGGCGGCTCGTTCATCTACGTGCCCAAGGGCGTCCACGTGGACATCCCGCTGCAGGCCTACTTCCGGATCAACACCGAGAACATGGGCCAGTTCGAGCGCACGCTGATCATCGTCGACGAGGACGCCTACGTGCACTACGTCGAGGGCTGCACCGCGCCGATCTACAAGTCGGACTCGCTGCACTCCGCGGTGGTCGAGATCGTCGTGAAGAAGGGCGGTCGCTGCCGCTACACGACCATCCAGAACTGGTCGAACAACGTCTACAACCTGGTCACCAAGCGGGCCAAGGCCGAGGCCGGCGCCACCATGGAGTGGATCGACGGCAACATCGGCTCCAAGGTCACCATGAAGTACCCGGCGGTGTGGATGATGGGCGAGCACGCCAAGGGCGAGGTGCTCTCGGTGGCCTTCGCCGGCGAGGGCCAGCACCAGGACACGGGCTCGAAGATGGTGCACTTCGCGCCGAACACCTCGAGCAACATCGTCAGCAAGTCGGTCGCCCGCGGCGGCGGCCGGGCGAGCTACCGCGGCCTGATCCAGATCAACAAGGGCGCGCACGGCAGCAAGTCCACCGTGAAGTGCGACGCGCTGCTGGTCGACACGATCTCCCGGTCCGACACGTACCCGTACGTCGACATCCGCGAGGACGACGTGACGATGGGCCACGAGGCCACCGTCTCGAAGGTCTCCGACGACCAGCTCTTCTACCTGATGAGCCGCGGCCTCACCGAGGACGAGGCCATGGCCATGGTGGTGCGCGGCTTCGTCGAGCCCATCGCCAAGGAGCTGCCGATGGAGTACGCGCTCGAGCTGAACCGCCTGATCGAGCTGCAGATGGAAGGGTCCGTGGGCTAAGTGAGCAACACTCTCAACGAGGCCGTCGAGGCCCACCCCGTCGCCAACAAGGGCGAGCTGTTCACGTCCTTCGACGCGGCCGCCTTCGAGGTCCCCAGCCGCCGCGACGAGGCGTGGCGGTTCACGCCGCTGCGCCGCCTCCGGGGCCTGCACGACGGGTCCGCGCAGGCCGACGGTGCCGTGACCGCCACCGTCGACGCGACGCCCGACGGCGTGCGCTTCGAGACCGTCGCCAAGGGCGACGAGCGGCTCGGCGAGGGCGGCACGCCCTTCGACCGCGTCGCGGCGCAGGCCTTCACGTCCATGACCGAGGCCTTCGTGCTCACCGTCGCCAAGGAGGCGGAGGTCGCGGAGCCGGTCTTCGTCCGCATCGCCGGCCCCGGCGAGGGGAAGACGGCGTTCACGCACATCCAGGTGCGCCTGGAGCGGCACGCCCGCGCCGTGGTCGTGCTCGACCACACCGGGTCTGGCACGGTCGCCGAGAACGTCGAGGTCATCCTGGGCGACGGTGCCTCGCTGCAGATCATCGACGCGCAGGACTTCGCCGACGACGCCGTGTGGGTCACCCAGCACCACGTGCGCGTGGGTCGCGATGCCCATGTCCGGCATTTCGCGGTGCAGCTGGGCGGCGAGCTGGTCCGCATGACCCCGCGCGTGCAGTTCGACGCCCCCGGTGGCAACGCCGAGCTGTTCGGTCTGTACTTCGCCGACGACGGCCAGCACCTCGAGCAGCGCCTGCTGGTCGATCACGCGGTGCCGCACTGCAAGTCGAACGTGATCTACAAGGGCGCGCTGCAGGGCGATCCGTCCTCGAAGCTGCCCGATGCGCACACCGTCTGGGTGGGTGACGTGCTGATTCGCGCCGAGGCCGAGGGCACTGACACCTTCGAGCTCAACCGCAACCTGGTCCTCACCGACGGTGCCCGCGCGGATTCGGTGCCGAACCTGGAGATCGAGACCGGCGAGATCGAGGGCGCCGGCCACGCCAGCGCCACCGGCCGGTTCGACGACGAGCAGCTGTTCTACCTGCGCTCGCGGGGCATCCCCGAGGACGAGGCCCGCCGCCTGGTCGTGCGCGGCTTCTTCCAGGAGCTGATCGACCGGATCTCCGTCCCCGAGCTGCGCGAGCGGCTCGCCGCGGCCATCGAACACGAACTCGCCACCGCCGGCGTCTGATACTCGAAGAAGGAAACACGTTGTCTACTCTGGAAATCCGTGATCTGCACGTCAACGTCGTGCAGGCGGACGAGAACGCCGAGCCGATCCAGATCCTCAAGGGCGTCGACCTGACGATCAAGTCCGGCGAGACCCACGCGATCATGGGCCCCAACGGTTCCGGCAAGTCCACGCTGAGCTATGCCATCGCCGGTCACCCGAAGTACGAGGTGACCCAGGGCTCCATCACCCTCGACGGCGAGGACGTCCTGTCCATGACTGTCGACGAGCGCGCCCGCGCCGGCCTGTTCCTGGCGATGCAGTACCCCGTCGAGGTCCCCGGCGTCTCCATGTCGAACTTCCTGCGCTCGGCCGCGACCGCGGTGCGCGGCGAGGCCCCCAAGCTGCGGCACTGGGTCAAGGAGGTCAAGGAGGCGATGGGCGAGCTGTCCATCGACCCGCAGTTCGGCGAGCGCTCGGTCAACGAGGGCTTCTCCGGCGGAGAGAAGAAGCGCCACGAGATCCTGCAGCTGGGTCTGCTCAAGCCGAAGTTCGCCATCCTCGACGAGACCGATTCCGGCCTCGACGTCGACGCCCTGCGCGTCGTCTCCGAGGGCGTGAACCGCTACGCCGAGCGCGAGCACGGCGGCGTCCTGCTCATCACGCACTACACCCGCATCCTGCGGTACATCCACCCCGAGTTCGTGCACGTCTTCGTGAACGGCCGGATCGTGGAGTCGGGCGGCTCCGAGCTGGCCGACGAGCTGGAGGAGAACGGCTACGTGAAGTTCACCGAGGCCGTCGGAGCATGACCGCCTCGGTGAAGTCCGCCCTGGACATCGACGCGATCCGCGCCGACTTCCCGATCCTGTCCCGCACGGTCCGCGACGAGAAGCCACTCGTCTACCTGGATTCGGGCGCAACCTCGCAGCGTCCGCGCCCGGTACTCGACGCGGAGTGGGAGTTCCTCACCACGCACAACGCCGCCGTGCACCGCGGCGCGCACCAGCTGGCCGAGGAGGCCACCGACGCCTACGAGGACGCGCGCGCCGCGATCGCGGAGTTCGTGCGGGTCTCGCCGGATGAGCTGGTGTTCACCAAGAACGCGACCGAGTCGCTGAACTTGGTGGCGTACACCCTCGGCGACGACCGCTCGGCGGCCGTGCTGGGCGGGCATCGCCTGCGCGAGGGCGACACCGTCGTCATCACCGAGCTGGAACACCACGCGAACCTCGTGCCCTGGCAGGAGCTGTGCCGCCGCACCGGTGCCACGCTCAAGTGGTACGGCGTCACCGATTCCGGCCGCATCGACCTCGACTCGCTGGAGCTCGACGACTCGGTGAAGATCGTCGCGTTCACGCATGCCTCCAACGTGACCGGCGCGATCGCGCCGGTGCCGGAGCTGGTGGCGCGGGCCCGCGCCGTCGGCGCCCTCGTGGTGCTCGACGCGTGCCAGTCGGTGCCGCACAGCCCCGTCGACTTCGCGGACCTCGACGTGGACTTCGCGGCCTTCTCGGGCCACAAGATGTACGGCCCGTCCGGCGTCGGCGTGCTCTACGGCAAGCGTGAGCTCCTGGCGCAGCTGCCGCCGTTCATCACCGGCGGCTCGATGATCGAGACCGTCACGATGGAGGGCTCGACGTACGCCGCGCCGCCGCAGCGGTTCGAGGCGGGCGTCCCGATGACCTCGCAGGTCGTGGGTCTCGGCGCCGCGGTGAAGTACCTGACCGCGCTGGGCATGGACGCGGTCGCCGCGCATGAGCACGCGCTGGTGAGCGCCGCGCTCGACCGGCTCGGCGCCATCGAGGGGCTCCGGATCATCGGGCCCACCGAGAACCGGGACCGCGGCAGCGCGGTCTCGTTCGTGGTCGACGGGATCCACGCCCACGACCTCGGGCAGGTGCTCGACGACGAGGGCGTCGCCATCCGCGTCGGCCACCACTGCGCGTGGCCACTGCACCGCCGGTTCGGCGTGGCCGCGACGGCGCGCGCGTCCTTCGGCGTCTACAACACCGCCGCCGAGGTGGACGTGCTGGGCGACGCGATCGTCAAGGCGCAGAAGTTCTTCGGGGTGATCTGATGCGCATGGAGCAGATGTACCAGGACGTGATCCTGGACCACTACAAGCACCCGCACGGCCGCGGGCTGCGCGCGCCCTTCGAGGCCGAGGTCCACCACGTCAACCCCACCTGCGGCGACGAGGTGACCCTGCGGGTGCACCTGTCCGACGATCACGAGACCGTGCTCGACGTCTCGTACGACGGGCAGGGCTGCTCCATCTCGCAGGCGTCCACCTCGGTCCTCACCGACCAGGTGATCGGCGCCCCCGTCGGCGAGGCGCTGAAGATGCTGCAGTCGTACACCGAGATGCTGCAGTCCCGCGGTCAGCTCGAGGGCGACGAGGACCTCATCGGCGACGGCATCGCCTTCGTCGGCGTCTCGAAGTACCCGGCGCGCGTGAAGTGCGCGCTGCTCGGCTGGATGGCGTTCAAGGACGCCCTGTCCCAGATCATCGACTCGGAGGAGAAGACGGCATGAGCGACAATGCTGCCGAGGCCACTGCGGCTGAGGCCACCGCGGCCGACCCGGCGCAGGCCGGCGACAATCCGCTGAACCTGCCCACCCTGTTCGACGTCGAGGAGGCCATGCGCGACGTGGTCGACCCCGAGCTGGGGATCAACGTCGTCGACCTGGGCCTCGTGTACGACCTCAAGGTCGACGACGATGCCGCGGTCCTCATCGACATGACCCTCACCTCGGCGGCGTGCCCGCTGCAGGACGTCATCGAGGACCAGACCCGCGCGGCGCTCGTCACCTCCGGGCTCGCCACCGATGCGAAGATCAACTGGGTCTGGCTCCCGCCGTGGGGCCCGGACAAGATCACCGACGACGGACGCGAGCAGCTGCGCGCCCTGGGCTTCACCGTCTAGGACGCCGTCGACGCCCCGACGCCTGCCGGAGCAACCACCGGTTCGAGATCACTTTGAAGCACGGCCGCCCGTCCAGCTCCGGCATCGGCCGCGCGTCGGTCCGGTGCCAGACGATGCCCTCCGCCCGGCGCCCGGGAGCGACGAGCGATTCGACCTCGTCGGCCTGAGCGATCGCCTCGTTCACGGAGTCCGGCAGGCATAGGCCTTCATAGACCGGTGCGGCGCGGTCGATGGCCCACCGCGGCCATTCCGAGCGCGGGAGCTGTGCGCCCTCGCGCCACACCGCGAACGCCACGAACCCCACCGCGTCAAGGTCGAGCGGATTCGCCTGTATGGCGGGACCGTACAGTTCGCCCTGCACGACGAGGCCGGGCGGCACCGCTTCCGTGAGCCCCTGTGCCGCTGCGTATCGCATCGACACGAGCTCCGGTGACGGCACCCATTCGTAGTTCCGGCCGCATACCCGTAGTCCGCTCGGGGTGGTGATGAACGTGGTCGACGTGCCGTCGACCTTCTCGGTCGCGTACCAGTCGTCCGGATCGAGGGCCGGGTACACGGCGGCCAGGTTCTGCACCCGCTCAGCATCGGTCTTGCGGGCGAGCACGGACGGGTACGGGCCGACCGCGGTACCACTGAGCTCCGCCGGAAGTGGCGCTTCGTATTTCACCACGCCCAGCGTCGCGGCGAGGTCGGCGGCACCGTCGGCCTCCGGGAATTCGGCAAGGGGAAGGACCAGGCCCTGCGAGATCACGCCCCGGAGCTTCATCGTCCGCAGGACGTGGAACCGCGCGCCGCCGATCGTGCGGCTGCCCCGTGGCTCGAGGAATCCGAAGCGCGCGTCGTCCAGCGGGAGCGCAGCGTCGACCTCGACGTAGACGGCGCGGTCGCCGGGCCGGTACTGGCCCTTGCGCACCACGGACCTCCACCCGCCGAAGACGGCGACCTCGATGGCGTCAGCGCCGGCGATCTCCTCGATCGCGTCGACGGCCCGCACAGTGACCAGTTTCCTCGTACTCATGGAGCCGTTGTACCCTTCCGCAACCCGCTTGTGCGAAGCAATTTTCGGGTGCTACGGATGCGACCGCGAACCCTTGTCAGGTGGCTGTTCCAGCGTGAGCTCATTCACTCGGGGGAGAGAAGGAATCATGGCTCATGACGATCTGACACCACAGCAATTGGCGCAATGGCGCGCCGACGAGATCCGACGCATACGCGAGATCATCGACGAGTACGGCGTGATGATCCAGTACGTCTTCGGTGACGAGCAGGCGCGCTCCGCCCCGTTCGCGTACACGATCGGGCTCCATCAGCTCAGCCACCCGGAACTGGTGATCTTCGGGGCCTCGCAGTCGACCGCAGCGGGTGTGCTCAACGAGGTCGCATCGCGGGTCCGCACCAGTCCGGCGTTGATGACGGGGGAGCTGATCGCGTTCGAGCGCTGGTACCACCGTGTGACCGTGGAAACTCTGCCCAACCCGGAGCACGTCGTGTTGTCCGCGAATCAGTACTACCGGGTCCTGCCGGGCGAATCGGTGCAGGCCTACCAATTGACCTACGACGACATGGTGGGCCGATTCCCCTGGGAGCAGGGGTACGAAACGCCGGGTTGGATCCAGCCTCGGCCCGGCGAGTTCCACGCCTGAGCCCAGCCGCGTACGTCACCCCGCGGCGAGCGCCAGCCGCGCGTGGGCGCGGACGTCGGCGTCGGTGTCGTCCAGCGCTGCGGTGAGCGCGACGGCGACGGATGGCACCGTCGGCCAGGTCCGGAGCGTCACGACGGCCGCCTTGCGCACGTCGAGATGTGGTTCGGCGAGGGCGGTTTCGAGTGCGGCGACGGCACCGTCGGGCCCGAGGGCGACGGCGCCCCGCGCGGCCCCTTGCCGCACCTGCCACGCGCGGTCCTTCAGGCCGGCGGCGAGCAGGTCGAGGTCAGTGGCATCGCCGAGCACGCCCAGGGCCTCGAAGGCCGCGGCCCGGACGAGCGGGTCGTGGTCGGTGGCCACCGCGCGCACGGCGTCGACGCCTCCCCGCCCGACGGTGGCCAGCCCGGCCGCGGCGGCGATCCGGACCTCCCGGTTGCCGTCGGTGGTCGCGGAAACGAGCGCGGCCCAATCGTCATGGGAGACCAGCCCGCTCACGCCCACGACCCGCACCCGGTGATCGGGGTCGGTACTCAGCGCGGCGAACTGCTCCGGCGTCCCGGCCTTGAGCGAACGCAGCAGGTTCCCGACGGCGGCGCGCACCACGGCGTCGTCCGAGGCGAGGTAGCCGGCCAGTCCGTCCGCCGACGGTAGCACCTCCACCAGCTCGATCAGCCCCGCGGCGGCCGTACGCCGGACCGCGGCGTCCCCGTCGCCGAGCGCGCCGACGAGGGGAGCGAGGAAGCCCTCGGGCGCGCCCTCGACGAGGAAGGTCACGGCGCTGCGCCGCACCGTCGTGTCCGGATCGGACAGGAACGGAGAGAGTTCCGCCACGGAGGCGCCGTCCAGCACGAGCAGCTCGCGCAGCCGCGGCGAGACCGCGGGCGCGGCAGCGGCACGCGAGGCCGCAGCGGGGATCGCGCCGATCGGTGCCACCGCCAGCGGCCCCAGCACCTCGACCGAATCCGACGATCCCGGAATGTGGTCGAACTCGTCGACCGCCACCAGGTACGGCGACACCGGCCGGGTGAGGAACTCCATCTCGCCGTTGGTGCCCAGCCGCAGGTTCAGGTGCCGGCCCCACCGCTCGTCGTCGCGGTCCGGCAGGTCGGGGCGGTCGTGGTAGAGCCCCCAGCGGGATTCGGTGCGCGCCAGCGACGCCTTCGCCGCCATCTCCGCGCAGTCGCGGATGAACGAGACCTCCACGCAGCGCATCAGCTCGTGCGGCGTCCGCGCGCCCAATCCGCCGACCTCGCCGCGCATCCGCTCGAAGGTCTCGATCGCGATGGTCAGCTTCGGCGCCGTCTTGGGCGGCGCGATGTAGTCGTTCACGAAACGCCGCAGCTTGTACTCGACCTGGGGCTGCGGCGGACCGTCGGGCCTGCGCGCGGGGCCGTAGATCAGCTCGTGCGCCGCGGCGACCTGCTCGTCCAGCCCGTCCGCGGCCGCCGGCGACAGCGCCCGCGCGTGCCGCACCGCATCCGCCCCGGCCAGCTCGCCGAACACGAACGCGCCGATCATGTAGTTGTGCGGTACGCACGCCAGATCGCCCGCGGCGTACAGCCCGGGAACGGATGTGCGGGCGTTCTCGTCGACCCACACCCCGGACGCGGAATGCCCGCCGCACAAACCGATCTCGGAAACGTGCATCTCGATGTCGTGCGTGCGGTAGTCGTGCCCGCGGTTCGCGTGGAAGGTGCCGCGCGTGGGTCGCTCCGTGGTGTGCAGGATCGACTCCAGCTCGCCCAGCGTCTCGTCCGGCAGGTGCGAGACCTTGAGGTAGATGGGCCCGCGGGCCGAGTCGATCTCGGAGCGCACCTCGGCGATCATCTGCCCCGACCAGTAGTCCGAGTCCACGAACCGCTCGCCGAGCGCGTTCACCTGGTAGCCGCCGAACGGGTTCGCCACGTACGCGCACGCGGGCCCGTTGTAGTCCTTGATGAGCGGGTTGATCTGGAAGCACTCGATGCCGCTGAGTTCGGCGCCCGCGTGGTAGGCCATCGCGTAGCCGTCACCGGCGTTCGCCGGGTTCTCGTAGGTGCCGTAGAGGTACCCGGACGCGGGCAGCCCGAGCCGGCCGCACGGTCCCGTCGCCAGGACGACGGCGCCGGCCGAGATCTCCACGAATTCGCCTGTCCGGGTGTTGAACGCGACCGCGCCCACGGCCCGACGGTCCTCCCCGGACCCGGCGGTCAGCACCCGCACCGGCATCACGCGGTTCTCGATCCGGATGCGCTCGCGCATCTTCTTCTGCCGCAGCACCCGGTACAGCGCCTTCTTCACGTCCTTGCCCTCGGGCATCGGCAGCACGTACGAACCGGAGCGGTGCACGCGGCGCACGGCGTACTCGCCGTACTCGTCCTTCTCGAACTTCACGCCGTACCGCTCGAGGCGCTGAATCATCGCGAAGCCGCGGGTCGCCGTCTGGTAGACGGTCCGCTGGTTCACGATGCCGTCGTTGGCCCGCGTGATCTCGGCGACGTAGTCCTCGGGCTCGGCCTTGCCGGGGATGACGGCGTTGTTCACGCCGTCCATGCCCATCGCCAGCGCACCCGAGTGGCGCACGTGCGACTTGTCGAGCAGCAGCACGTCGGCGCCGGCTTCGGCGGCCGTGAGCGCGGCCATCGTTCCGGCGGTCCCGCCGCCGATCACGAGCACGTCGCAGTCGAGGCGGGTGCGGTCGTCGATCTCGGGGATGAACATGAATACTCCTGATGCTGTTCAGCGTTCGGTGAGGGCGTCGACGACGCCCGCGCGCAGGGCGGAGGCCGACGGTGCGCGGCGCACGTCGAAGGCCGCGCGGACGGGCTCGCCCCGGCGGCCCATGACGACGATCCGGTCGCCGAGCAGGATCGCCTCGTCCACGTCGTGGGTCACGAAGACGACGGTCGCCGGATGCGCGTCGAGGGTGCGGAGCAACAGTTGCTGCATGTCGCCGCGCGTCTGTGCGTCGAGGGCGCCGAAGGGTTCGTCCATGAGCACGGCGCGGGGCGCGCCGGCGAGGCCGCGGGCGAGCTGGACCCGCTGCCGCATGCCGCCGGACAGTTCGCGGGGCAGGTGTCGGGCGTAGTCGGACAGGCCCACCTCGGCGAGCCACCGCTGCGCGTCCTCGGCCCGACGGTGCCGGGGCACGCCCCGCAGCGTCAGCGCGAGCCGGACGTTCCTCTCGACGGTGCGCCAGGGCAGGAGGGCGTCCTCCTGGAAGACCATGGCGCGGTCGCGATCCGGGCCGGTGACGGGCGCACCGTCGGCCTGCACGGCGCCGGCGTCGACGCGAAGCAGGCCCGCGAGCGCGCGCAGCACGGTGGACTTGCCGCAGCCGGACGGCCCCGTCAGGACGAGGCGCTCGCCGGGCTCGACGCTGAGGTCCAGGCCCGCGACGGCGGGCGTTCCGCGGTAGGCGATGTCGACCCCGCGCAGGCGCAGGCGCAGACCCGTGCGCGTCGCGGGCGCCACCACGGCGCTCATCGCTCGCCCCGGGGGAGCCAGCGGGTCACGCGCCGCCCGGCGAGCTCGACGATCGCGGAGGTGAGGAAGCCCAACACCCCGATGGTGAGCATCCCGACGAAGACCGCGGGGTAGTCGACCAGGGTGTACGCCTGCCACGTGCGGTAGCCCACGCCCAGTCGCCCGGAGATCATCTCGGCGGAGACGAGGCAGATCCACGCGACGCCCACCCCCACGGACAGCCCGGAGAAGACGCCGGGCAGCGACCCGGGAAGCACGACCCGCCACAGCACGGCGAGGTCGCCGCCGCCCTGCGTGCGTACCGATTCCTCCCAGACCACGGGCAGGGCGCGGACGGCGTGCCGCACACTCACCGCGATCGGGAAGAAGGCCGCGGTCGCGGTGATCGCCACCATGCCCGCCTCGGATGACGGGAGAAGCAGGATCATCACCGGGACCAGCGCGATCGCGGGGATCGGTCGGACGAGCTCGATCAGCGTGCCGAAGGTCAGCTCGGCGGCGCGGGATCGGCCGAGCGCGACGCCCGCCGCGATGCCGAGGACAGCGGCGACGGCGAAGCCGGTGCCGATCCTGACCAGCGACTGGGCGAGGTCCAGCCAGTAGTCGCCGGTACGGATCGACTGCGCGAACCGCTCGGCGACGGCGCTCGCCGAGGGGAGCGTGTCGAACCGGATCCAGCTGAGCGCAACACGGTTCGTGGTCAGCAGCTGCCAGACGCCGATCGCGGCGGCGACGACAGCGATCCGGATCGGCCACGCGGGGAGCGTGACCCGCCGGCCCCGGGCGCCGGGAGCCACGGCCCGCGGGAGCGACGAGGTGGATGTCGAGGGGAGCGAGTCGAGGGCGGTCACCGTCGGGCCTCCTCGAGGAGGGTGCGGTAGTCGACGGGGATCGCGCCGGGGTGCTCCACACGGTAGCGGTCGCGGGCGTCGGGGCCTGCGAAGGGCACCAGCGTCGCGCCGTCGCGCAACCACAGCGATCGGTCCGCGTACCAGCGGGTGCCGGTGAGCACGTCGGAGACGTAGGCGGCCTTGACCTTCCGGCCCGTGCCGGCGAGTGTGCGGATCAGCGCCGTGGCGTCGGGGAAGGTCTCGGTGGTAGTGGCACCGTCGAACCAGATCTCGGAGGTCGGCGACGGTGGCGGGGTGTTCGCGTCGTAGTGGAACCCGCCATGCGCGGCCTGCGCGTCGGCCAGCGGCTTCGGGTCGACGAACCGGTCGATGTCGAGGGTCGCGCCGAACTGCCCGATGGATCGCAGGTAGGGGACATCGCTCTTGAGTGCGCCGATCAACGGGGCGGTGAGCGACGGGTTCGGGTCGGTGCCACCCGGGCCGTTGTACTGGTACACGACCTCCGCGGGCAGCCCGCTGGCCTTCGCGACCTCCTGCGCCGCGTCGAGTGGGTGCTCGCGCTGGAAGTCCGTCGCGTCCAGCTGCGCCTCGAGGAAGGCGCGGATGACGGCTGGGTTCGAGGCCGCGTACTTCGTGTTCGCGACGACGCCGTGCAGGGTCGGCGTCCCGAGTTCTCCGCCGTCGTAGAGCAGCCGTGCCTTTCCCTGCTGAACGAGCAGGCCGGGCCAGGCCACGAACTGCGCCAGCGCGTCGATCTGACCCGACTCCAGGGCACTCGCGCCCACCTGGGGCTGCTGGTTGATCACGGTGTAGTCGTGCCCCGCGACGCCCGCGCGGCTGAGCGCGGTCACCACCGTGCCGTGGCCGGCGGACCCGACCGAGGCTGAGATCCGCTTTCCGCGCAGGTCGGTCAGGTGCTGCAACGGCGACCCCGGCGCGACGACCACCGAATTGAGCGAGCCGCGGGCGCTCGACCCGGTGACGGACAGCATCGATGTCTCGGTGTCGGGGTTCGCCTGCGCGCGGGAGCCGTTGATCAGCAACGGGTAGTCGCCCATCGAGCCGATCTGGATCTTGCCCGCGAGCATCCCACTCGTGATCGGGGCGCCGGTGTCGAAGTCCTGCCAGTCGACGTGGAACTTCCCGACGGCGGCGAGGCGCTTCTCGAGGAAGCCCTTGGCGCGCAGCAGGGTTCCGGCGGTCACGGTGTTGATCGTCTTGGACTGGTAGCCGACCACGAGGGTCTGAGTGGAATCGTCGGCGGCGGGGGCGAGGGAGCACGCGCTCGCGGTGAGCACGGCGACGACGCCGACGAGGGCGGGGAGGGCTGATCTGGTCATGGCTGAGGTCTTTCTCCGGCTAGCGCAGCAGGTAGGGCATGTTGACGGTGACGGCGCCGGTGGGGCAGCGGGCGGCGCAGGGGCCGCAGTACCAGCACTCGTCGACGTACATGTGGGCGCGATTGGTGCTCGGATCGAGGGCGAGCGAGTCGAGGGGGCAGGCCTCGATGCAGATGTTGCAGCCCTCGATGCAGAGGGAGGCGTCGATGGTGACGGGGACGTCGACGCGCTGTTCGACCTGAGCCATGGGGTGCCTTCTTCCGTGTCGGGAGGGTCAGTCGCGGCGGAGGGTGCCGCGCAGGGTGATCCGGTCGGATCGCATGCGGATGTATTCGAGATCCACGGGGCGTCCGGTATCGAGCCCCGTGAGACGCTCGTACAGCAGGAGCGGGGAGCCGGTCGCGATCTCCAGGTTCGCGGCGGTGTGCGGGTCGGCTGCCGCGGCGCTGAGGCTGAAGTCGCTGGTGCCCAACCGGTGCCCGGATACGGCCTCGATGAGGGGGAAGACGTCCTCGTTCTCCAGGTCCTGTTCCAGCAGCAGGTCGCCGATGTCCGAGACCAGGTAGGTGAGATCCAGGCTCACCGGCTCGTCGTTGAGGTAGCGCAGCCGCTCGAGGTAGACGGCCTCCTCGCCGGCGGGGAGGCCCAGCTTCTCGGCGACGATCGGCGGCGGTACCAGCCGGGTGGCCGTACGGACCCGGTTGCGGACCTCACCGTGGAGCGCGAGGGTCTCGCGGAGGCCGCGCAGGCTGTCGAGCCCGTGGTCGACGGTGCGGGCGATCACCTCGGTGCCGACCCGTGGACCCCGCCGGATCCAGCCCTCGGCTCGGAGCACGGACAGTGCCTCGCGGACGGTGCCCCGGGAGACGGAGAACTGCTCGCCGAGGTCGTCCTCGCCGGGCAGCGTCCCGCGGTAGGTGCCGTCGTGGATCGCCTGGCGCAGGACGTCGGCGACGATGCGCGCGTAGTCGGCGCGGATCGGGCGGTCGGTGGCTGGCATGCGGCAACGATAGGAACCGTCGGGGCCGTGTCCGGTGCGCCGTGGACCGGGTGCCCGGGACGATCACCGGAGACGCGGCGATTGCGCCGGTCAGTGCGCGGTTGCGAGGCCTCCGACCTTGGGTTTCTCCGCCACCGCGCGGTATTGCGCCACCCGCGGGTCCGCGTCGCGGATTTGAATCTCGCTGATCGACTCGTTCTCGGCGGTCCCCACGGCCACGAGACTATCGAGCTTTTGGTACATAACGGTAGGTATGGCCAAACCGCACCAATTGAACCTAGAATGAGTTCATGACCACGACTGCCGATCATCCGGAGGTTCCCATCGCCGAGTTGCGTTCCTCGCTCGGTGACACGGTGGCGCGAACGGCATACACGAACGAGCGGGTGATCATCACGCGACACGGCAAGCCGGCCGCAGCGCTGATCAGTGCGGACGATCTCGCGTACTTCGAGCGTTTGGAGGATGCGGCGGACGCGGCGCTGCTTCGCGAGGCGATTCGGGCCGACGACGGCTATCGCATCAGCGGCGACACGCTCCTGGCCGCCCTCGATGCTGAGGACGCGGAATCGGAGTGAGCGGCACCGCCGGGGTCGTTCAGAGATCCTTCGCGAACCAGTGCTGCGCATACGGATTCTCGTTGTACCGCTCCACCTCCCGGTAGCCCAGCGCCCGGTACAGGGCGATCGCTTCGGTGAGCTCACCGTTCGTGTCCAGCCGCAGAGTCCGCACGTCGGCGGCCGTCGCGCGGCCCTCCAGCTCGGCCATGATCCGCCGCCCCAGCCCGAGCCCGCGAGCCGTCGGCGCCACCCATACTCGCTTGACCTCAGCGAACCCGCCGCCGGAGAACGTGAGTGCGCCGCAGCCCACCGTCTCCTCGCGCAGGCGCGCCACCAGCAGCAGACCCGCAGGTGGGGTGATCGACGGGTCGGCGACGGCGCCGCCGATGTCCGGGTCGAACCCGTCGGGAAAACGCTCTCCGAGTTCGGCGTAGTACTCCCGCGCCGCGAACACCGCCGCGGGGGTGTCGGGCCGGGCCTCGTCGACCCGCACGAGGGAGGCGAGAAGTAGCCGTTCCACCTGCGCCATCGCCGCGACGAGCCGCTCGCGTTGCCCGTCGGAGAGCGGATCCAGCAGCGCCTGCGCGGCGTCCTCGGACCGGGCCTCCAGCTCGTCGTACTCGGCCGCGCCTGCGTCAGTGACCCGCGCGGTCCGGAGGCGACCGTCACCGTCGGCGGTCCCGACGGTGACCAGACCGTCCGACTCGAGCGCGCGCAGGAGGCGGCTGAGGTAGCCCGAGTCGAGATCGAGGCGCGAACGCAGGTCCCGGACGTCGACGCCGTCGGGGGAGCGCCCGATCTCCCACAGCAGTCGTGCTTGCCCGAGGGGCCGGTCCCGCGCGAGGTACCGATCCTGCAGGACCCCGAGCCGCTGTGTGACCGCCCGATTGAACCGCCGGACCGCGCCCACCTGCTCGCTCATATCTCTGACCTTAGTCAGATAATGTCGCCCGCTGCAACGTGTCAGACGGTGGCGACCAACATCTCCTCGCCGTGTGCGGGCGCGAGCCCGTCGTCGCGGCCGGCGAAGTAGCGGGCGGTCGCGTCGTCCGTCGAGATGACGCGGACCTGTGCGAACCCGGCCTCCCGGGCGAGGCGGGCGGCGTCGTCGGCGGTGTAGAAGGAGATGAAGGGCGTGCCGTTGCGAGCTGCGCCGGCCATGCTGATCTCCCGCGCTCGTCGGTCCGCGCCGGACAACTGCTCGGTCGGAGGTTGGTAGGTCATGGCGAGGACGGTGCCGGGCGCGAGCCCCGCGACCGTCGCCAGCGTGGCAGCCGTGGCCTCGCGCGTGAGGTACATCGACACCCCGAGCGAGGAGACCACGGCCTGGCGGGCGGTATCGAACCCGAGGTCGCGCAGGCGCGCCGGCCAATCGCCGTCCGACTCGAAATCGACGGGGACGAACCGCTGCCGGTCCGTGTGCAGCCCGAGCTCGGCGAGCCGCTCCCGCTTCCACTGCTGCGGCCCCGGTTCGTCGACCTCGAACACCGTGACAGCGGCGTCCGGGTGGCGTTGGGCGAAGCTGTCGAGACCGGAGCCGAGCAGGACGTACTGCCCGATCCCGCTGTCCCGCACCAGGTCCTCGACGATCCGCGAACGGGTCGCGACCCAGGCTCGCATACCGTGGGTGAACGCCGGGTCCATGTCGCCGCGGTCGCGCCAGTCCGCCGAGGGGGCGAGCAGGTCCAGACCGATGGTGTCCTCGAGCACGGGGCTCGGGTCCAGTTCGGTGTGCAGGGCGCGCCACAGCGCGGTGCGTGCGGCGGTGTCCTCGGGGGCGACGGTGTTCGCATTCACGGTGCGCTCGGTGCCTGCAGGACCCAGGTGCGGCCGTCGGGGTCGCAGAGGGTGGCCTCGCGGGCGCCGTAGTGGGTGTCGGTGAAGTCCGCGGGGAACGCGGCCTCGTCGTGGACGCGGACGACGGGGCTGATGGCCGTCGGTTCCGACGCCGGGACCTCCGCCACGAAGATCGACGGCCCCGACGGCGCCGTGAGCTGCCCGGAGTTGTGGTCGGTCTCGAAGTCGACGGTGAATCCCAGGTCGATCAGGAACTTCGCCGTGGCGCCCCAGTTGTGGGTGGTGATGTAGAAGGCGTCGACGCCCTGCGTGGTGGACATGCTCACTCCTCGGTGACGGGACCGGTTGCCGGATCGGGGGCATGGGCAGCGAGGTACTCCGACAGTGCGACCGCAGCGAGCGCCGACAGCGACTGCTCGGTCTCCAACGCGTGCAACTTGATCCGCTTGATCAGCGCGGCCGGCAGGTACACGTTGAACTGCTTCACCTCGTCACCCATGGCTAGCATGCTAGCAAGCTAGCCGGTTGTTCGCCAGCCTCGGATTCCGTCGACTCGCCGCGGGACGTGTGCGACGGCAATAGCCTTGGCCGCATGTTCGTGAACCTGGGTGTCCGTGACTTTCTGGACCGCGCCGAGATCGTCTATCCCGATCGCATCGGCATGGTCGACGAGCCGGACCAGCCGGCACCGTCGTGGGGGGCGACGACCTACGCCGAGATGGCGGCGTTGGCCCGCGGCCAGGCCGCACGGCTCGATGAGCTGGGCGTGCCCGTCGGCGGGCGCGTCGCGATCGTCTCGCAGAACGCTGCGCGCCTGCTGACCTCGTTCTTCGGCGTCTCCGGCTGGGGCCGGATCCTGGTGCCGGTGAACTTCCGGCTCGCGTCGGCGGAGGTGGAGTACATCGTCGAGGATTCGGGTGCCGAGGTGCTGATCCTCGACCCCGAGGTCGAGCACCTCGCCGAGACCGTGACCGCGAAGCACGTCTTCGTGCTCGGCCGCGACGACGAGAAGATCTTCGGGGCGGCGGGCGCACCGTCGGACCCGCGGCCGTGGGACGGCGACGAGACCGCGACCGCCACCATCAACTACACCTCCGGCACCACGGCCCGGCCCAAGGGCGTGCAGCTCACCCACCGCAACCTGTGGCTCAACGCCACCGTCTTCGGGCTGCACGTCGCCCTCACCGACAACGACGTCCTGCTGCACACGCTGCCGATGTTCCACGCCAACGGCTGGGGAATGCCCTTCGCCGCCACGGGGATCGGGATCAAGCACGTGGTCCTCCGCAAGGTCGACGGTGCCGAGATCCTCCGCCGCGTCCGTGACCACGGGGTCACGATCATGTGTGCCGCGCCGGCCGTGGTCACCGCGGCACTCGACGCCGCCGCCGAGTGGGACGGCCCGATCCCGGGCAGCGGCACCGTCCGCGTCATCTGCGCCGGCGCGCCGCCGCCCACGCGCGTCATCCACCGCGTGCGGTTCGAGCTGGGCTGGGAGTTCATCCAGATCTACGGCCTCACCGAGACCTCGCCGCTGTTGACGGTGAACCGCGAGCGCGCGGAATGGGCCGCCGACGATCCGATGGAGGTGGCTCGCAAACTCGGCCGTGCGGGGACCCCGGCGCTCGGCGTGCACCTGGAGATCGACGAGGACGGCGAGATCCTCGCCCGCACCAACCACGCACTCACGGCGTACTGGAACAAGCCCGTCGAGACCGCGGCGGCGCTCGAGGGCGACTGGTTCCACACCGGCGACCGGGGGACCTTCGAGGGCGGCTACCTGACGATCGCCGACCGGAAGAAGGACGTGATCATCTCCGGCGGCGAGAACGTCACATCGATCGAGGTCGAGGACGCGCTGGCCCTGCACCCGGCGGTCCGCGAGGTGGCTGTGATCGGCATCCCCGACGAGAAGTGGGGCGAGCTGGTGACCGCGATCGTCGTGGCGGACGGGGTCACCGCGGAGGAGCTGATCGCCCACACCCGCGAGCACCTCGCCGGCTACAAGTGCCCCAAGCGGATCGACTTCGTCGACGCGCTGCCCCGCACCGCGACCGGGAAGATCCAGAAGTTCGTGCTGCGCGCGCCGTTCTGGGAAGGACGCGGGCGCGGAGTGAACTAGGGCCACCGGAACCGCGAGATATATGATGTGTGATCCAGGTCTCGTGGAAGGAGTGGCAATGGAGTTCATGCCCGACAACACCGTGGTCCAGCGAGGGAGCACTGAGCATTCGACCGGCGACATCGAGGTGACGATGATCGATGTGGATCCCGACACCGCCCGGCCCGTGGTGGGAGCGGTCCGGTTCGCCCCGCGGGCCCGCACGGCCTGGCACCGGCACGTCGCCGGCGGTCAGACCCTCTACTGCACCGACGGCGAGGCCCTCGTGGGCACGCGCGGGGCGGCCGCGCTTCTGCGTCCCGGCGACGTGGTGCACGCCCCGGCCGGCGAGTGGCATTGGCATGGTGCGGGCGCCGCGAGCCGCGGCTGTTTCGTCACCCTCACCGAGCGGGAGGTCGATCCTGAAGCGCCGTACGTCATCTGGGGCGACCCCGTCACGGATGACGAGTACGACGAGGCTCTGCGTGTGGCGAGGCCTGCGCCCGTCGCACCGGCCCGCTGACCGCCGGCAGGAGTGATTTAGGGGGGTTACGACACCGTCGGGCGCGCGGGGTGCGACGATGGCTCCAAATGTAGAACGCGTTCTATAGGAGGATGCCCGTGTTCGAGTGGTCCGAGGAAGACCTGATGGTGCGCGACGCGCTGCGTGCGTTCATCGACAAGGAGGTCCGCCCGCACGTCGACGAGTTGGAGACGGGCGCCCTGCCGCCCTACGACATCACCCGGAAGATGCTGCAGAGCTTCGGTATCGACCAGGTGAACCGGGAGAACCTCGAGGCGGAACTCGCCGCCGAGGAGGCGGGGGAGAAGCCCAAGGCCGGTGGGGGCGGAGGCTCCAGCACCTTGTCTTCGTCGATGTTCCTCATCCTCAACGTCGAGATGGCGGGCGTCAGCCTCGGCCTCATCGGCTCGATGGGTGTGTCGATGGGCCTGACGGTGTCCACCATCAAGTCCCGCGGCACCCTCGCGCAGAAGAAGCGCTGGCTGCCCGAGCTGGTCACGATGGAGAAGGTCGGAGCGTGGGCGATCACCGAGCCCGACAGCGGCTCGGACGCCCTCGGCGGCATGAAGACGACGGTGCGCCGCGACGGCTCCGGCGGCTACATCCTCAAGGGGCAGAAGACCTTCATCACCAACGGCCCGCACGCCGACACGATCGTGGTCTTCGCCAAGCTCGACGAGGGCGACGGTACGCCGATCCGCGACCGCAAGGTGCTCACGTTCGTGCTGGACACGGGCATGGAGGGGCTGACGCAGGGCAAGGCGTTCAAGAAGATGGGCATGATGAGCTCGCCCACCGGCGAGCTGTTCTTCGACGACGTCCACCTCAGTGCGGATCGCCTGCTGGGCGAGACGGAGGAGACGCCCGGCGGCGGTGGCGCCTCGGCGAAGGCCGGCTTCACCGCCGAGCGCATCGGCATCGCCGCGCTCGCGCTCGGCATCATCAACGAGGCGCAGCGCCTGTCGATCGACTACGCGCGCTCGCGCACCCTGTGGGGCCAGGAGATCGGGAAGTTCCAGCTCATCCAGCTCAAGCTCGCCGAGATGGAGGTGGCCCGGATCAACGTCCAGAACATGCTGTTCACCGCGATCGAGGCCTCGCGGGCCGGCAAGCCGCCGACGCTGGCCCAGGCCTCGGCGATGAAGCTGTACAGCTCGCGCGCCGCGACCGAGGTCGCGATGGAGGCGGTGCAGCTCTTCGGCGGCAACGGCTACATGGCCGAGTACCGGGTGGAGCAGCTCGCGCGCGACGCAAAGTCGCTCATGATCTACGCGGGCAGCAACGAGATCCAGGTGACGCACGTGGCGAAGGGGCTGCTGCGCGGGGAGTAGTCCCCCCAATGACGCCGCCGGCCGGCCCTCGCGAGGAGGGCCGGCCGGCGGTGTGATGCCCGTCGGAGGCAGATCAGGGGATGGTGATGACCTGGCCGACGTTGATGAGATCGGGGTTCTCGATGTTGTTGAGCTGAGCGATCTCGGTGTAGCGGTTGCCGTCGCCCAGGTACTGCTCGGCGATGGCCCACAGGGTGTCGCCCGAGGCGACGGTGTGGGTGCGCGGCGCGGGAGCGGCCGGCGCCTCGGCGGCGACGGGCTCGGGCTCCGGAGCGGCCTGACGGGCCGGCGCAGGCTGGTCCGTGGTGGTGTTGGAGGCCCACTTGTGGTCCTCGCCCGCGTACACGACCAGGTTGCGGTCGTCCTGCAGGACGATGCGGTCGGCGCCGGTGCCCTCGGTCTGGGTGGACCAGACACCCTCGCCCGCACCGTTGTAGAGCACGAAGTTGCCGTCGGTCTGGAAGTTGGCGCGCTCGACGCCCTTGCCGTCGGTGCCGCTGGCCCACACCACGGTGCCGGTGCCCTCGGTCAGCACGAGGTTGCCATCGCCCTGCAGGGTCAGCGTGTAGCCGCCGTTGGCGGAGTCCAGGGTCTCCCCGAGGCCGAGCTGGTTACCTGCGCGAAGCACGTCGGTCATGTGTATCCCCTTCAAGCTGTACTGGTGTGTACATGCGGCGCGCGGGTGCGCGCCCGACTAGAGGATAGCGAGCCCATCCGACATTTCGGCGATTGGGAATCATGGAGTCGGAAAATTCGTTGTGCTGAGCATGGCGACCATTGAATTGACCTCGGACAAGTTCGATCAGACCGTGACCGGCAACGATATCGTGCTGGTCGACTTCTGGGCATCCTGGTGCGGTCCGTGCCGCGCCTTCGCCCCCACCTTTGAGAAGGCATCGGAAGCCCATGCCGATGTGGTTTTCGCGAAGGTCGACACCGAGGCCGAGCAGGGCCTCGCCGCCGCCGCGAACATCCGCTCCATCCCCACCCTGATGGTGTTCAAGAAGGGCAACCTGGTCTACAACGAGGCCGGCGCGCTGCCGCCCGCCGCCCTCGAGGACCTGATCTCGCAGGCCCGCGCCCTCGACATCGAGCAGGCGGACTTCACCGGCGCCGGCGAGACGGCTGAGAAGCCGGCGGAGTAACCGCCCGGGCCAGGCGCCGGCGCAGCCCCCACGGCGCCGCCACGAACGCCGCAGCCATCGCTGCGGCGTTCGTCGTCGCCGGGGTGCGGGCAGACAGGAACGCCCGCACGTGCCGGTCCGGGAGGCTGAAGAACACGTCGAAGAAGTCCCGCTGCTCGTCCGGCGACATCCCGAGCAGCGCCCGTAGCGCAGCGGCCCGCATCCGGTGCGCGAGCACAGCGTCGGTGCTCACCGGATTGCGTCCCGCGCGCACCGCGGCCACCGCATCGTCGGCGAAGGCCAGCGACGACGCCACCGAGTAGCCCGTCGCCGGGTGCAGGGTCGTGCCTCGCACGCCGACCCCGCACCACCCGGCGCCCCGCCGGGGACCGGACGAGAGCAGCGGGAAGTCCACGCGCTCGTGCAGCTCACCCGCCGCGACGCCGCGCGCCGCCAGCCGGGCTCGCAGCCGCGCCTCGAGCGCGTCGACGGTGAGCGCCGGTGCCCCCGCGAGGCAGGTCTCCTCCAGCAGGAGGGCGTCCTCGGACACACGCACGGCGTACAGGAACGAGGCCGGCGCACCGTCGGGTACGCCGGGCGCGACCCGCCAGTCCATCCAGAGTTCCTCCTGCGCCCCGAGGGGGACCAGCACCCCGGCGGCGGTCTGTCGGGGAACGTTCGGGGATCCCGACGGTGCCGGCCCCCGCGCGTCGATCACGAACGCCGCGCCGTGGCCGTCGCGAGTCGTGCGCTCGGCGCGCACGTCCACCCCGTCGAGCGGCAGCGCGTCCTGCAGACGGTCGACGTCGAGGACGGCGTACTCGCGCCGCAGGTCGAACCGACCCCGGGCGATGACCTGCGGAGACGACCGCGCCGCGACGACGGAACCGGGCAACCAGCCGGGCAGCTCGTCCGCCCACAGCCCGAAGGTGCGCCGCCACCGCGCGTCCGGCGCGGGGTCGAAGGCGCGCACCGTCAGGCCCGCTGCCGCAGCCCGGTGCGCGACGGCCCGCCCGGCCGGACCGAGGCCCAGCACCACGAGATCAGGGGCGGCGCTCACAGGCCCGCCCCGATGAGGGCGAGCTGGGTCCGATTGGCGCAGTCCAGGCGCGTCATCAGGGCGGAGACGTAGCCCTTCACCGTCGACTCCGCCAGGAACAACCGCGCCGCGATCTCCGCGTTCGAGGCGCCCGTCGCGAGCTCGCGCAGCACGTCGCGGTCCCGCGCGCCCAGCGCGTCGATGCGCGGATCACGGCGCGGCCGGTCGCCGGCGAGGCACACGAGACGGGCCAAGGCGTCGGGGGAGAGCAGCGAGCCGCCCGCCGCCGCGGTGCGGACGGCCGACGCCAGCAGCGCCGGCTCGGCGGTCTTCACGACGAAGCCGGCGGCACCCGCGGCCAGCCCGTCGACCAGCACCGCGTCGGTGTCGAGCGTGGTGATGAGCACGACGGCGACCGGCGGGTCGAGGTCCCGGAGCGCGCGGGTCGTGACGATGCCGTCGACGCCGGGCATCCGGACGTCGAGGAGCGCGACCTGCGGCGCGTGCGTGATCCCCGCCTCGACCGCCGCGGCGCCGTCGGCCGCCGTCGCGACCACGTCGAGGTCCGGTTCCGCGGACAGCACCGACCGCAGGTACTCCCGGACGATCGGGTCGTCGTCGGCCACCAGCACGCGCACCGTCATCGGGCGGCCGCCGGGAACTCGGTGGTCGCGGGGAACTCGGCGTGCAGGGTCCAGCCGCCGTCGGGTGAGCGGCCGTGCCGGAGCGTGCCCCCGACCAGCGCGGCGCGGGCGTCGAGTCCGCGCAGGCCCGTGCCGCTGCCGGTCGCGGCGAGCGCGGGATCGGCCGCCGACGAGGGGGTGTGCATCCGGAGGCCGTGCGCGGTGACCTCCACGTCGACCGGCGCTCCGGCGGCGTGCTTGCGGGCGTTCGCCAGCCCTTCCTCGAGCACCCGGGTCAGGCAGTCGGCGGCGGCGCGGGGGAGCGGCGCCCCGAGTGAGCCGGTCAGGTCGACGTGCTGGCCCGCGCTCCGGGCTCGGTGCACGGCGTCGGCGACCGCACCGTCGATGTCGGCGGCCGCGACGAGCCCGCCCGTGGCGAGCGGCGCCGGTGGCGCGTCGTCGGTCCGCAACCCGATCACCACGCGCCGCAGGTCGGCGAGCGCGGCCTGCGCATCGGCCTCGATGCCGGGCTGTCCCGCGGACCGGGCCGCGAGCACGATCCGGGTCAGGCGCGCGGTGGCGAGGTCGTGCAGCTGCGCGGCGAGCGCGAGGCGTTCGTCGGCCCGGGCCTGCCGATCCGCGAGCGCCCGGCGCTCCCGTGCCGCGGTCCGCAGCCGGATCCCGAGGCCCACCGTCGAGCCGCCGAGCACCGGCGCGAGCGAGCCCAGCGCGCCCCACACCGACTGCGAGGACGCGGCGACGGCCACCGCGAACACGGCGAACGGGGCGAACGCGAGCACCGCGTCGCGCCGGTCCCGGGCGGTCTGCGCGGCCGCGGAGGAGACGAGCGAGGCGGCCACCGCGATCCACACCGCCGCGCCCGACTCCGCCGCCTCGGCCCACGGTCCCAGCACCAGGAAGCACCCGGCCGCCGCGACGACCGGCGTCGCGAGGACGGGACGCACCAGTGCCACCGCGATGGTCGCCACGAGCATCGCCAGGGCGCCCGACGCCAGGTCCGCGCCCCGCATCCCGGGGAACAGGACCGCCACGAACGCGACCGTGCCGGCCGCCGACACCGCGAGCAACGCCGCCTGGACGGCGCGCACGCGGCGGGCGGGTACGAAGGTCATGCAGCCATCGTAGGGAGCGGCCCGACGGTGCCAACACCTCCTTTCGTCGGTCGACGGGCCGCCGAACGGCGCTACCGGCGACGCCGCGCGCCCGGCACCGTCGAGGGCATGACATCCCAGGTCGCCGCACTCGCCACCGGCCCGCGCGCCGAGGCGGGGCGCGCACTCCCACCCCTCGCGCGGCTTCCGCTCGCCGCCGTCGGCGCCGCCGTGCTAACGGTCATGCTGCTCGGCAGCCGGAACTACGGGTACTTCTTCGACGAGGCCTACTTCGTGGTCGCCGGGCGCGACCACCCGGCCGCCGGCTACTTCGACCAGCCGCCGCTGGTGCCGCTCCTGGCCGCCGGACTCGACCGCCTCGCGCACGGGAGCCTCGTCGTGCTGCGCCTCCCGGCGACCCTCGCGGTCGTCGGGATCACGCTGCTCGCGGGACTGATCGCCCGGGAACTCGGCGGCCGTCGGTGGGCGCAGGTCCTCGCCGCGGCGGCCGTGGCGATGTCGCTGGTCAGCTCCGTGGGGCACTGGCTCGCGACCTACTCGATCGACCCGCTGTGGTGGACGGCCATCGTCTACCTGCTGGTCCGCTGGGTGCGCACCCGCGACGACCGGCTGTTGCTCGCAGCGGGCGCCGTCACCGCACTGGCGCTGCTCACCAAGTTCCTGGTCCCGGCGCTGTGGGTCGCGGTCGCGGTCGGCGCGCTCGCCTGCGGGCCCCGGCGGATGCTCACCGGACCCGCGCTGTGGCGCGGGGCCGCCCTGGCCGCCGCCGCGATCCTTCCGACCCTGTGGTGGCAGTCCGGCCACGACTGGGCGTACACCCGGATGGGCGCCGTGGTCCGGGCCGAATGGCCCGGCGGCACGGGCTTCGCGCTGGTCGGGCTGTTCGGGGCCGGCCTGCTCATCGGGCTGCCGCTCCTGCTGGTCGGCGTGGTCGCGCTGCTGCGCTCGCCCGCCCTGCGCCCGTACCGGTTCCTCGGCGTCGCGCTCGTGCTCGTCGCGGCCGCGATCGTGATCACCCACGGCCGCGCGTACTACCTGGCCTCCGTCTACGCGCTGCCGATGGCGGCGGGCGCGGTCGCCGTGGAGTCGTGGGCCGGCTGTCGCCGTCGCGGCGTGCGGAAGGCATGGCGGATCGTCGCGGTCCTGGCGCTCCTCGGCTCGGCCGCGAGCTGGATCGCGGCCGCGCCGGTGTGGCCGCCGGCGATGGCCGAACGCATCGGCACGCCGCCGTTCCGCGCTCCTGCGACGATGCTCATCGACGGTGACACCATGCTCAAGGGGCTGTCGGACACCGTCGTCGCGGCGTACCGGAGCCTGTCGCCCGCCGACCGCGACGGCCTGGTCATCGTCGCGGAGAGCTACCCCTTCGCCGCCGCGGTCGACTTCTACGGGCGCGACCAGGGCCTGCCGCGCGCCTACAGCGGTCACCGCGCCTACTACTACTTCGGCCGGCCGCCGGACGACGCTCGGTCCGTCCTCTGGATCGGCGACCCGTCGCCCGTGCTCGACGGGGCGTTCCGGCACCGTCGGGCGGTACCCGCGCCGGGCGAGGGCGACCCGGTGGTCCGGCTGTACACCGACCGGACAGTGGCGTGGCCCGTGCTGTGGCAGCGGCTCCGCTCGCAGTGACGCTCTCCGCCGCGGGTCAGTAGGGTGACGGGCGTGATCCTCGCGAGCATTCCGAGCCCCGCCCAGGGAGTGTGGCACCTCGGGCCCATCCCGATCCGCGCCTACGCCCTGTGCATCATCGTCGGCATCATCGTCGCCTGCTGGTGGGGTGATCGTCGGTGGGTCGCCCGCGGGGGCAGGCCCGGCCAGGTGATCGACGTAGCAGTGTGGGCCGTGCCCTTCGGCCTCGTCGGCGGCCGGCTCTACCACGTGATGACCGACTTCACGACGTACTTCGGCGAGGGTGGGCGCGGCTTCGGCGCGGTGTTCCGGATCTGGGACGGCGGCCTCGGGATCTGGGGCGCCGTCGCGCTCGGCGGCGTCGGCGCGTGGATCGGATGCCGGCAGATGGGCATCAAGCTTGGGCCCTTCGCCGACGCGATCGCGCCCGCGATCATCGTGGCGCAGGCCATCGGCCGCCTCGGTAACTGGTTCAACCAGGAGCTCTACGGCGCGCCGACCACGCTCCCGTGGGGGCTGAAGATCTTCGAACGGGCCAACACCGTCGGCGAGCGCGGCCCCGACGTGCTCGACGGGCACAGCACCGGTGTCGTCCTCGCCACGGTGCAGCCCACGTTCCTCTACGAGCTGGTGTGGAACCTGCTGGTCGCGGGCCTGCTGGTGATCGCCGACCGCCGCTTCCGCATCGGGCACGGCCGTCTCTTCGCGCTGTACGTCGCGGGGTACTGCCTGGGCCGCTTCTTCATCGAGCTCATGCGCGACGATCACGCCACCCACATCCTCGGCGTGCGGATCAACGTGTTCACCGCCGCGCTCGTGTTCGCCGGGGCGCTCGTGTACTTCTTCCTCGCCCCGAAGGGCCGGGAGGCGACGGTGCTCGTGGCCGGCCCGGAGCCGGACCCGGCGGAAAGGGTCACCGACCAGGAAGAACCGTCGGAGACCGCGTCGTTGGACGACGACGGCGATGACGCCGCAGAGGCCAATGTTCGTCAACTGGATACCGGCGGGTTGCCGAGAGACTCCACATTGCGGAATAAAGAGGACTAACGTGGTCGCCGTGACTCGTCGAACCAAGATCGTCTGCACTCTGGGCCCTGCTGTCGGAACCGAGGAGAGGGTGCTTGCTCTCGTGGAGGAGGGTATGGATGTTGCTCGCCTCAATTTCAGTCATGGTGAGCATGCTGATCATGCGGTGAATTACGACCGGGTGCGTGCGGCGTCGAATGCGACGGGGCGTGCTGTGGGGATCCTGGCGGATCTGCAGGGCCCGAAGATCCGTTTGGGGCGGTTCGCGGGTGATGGCCGCACGGTGTGGGAGACGGGTGAGACGGTGCGGATCACGGTCGATGATGTGGTGGGGACGCATGATCGGGTGTCGACGACGTACAAGGAGTTGGCGCAGGACGCCCGTCCGGGGGATCGGTTGTTGGTCGATGACGGCAAGGTCGGCCTGTCGGTGACGTCGGTGGACGGCACCGATGTGGTGTGTGAGGTCACTGAGGGTGGGCCGGTGTCGAACAACAAGGGTGTGTCGTTGCCGGGGATGAACGTGTCGGTGCCGGCGCTCAGTGAGAAGGACATCGAGGATCTGGAGTTCGCGCTGGGGTTGGGGGTGGATTTCATCGCGTTGTCGTTCGTGCGGTCGCCGGCGGATATCGAGCGGGTGCATGCGGTGATGGATCGGGTGGGGCGCCGGATTCCGGTGATCGCGAAGTTGGAGAAGCCGGAGGCGATCGAGAATCTCGAGGCGGTGATTCTGGCGTTCGATGCGGTGATGGTGGCGCGGGGTGATCTGGGTGTGGAGTTGCCGTTGGAGGAGGTGCCGTTGGTGCAGAAGCGGGCGATTCAGATCGCGCGGGAGAACGCCAAGCCGGTGATCGTGGCGACGCAGATGTTGGAGTCGATGATCGAGAACAGCCGTCCGACGCGGGCGGAGGCCTCCGATGTGGCGAATGCGGTGCTCGACGGTGCGGATGCGGTGATGCTTTCGGGTGAGGTGTCGGTGGGTAAGTATCCGATCGAGACGGTTCGGACGATGGCCAAGATCGTGCAGGCCGTCGAGGACGGTGGGCCGTCGGTGCCGCCGCTCAATCATGTGCCGCGGACCAAGCGGGGCATCATTTCCTACGCGGCTCGTGATATCGGTGAGCGGCTCAACGCGAAGGCTTTGGTGGCGTTCACTCAGTCCGGTGACACTGTGCGGCGCTTGGCTCGCTTGCATACCCGGCTGCCGTTGTTGGCGTTCACGCCGTTGCCGGAGGTGCGGAGTCAGCTTGCGCTGTCGTGGGGGACGGAGACTTTCCTGGTCGACGGTGCGGATAGCACCGACGCGATGATCCGGCAGGTGGATCAGTCGCTGGAGGGTATCGGTCGGTACTCGAAGGGTGATCAGGTGGTGATCGTCGCTGGTGCGCCTCCCGGGACCGTCGGCTCGACCAACCTGATCCAGGTGCACCGGATCGGCGAGGACGACCACTAGAACCCGCCCAGTAGGCTTCTCGTCATGACGGAGACACTCACCGACTTCGACGAGTTCCTCGGCACGCTCGACCTCGCGGAGGCGGGGGAGGACCGGTTCCTCGGCTCTCACCCCGCCAAGGTCGCGTCCCGTACCTTCGGGGGCCAGATCCTCTCGCAGGCGATCGTCGCGTCGGGCAACACCGTTCCCGGGTCCCGGGATTCGCTGTTCCTGCACGCCGCGCACACGCACTTCATCAACGGCGGCGAGGTCACCGCGGACCTGGAGTTCGTGGTGCGACGGCTGCGCGACACGCGGAACGTGGCGAACCGCCTCGTCTCGGTCGAGCAGGGCGGCACCGTCCTCGCGCTGATGCAGTTGGCCTACCAGACGGACGGGCGCAATCCGCTCGTCCACGGCGACCCGGCGCCGCAGGTGCCGGGACCCGAGGGCCTGCCGAACATCCAGGACACCCTTGAGGGCTACGAGGACGTCGTCACCATGTTCGTCGAGGCGCCGCAGCCGATGGACATGCGCTTCACCAACGACACCGCGTGGATCGCCAAGGGCAAGGGCCTGATCCAGGAGGACAACAACGTCTGGATCCGCACCGCCGGACCGCTGCCCGACGACCAGGTGATCCACGACGCCGCCCTGGCCTACGCCTCGGACACGACGATCCTCGACTCGATCATCACGCGACACGGCCTGTCCTGGGGGTACGACCGGATCATGGCGGTCACGCTCAACCAGTCGCTGTGGTACCACCGCCGCGTCCGGTTCGATCAGTACAACCTGTACTCCTCGCATTCGACGGTGGCCGACGGCGGGCGCGGGATGTCGAACGGGCAATTCTTCGATGCAGAAGGCATCCTGGTAGCAAGCACCACGCAGGAGGGTGTGCTCAAGTACTTCCCGTCGAAGGGGGCGAAGTGACCAGCCAGGACACGCAGGAGCGGGAGACCACGTCGGCGATACCGTCCGTGCCGGAGGGCACGCCGGGCCGCGACTCGCGTGCGGAGCTCCCGACGCCACTGCCGCCGGGCGCGCAGCAGCCGTGGCGCCGGCACGGCCCGGGCAACCGCACGTGGGTGGTCGTCGTCACCGCGCTCGCCGGGGTCGTCATGGCTGTGGTCGGTGTGTTCGCCGTGGGATTCGGCTTCGCCAACAACGCCTTCGACCGCACCGGCGCCGTCGTACTCTTCCCCACGGAGTACCGCGCCTCCGAGAAGGCGTGCTCGGGCGCCGGTGACGCGGCGGAGGTCAAGAAGGGCGCCAAGGTGGTGTTCCGCACGACCACGACGAGCTTCAACGCCACGCTCGGTTCGGGCGCCCTGCGCGGCGGCCGCTGCGTGTTCCAGTTCACACTGTCCTCGCTCGACGTGGACACGGACGTCAACTACCGGGTCACCGTCGGCGGCGTCGAGGGCACGCCCGTGAGCGGCGCGGAGCTGGCGAACTCGTCCGACCCCGTCGTCGTGTACGTGGGCTAGCTCTGGCCGAGACGACGGAGCGGGCGCCCTCGCGGCACCTCGGCGCCCGCCAGATCACCGAAGCCGCGGCGCTGGCCGACGTGGCCGCGGCCCTGGTCCTCATCTCGCAGGTCTTCCCCCTGGCTGCGGGTGTCGCCTTCGCCGCGGTCCTGCCGTTCGGGGTGATCGGCCTGCGGCACACCCTGCGCACCTGCGCGCTCGCGCTGCTGGTCGGCGTCACGATGGGCTTCCTGCTCGGCGGCACCGCGCCGGTGGTGCTGACGATCGAGACGGGCCTGGTGGGCATGCTGCTCGGCGCGTCCATCCGTCGGGGCTGGTCGACGCGCCGCCTCGTGCTGTACGCGCTGCCGTTGCTGGCGATCCCGTCGTCGGCGCTCGCGGTCGGCCTGTTGGTGATCTTCCCCGGCGTCCGGGAGCTCCTCTTCCGGATCACGGGTTCGACGGTGACCGGCCTCGCCCGGATCCTCGGGAACATCCATCTCGGGAGCCTCGGCCGGGCGCTGGTCGCGATCTGGGACTGGGCGCTGCGCTGGTGGCCGCTGACGGTGCCGCTGCTGCTCGTCGTCGCGGTGCTCGCGGTGGTCGCTCTCGCGCGGGTCGCGTTCGGGGCCCTGCTCTCCCGCGCCGACCGGGTGCTCCCGCGCGCGACCGGGCACCTGTCGGGCGTCCCTGCGGCGGAGGGCCCGATCGGTCCGGTACCCGTCCGGCTGGAGGGCGTGACGGTCCGCTACCGCGACCGGCTGGCGCTCGACGTGCCCGCGCTCACCGTCGAGCCGGGGGAGTACCTGGCCGTGACCGGGCGCAACGGCACGGGCAAGTCGACGCTGACCCGGGTGCTCGCGGGCACGCCACCCACGACGGGCGTCGTGGACCGGCCCGGCGGGCCCGGACTGGGAGAGCCGGGCGGCACCGCGGTGGTCTTCCAGCGCCCTGAATCGCAGGTCCTCGGCGTGCGCGTCGGTGACGACGTGCGGTTCGGCCGCGCCCTCGCGCCCGATGCCGATGTCGACGGGGTGCTGCGCCGCGTCGGGCTGTCGGGGATGGCCGACCGCGAGACCGCGACCCTGTCGGGCGGGCAGCTGCAGCGGCTCGCCGTGGCGGCCGCGCTGGCCCGCGAACCGGCGCTGCTCATCAGCGACGAGTCGACGGCGATGCTCGACGCCGAAGGGCGCGCGTCGGTGGTCGGGGTGATGCGCGACATCGCCGACGCGGGGACGGCGGTCGTGCACGTCACGCACCACGAGGCCGAGGCGGCCGGCGCGGACCGCGAGGTCCGGCTCGGGCCGCCGAGGGCACCGTCGGGCGCGGAATCAGGGCCTGCGGGCCCGACGGTGCCCGCGCGGACTAGCGCCCGCGGCACCGTCGAGCTGCGGGGCGTGACGCTGATCCGTGACGCCGGGACGCCCTGGGACCGCCCCGTGATCAGCGACCTGGACCTCGTCGTTCCCGGTGGCACCGCCCTCGCGATCACCGGCGACAACGGGGCGGGCAAATCGACCCTCGCGTGGATCATCGCGGGCCTGTTGCAGCCCACCTCCGGCTCGATCACGGTCGACGGTGCGCCCGTGGTCAACGGGCGCGGACGCGTCGTCATCGGGGTGCAGCACGCACGCCTGCAGGTCCTGCGCGACACCGTCGGCGAGGACGTGGCCGACGCGTCGGGCGCCGACGGGGCCGGCGTGCGGGCAGCGCTGCGCCTGGTCGGGCTGGACCCCGCCGACTTCGCCGACCGCCGCGCGGACGAACTCTCCGGCGGAGAGCAGCGGCGCGTCGTGCTCGCGGGTCTCCTCGCGTCGAACCCGCAGGTCCTGGTCCTCGACGAGCCGCTGGCCGGCCTCGATGACGAGGCGACGGCGCACATGACCGAGGCGCTGAGCGCGGCGAAGGCGGCCGGCACGACCCTGGTGATCGTCACGCACGACCTCGTGCCCCTGCGCGGCGTCACGGATCGCGTCCACGACGTCGCGGCGTCCGCCGAGGTGCCGCGACCGCGCCGCGCGCGCCCCGGGCGGCCGCAGTTCGGCGACGTGGTGGGCCGGCCCCTGCCCGGCGAGACCCCCGCGCACCGGACGTGGGTGGGTACCAAGCTGGCCGTGCTCGCGGCGATGGGCGTCGTCATGGGCGTTCGCACCGACTGGTGGAACATCGGCGCCTCGGCGCTCGTGTTGCTCGGGTGGTTCCTCCTCGCCGGCGCGCCGTGGCGGGCCTGGCCGCGCCTGCCCCGGCTGTTCTTCGCGTTCGGTTCCGTGAGCCTGTTCCTCACCGCGATGGGCTCCGGCGCGACCACGGGGCACCTCTTCGGGGTCGAGATCAGCCTGTCGGGGGTCGACGTCTTCTTCCGCGCCCTCGCGGCCCTGCTCGTCTCGCTGTTCGCGGCGCTGGTGTTCTGCTGGACCACCCCGCTCGGCGACGTCCCGGGCTTCCTGCAGACCTGCCTGGACCGGCTCGGCGGAATGGGACGGCGCGGCGTGGCCGCGGCGTCGGCGCTCGCGTTGGCGATCCGGCTGGGACCGTTGGCACTGGCGGAGGTCCGCACGATGTGGGGGCTCGCGCGGCAGCGGCGCCCGCTCCGGCCCAGTGGTCGGCCGCGCGGCGTGACCATCGAGACGATGCTCGAGCTGCTCCTACTGGCCACGGTCCAGTCGTGCCGCCGCGCGGGGGAACTCGCCGACGCGATCAGCTCCCGCGGCGGACTCGGGGCGGTCGCGCAGCCCGATCGCGGGCCCACGCGGCTCGACGGTGCCGTCGTGCTCGGCGTCGCGGTGGTCCTCATCACCGGGGTCGTGCTCGGGGAAGTGTTCCCCGGCATGGTGGACTAGCGGCATGACCGCACTCGGATCGACGACCCGTCGTGACTGGCAGCCCGTCCTGACCTACTCGCTGATCGCGGTGAACGTGATCGCCTTCGCGTTCAGCGCGAAGGCCTCGGGCAGCATCGAGCACAACATGTACTCCACCGAGGTGGCCAAGCTGGCGCTGTCGGAGTACGCCACCGCGACCGGTCGCTGGTGGACGGCGGTGACCTCGGGGTTCCTGCATTTCGGGCCTATCCACCTGCTGGTGAACATGTTCACGCTGTACGTCTTCGGCAGGAACATCGAGCAGGCCCTGGGCCGGGCGCGGTTCGGCGCGATCTACGCCCTGTCGTTGCTCGGCGGCAGCGCGGCCGTGCTGTGGTTCGGGCTGGAGAACACCGTCACCGTCGGCGCGTCCGGCGCGATCTTCGGGCTGATCGGGGCCGAGCTGATCCTGTTCCTGCGGATGAAGATGGACCCGACCTCGCTGCTCGTGCTGATCGGCGTGAACGTGGTCGCGTCGTTCACCCTGTCCGGCATCTCGTGGCTGGGCCATGCCGGCGGCTTCGTGGCCGGCGCCGCGGTCACCGCCGGCATCGTCTACGCCCCGGAGCTGCTGCCGCGTGACAAGCGCACCCGGGGGCGGGTGGAGGCCGTCGGCTGGTCGTGCGTCGGAGTGATCGCCGCAGTCCTGGTCGCGGCCATCGCGATCCGGTTCGGCACGTATCCGCGGGCGCAGGTCTACCCGCTGGGCTGATCAGCGCCCGCGGTTCATCTCCCGCAGGCGCGCGTTGTAGGCGGCCAGCGCGGCCTCGTCGTCGTCGACGTCCACGTCGTCGCCGCCCTCGCCCATGAGCTGGCCCCGCCGTGCGGAATCGAGCCACGAGCCCATGCTGCCGCCGCGCTTGCCGGTGGCCTCGGCGGTGATCCACTGGAAGGCGACGACCAGGAGCAGGATCATCATCAGCCCGTCGCCGCCGAACCACATGATGGCGCCGGCGGCGGCCTGGTCCTCGAGCCCGGTGGGGCCCCAGCCCGCGCGCGACGCGGAGTAGCCCGGCGCCAGCTCGCTGGTGGTCATCATCAGCGTCACGCCGACGAGCGTGTCCGGGCCCATGGCCAGGAGGAACGACGCGAACCGCAGCGGATGCGAGAGTTTGGTGGGGCCGCACAGCTCGTTGCCGATCAGCGGGAGCATGAAGACCCAGCCGATGACGAAGTAGCCGGTGTACTCGAGCTGCTTGAGCCACGGGTTCTCCAGCGCGAGGTCCTGGAACCCGGTGAGGTGG
This sequence comes from Tsukamurella sp. NPDC003166, assembly GCF_040611135.1. Taxonomy (NCBI): domain Bacteria; kingdom Bacillati; phylum Actinomycetota; class Actinomycetes; order Mycobacteriales; family Tsukamurellaceae; genus Tsukamurella; species Tsukamurella sp. NPDC003166. The sequence continues at coordinate 64,708 of NZ_JBEXNL010000008.1, forward strand.
GTGCTGATCAGCGCGAACGCGTACAGCGGCAGACCGACGATCGGGCTGGTGATCAGCCGGACCACCCGGTTGCCGAGGAAGGCGCGCACGCGGCGGTTCCCGGTCTCCCCGGTGGCCGTGGCGAGCAGTCGGATCGGCTCTGCGAGCACGAGGAACATCGGGATCACGGTGATCAGGACCAGGTGCACGAGCATGTGCGCCCAGAACAGGTGCTTGGCCAGCTCGGCCATGACGCTGTTGACGGCGAACACGAGCAGCGCCATGGCGGCGAACCATGCCACGACGCGCGTCAGCGGCCACGCGGTGCCGGCGCGTCGGGACCGGACGACGCCGTAGACGTAGAGAACGGAGGCGACGACCATGAGGGTGGTCACGACCGGCGTGAAGACCCAGGTGTGGAGCGCGTCGGGCTGCTGGGTCAGTACAGATGAGGGATGCATCGATGCCCGTTGTACCACCCCTGGCAAACTAATCCAACCGGCGTGTAACAAACCACGGCAGACGGTCGATGTACGCCACGAACGCCCTTAACAGCCTGCCTGGGCACCCGCCCCGGGCTAGAACTCACGGAGTAGAGATGCCGAAGGTCCCCGAGCCCACGCCTCAAGAGGTCCGCGACTTCCTCAGCCCGATCTCGCACTGGTCGCACCTGAAGGCGAACGCGGAGGAGCAGTACCGCAAGACCATCCTCGCCGCGTACGCCGCCCGCATTCCGATCGTCCACATCGCGCGGTACACCGGCACCTCGCCGCAGGCCGTCAAGAAGGTCATCGATCGGCAGAACGACAAGGCATCCGGCGACGCCCCCGCGTTCCCGAACATGCCGCGCACCGGCTACTACCGGGGCCAGCAGCTGCCCCCGTCGCGCCCCGTCCGCGCGGTCTGACCGCCCGACGGTGACTGTGCCCTCCCGCGGGAGGGCGGCGCACCGTCGGACGGGTGATGCCTGACAGCGCGCTGCCGGTCCGTTCACAGCGTTCTCCCGGGAACGCCGGGAATCCTCGGTCGGGTGATGGACCATCGCGACGGAGTATCGCTGCTCACCGGCTGGCTGCCCCTGTCCGTGTTCGTGCTCGCGGCGGTCGCCGCCGCGGTCGTCCTGCTCGGCCGCGGGCGCTGGTTGCGGATCGGGCTCCCGGTCTGCCTCGCGCTGGGGGCACTGGCCGCGTGGGGTGCCGATGCGGAGATGGGTGCGCAGGGCGTCGCGGGGGAGCCCGCGCCGGTCATGCTGTGGGTGTGGCTGGGTCTGACGGTCGCGACCCTGATCGCCGCGATCGTCCGGTTCCGGTCGGGACGATGGCGCGGACGGATCGTCTCCGTGGCGGCGGTGCCGCTGCTCCTGATCGCGGCGCTGCTCGTCGTGAACCAGTGGGTGGGCTACTACCGCACGGTGCAGGTCGCATGGTCGGCCCTGACCGCCGGCCCGTTGCCGAACCAGACCGTCCTCGACGATCTGCCCGGGTTGCGGGACACCGTCCAGAAGCAGGGGCGCGTGGTCCCCGTCGACATCCCGGACGACGCGAGTGGCTTCGCGCACCGCACCGAGTACGTCTACCTCCCGCCGGCGTGGTTCACGGGGAAGACCCCGCCCGCGCTGCCCGCGGTGGAGATGATCGGCGGCGAGTTCAACACCCCCGCCGACTGGATCCGGCTCGGCTCGGCCACGCAGATCGCCGACCAGTTCGCGGCCCAGCACGGCGGCCAGGCGCCGATCCTGGTGTTCGTCGACTCCGGCGGCAGCTTCAACAACGACACCGAGTGCGTCGACGGTCCCCGCGGTGATTCGGCCTCGCACCTGACGAAGGACGTGCGGCCGTACGTGATCTCGACCTTCGGGGCGGCGTCGGACGCGGCCCACTGGGGCGTCATCGGCTGGTCGATGGGTGGGACCTGCGCCGTCGACCTGACGGTGATGCACCCGGAGCTCTTCAGCGCCTTCGGCGACATCGGCGGCGACCTCCGGCCGAACGCCGGGAACCAGGCGCAGACCATCTCCCGCCTGTTCGGCGGTGACGCCTCGAAGTGGGACGCCTACGACCCGCAGAAGGTCATGGCGCAGCACGGCGCCTACCAGGGGGTGGCCGGGATCTTCGTCGACGCGGCCGGGCATCCGCAGCGCCCGGGCGGGCCGGGAGGCAAGCCCCGTCAGGGTGGCGGGCAGCACCCGGGTGGCCAGTGGGGCGGGCAGGGCGGCGGCGGAGGAGCCGGCGGCCGCGGCTACGAGCCCGACCCGTACTCCGCCGGCGCGTCGCAGACCCTGTGCACCGCGATGAAGAAGGTCGACATCGCCTGCACCGTGCAGGCGTCGAGCCACGGGCACACGTGGGATTCCGCGACGCAGGCGCTGACCCCGGTGTTGGCGACGGTGGCGGGGCACCTGACGGGCACGCCGGCCCTGACGGGCACGCCGGCACCGTCGGCGCACTGACGGGCTCAGGGCTGGGTCTTCCCGCCCAGCGTGTCGATCACCAGGTGCGCGACCGTCTTCATATCGGTGCGCCGGTCCATCGCCGTGCGCTGGATCCAGCGGAACGCCTCCGGCTCGGTCACATGGCGCGACTGCATGAGGATGCTCTTCGCGCGGTCCACGAGCTTGCGGGTCTCGAGCTGCTCGGAGAGGGAGGTGACCTCCTTCTCGAGGGCGGCGAGCTCGGCGAAGCGGCTGATGGCGATCTCGATCGCCGGCACCAGGTCGGCCTTGGTGAAGGGCTTGACGAGGTACGCCATCGCGCCCGCCTCGCGGGCCTTCTCCACGAACTCGCGCTGGCCGAAGGCGGTGAGCATGACGACGGGGGCGATCCGCTCCCGGGCGATGTCCTGTGCGGCCTCGAGTCCGTTGAGCACGGGCATCTTCACGTCCATGATCACCAGGTCGGGCCGCAGTTCGCGGGCCTTGTCGAGGGCGACCTGGCCGTTCTCGGCCTCGCCGACCACGTCGTAGCCCTCCTCGCGGAGCATCTCGGTGAGGTCCATGCGGATGATCGCCTCGTCCTCGGCGACGAGCACGCGGTGCGGTGTGGGCGCGGTGTCCTTCATCGGGGGGTACGTTACCGGTCGACGGAAATCGGCCGCGACGTGCGCGGTACCGTAGGACCATGAACGTATTGAGCCTGACTCAATTGCGCGAGCGTGCCGGCACCCTCTGGGCCCTCACGCTCGGCGACGGGATCCGTCCCGTCGCGCGCACCCCGCACGTCGTCGTGGCCGACGGTGCCCACCGCACCCTCCGGCGGTTCGCGTCGGATTCCGAGCGCTCCGCGGCGGCGGTCGCCGGGGCCGCGCCGGTTCTGTTGGTGCCGCCCATCGCCGCGCCCGCGACGTGCTACGACCTCTCGCCCGAGACCTCCGTCGTCGCGCATCTGGCCTCGACGGGGCGCGTGCCCTATGTGGTGGATTTCGGTGAGATGACCTACGCCGATCGGAAGCTCGGCTTCGAGGACTTCGCCCTCGACATCATCCCGCAGGCCATCGCCCGGGCCCTGGACGACTTCTGGGGCGGGGAGGTGCCCGACGGTGCCGGCGTCGACCTGTACGGCTGGAGCCTGGGTGGCACGCTGTCCTTCCTCGCCGCCGGTGCGTCGACGGCCTCGATCCGGTCGATCGTGTCGATCGCCACGCCGCTGAACTACGCCGTGCAGCAGCCCTATCCGCTGGTGACCTCGGTGATGAAGCCCGTCGACGGGTTCGGCCCCGGCGCGCTGATCGCGCTGCTCGGTGGCATCCCCGCGCCGATCGTCCAGGTGGCCTACCGCGCCACCTCGTGGGACCGGGAGCTCAAGAAGCCGAAGTTCGTCCTCGAGAACCTCGGCGAGCCCGAGAAGCTGGCTCGCATGGAGGTCATCGACCGGTTCCAGCGCACCTTCCCGGGGTATCCCGGCAAGCTGGCGACGCAGCTGTGGGAGCGGCTGATCTTCCGCGGTGAGCTCGCTGCCGGTGAGGTTCAGCTGGGGGAGCGCACCATCGACCTGCACTCCATCGACGTGCCCGTCCAGCTCTTCGGTTCGCACCGGGACGCCCTGTGCGCGTGGGACACCGCCCGGCACGGCGTGGACCTGTTCACCGGCTCGCCGCGGGTGGAGTTCGCGACCGTCGAGTCCAGCCACCTCGGCCTCGTCGCCGGCCCCGACGCCGTTCGCGAGACCTGGCCCGTGATCGACGCCTTCCTCGCGTCCGTGGACGCCGGGTCCGAGGCCGCCGACCCCGCCCGGTAAGCTTGAGCGGCCGGCCGTTTCCGACGGTCCGCCGGACGCCCCCGTAGCCCAATTGGCAGAGGCAACGGATTCAAAACCCGTCCAGTGTCAGTTCGAGTCTGACCGGGGGCACCACATCGCCGCAGGTAGGCGGCTTGCCAAGCTGGTTCAGCCGCCTGTTTGCCGCCCTCTTGCTACCCCGGTGCTACCCAACCGGCGTGCGTGGCTCGCCTGGGTGAGTGCGCTCTGGTGCGAGCGCAGTTCTGATCGTGCGATACTGCACGCGGCAGGAAAGGGGGAGCACGTCGGTGGTTTGGAACTGGCTCGAGTGGACCAATGCGGGGCTGTCGATCCCCCTCGCGCTCGGCGGATTTGGATTCGCGTACTGGCAGATCCATAAGACGAAGAAGGCTGCGATTGCGGCGCGTGACGCTGCCAACAATGCCAGCCAGAGCTACCGTTCGCTCGCGACGGCGTCGGTTCTTCCGCAGCTTGTGAATCTCGAGAGCGCCCTCGATGTCGCTGTGGATAACAAGTCGACAGTGCTTCTGCGGCATGTGATTCAAACTTGGAAGTGGCAAGCGGGCGCGTGCCGCCACTTTCTTGAATTGTCCGAGCAAGAGCATGACCAGGCAATGAAAGTAATACAAAGGTCAATTTCCGCAGCAACGGCGCTTAAGCAGGATGCTGCGAAGTTTTCTGGGACAACGGACTGGTCCGATGCAACGGAACGTCTTCGAAAAGCTATTGGCGACGTAACTGCCGAGCTCGGAGCCATCTCGGCGAAGCAATCTCTTGACACGACCAATGGAGGCGGTAATGGATAGTCTCGATCGGCGTCTCACGGCGTTGGTGAGCGGGCTCACTGAGCAGGCTCTCGCGCCGCCCGACCCTTGGACTACCTGGGAAATGACTGGTCCTGATCAGTTTGAACTATCTCTAACGAAGAGTACTATTAAGATCCGAGCCGCCGATAATGATGGAGTTTACCCATTCATTTTCACCATCTTGGATCAGGACGGTCGTATCGTAGAGAATATAGTGGCCGCCAACGGTAATGATGACCAGCACAACTTGTGGGGTCTCTATTCCGCCATCGTTCGGAGTACCCGGGGGATCGACCAGAAACTTACCGAGATAATGGGTGAACTGAAAATTGATGAGAGTAGTCACCTTCCGGCTGAGCCCCCGCCATTTTGAGTTAGCGTCCGAATAGCTGAATGACCGTAGCGAGCTCTGGCTCGGTTGTCGGCGCGGTGTCCGCGACGGGAGCCGGAGCGGGCAGGCTGTTGAGCGCGCCGCCGTCCTGGCTGGGAATCCAGTCGCCGTAGGTGTCGAGGGTCAGGGTGTACTGCGCGTGGCCCATCCACTGGGAAACGAGCATGAAGTGGACGCCCGCCGAGAGCTGCATGGTCGCGAAGGTGTGACGGCCAAAATCGTGGAGCCGGACGCCGCGCACGGCTGGCTGCGCAGGGATTGCCGGGGCGGACTCGGTGGCGGGCTTCGCCGGTCGAGCGGGTCGGCTCACCGGTAGTCCGGCCTCTACGAGGGCCGGGGCGAGGATGGTCTCGAACCACGTCCCCAACTCGGGCGGTTGCGTCCAGTCCAGCGGCATCACGGTGCGCTCGCCCTTGACGCGGTAGCCGCCATTCTTACGGCTCGGCCACAGGGGAGCGGTGGCGTCGTAGTCGCCGCTTTCGGGGCCGTGCGGGTGGACGTCGCGGAGGTAGGCGTGCATCCGCTCGGCGAGCCAGCCTGGCAGCGGCACCGAGCGGCGTGACTTCCGGCTCTTGGGCGTGCTGGAGGTCCACGCGCCGCCCTTGCGGTCCTTGGTCCGGCGAACGTGCACCACGCACTGAACGGGGGAGTCGGTGCTGTGATTGGCCGCGCTCGCTGGCCGCGTAGTGAACTCCAGGTCTTGGACTTCGAGCCCGGCGCACTCGGCCTTGCGGAGACCCGAATAGGGGAGGAAGTACGCCAACAGCTCGTAGACCGGGTACAGCTTGCCGACGGCCTGCGCGGTGGCGGCGACCTGCTCGGCGGTGAGCGGGTGGTGCTGGAACTTCTCTCGGTCGCCTACGGCGCGGCCGGTGTTGAAGTCCACCTGCTCGCAGGGGTTCGCGGGGATCGCGCCGTGACGAGTGGCGTACGTGAGGACGTTCTTCAATCCGAGCCACGCGTGATTCACGGTCTTGGGGGCGAGCCTGCGGGCTGCCAGGTCTGCGAGGAACAGCTCGCAGTCTCGCGGGGTGAGACTGGCGACGGCCTTCGCTGCGAATCGGTCCAGGGCGTACCGCTTGACGACGCGCTCGTAGTCGTCGAGGGTGCGCTGCTTCAGTCGGCCCTGCGCCACCTTCAGGGCTTGACTCTCGATCCACGCCTGCGCGTAGTGCCCGAACGGTAGATCGCCGGCGATCCGCTGATCGGCGAGCGCGGAGGTGCCGTTGGTGTGGCGGGGCTGCGTCCAGTCCGGGGCATCACGGTGCGCTCACCCTTGACGCGGTGACCGCCGGTTCTTGCGGCTCGGACATAGGGGAGCGGTGGCGTCCTATTCGTCGCCGTCGTGTCCGGGATGCCAGGATCATCCAAGGCGTCGTTGATCAGCTCCTTGGCGAGCGTGTCCGCTGCCATCTCCAACCGGACAGGAGCCTTCCGCTTCACCTGCGGCGCGAGCCTCCGTGGGTACCCGCACGCGCGAATCTTGCGGCCGTCCTGGGTACTGCGAGGACCTCGACTTCAGACGCCGGAAGGTGCCTCGCTTGTTGGTAGGCCCGGTGCTCGCCAGGTTGTGGCAGGAGGCTGACTGGCATCCTCAGTCTGTAGCGGGCGTCCGCCCTCGTCGAGATCTGATGTGATGTGGACTGAAGCATGTGCAGGCCAGCTAGGACAGATTTGCCCAAGAGTACGACTGCCATGCGTTCTCTAGGATTGGATTACTGGCGCCCTCGCTCACCCCAAGGTCTTGTGTCGAGATGCTCCCGCGGGATGTTGACATCTGCTCGAGCAGGAGCGACTCGACATCGTTTCCTTGGGACACGAGGGCTTCGATATCCCGTGCGCTTGCCACTCCGACGCGAACATCTGGGATACCTTCGCACTTGATAGTCGTCTTGTCGTGATCGAGGAGGTATGCGCCCGCTGAGTAGAACGGTTCTGCTGTCACGATGAGTCCAAGGATTGGACGATCAGTAGGAACCTGCGAAAATGCAGGATGGCCCTCGGCGAGACGGTGAGCCGTGTTCTCGAGCTGCGACCGTGCACGGGTGAAGGTGTCCTTGAGTGAATCAATGAGTACCTCGTCGCCGGCGCGAGCTGCGGCGCTAAGACGTCGCGACTTCACTTCAACCATGACCACGAGATCTGGGAATATGACGAACCAGTCAACGCTCTTGTTGCCACTTCCCTTGCCGTACGCGATCTCTGGCTCAATCTGTGCGCCTGGAAGGAGCTTCAGCTGTCGTCCAATGTAGTGCTCGAAGAGGTGTCCAAGATCGTTCGCGAAGTCGCTGCCATACTTCTGTATACCAGCATGGTAAAGGCCGCCTGGGGTTACCGTGCGAAGGATGAGCCTGGTCGCGGGGGCGACCGGGATCCCGTCGCCCATGTCGACGAAGGGGTTTGCGATCAGCGGGTTGTAGTCGTACCTGGCGATAAGTTGCTTCCCAGTTGCGGCTCGCTGGTAGTCCTTGCGGTACTGGTCGGGGGTGGTGGTAAGGCGCTGCGCCATTGTCTCGATGGTAGAGCGCGGGAAGACATCCAACACGTCACGGAAGTTTTCTTGATTAAGCCAGTCGGGGTTGTATTGGCCCTTATTCTGCGTGGCTCCAACTTGGAGGACGATCGTCGCGCCGATCGCCTCTTGTAGCGTGAGGCCGTCAAGTACTTGCGCCAGAGATTCATGATTGATCACCTGAGTCTCAATTTCGCCGATTCCTTCGACGAGCCAGGCGTGTGAGCGTGCCAGTTCTTCGAATATTGACTCCTGATATGGGAATTGCTCGTGGGCGGCTCTCGTGAGCATCTTCGTGAGAAAACCGGATCTCTTGCTTGCGGACTCGAAATCGATCGCGAGCCCGAATTTGTACATGAGTCTGAGAAGTGCTCTGTCATCGGCGGTTTTTGTGCGGTGCTCATTCCCGTACAAGAGTGACTCTCGGGCTGCTGCAGCCAGGCCCCAGGGCGGCATCTTCTGGAGGACCTCAACAGAGTACGGTGGTTCCCCGATCGCGGCGGACCATTGGGCGAGAGCTGGTAAGAGTTGGCTCGGCGGGAACGCGCGACATGCTTGTCGAAACTCGCGGTAAGGGAGACTCGGATACGGTGAGTACGTCACTTGCTCAGTATGACTCGATTCGGTGGCCCGTAGGGGTGTGGAGCGTACCTTGTGGTCGTTATCGTCGCGAATGATCGTAGAGGTCTGCTTTCGGGTGGCCCAACAGGTTTCCTATCGGCGGCATCTATCTGCCAACGTCCGTTGCTGACTTGCCTAACACGTCCGGGAGGCTGGACGATGGACAGGGGTGTCGATGTGCCGATGGGCTCGGCGCTGGGGTTTAGCAGCTGCCCGGAATCGGGCCAGTGTCGAGCTCTGCGCCAATCTTTCGATATGTCGTGCCGCGCTCAGGCAGGCGATGCACTTCCGTTGCCTTGATGAGGTTGAAGGCGTGTTCACGGTCTAACGTCGCCTGTCGGCATCCGGACTCGGCATGGGGCCTCGCTTCTCCCCTGTGCGTAAGGTTGCAATGAGTGAAGCTATTTCAGGTTTGTTGCCGACTTAGGCAACGCCTGCTTGAAGAAAACCTTCAGCCGTGCGGGCCCAATCTCGCCGCCGTGCCCACACCATGCCCACAGTGACAGTGAGCACATCCGTGCGCACCGCGACCCTGTCGACCTCGACCGACTCCGGCAGCAACGCGCTGCCGAGGCTCTCGAGCGCCTCGGGCGTGACCTTACGGCGCTTCAGTTGTCGCGTAGTCCTTTGAGGAATGCGGCGAATACGGGGCGGATCGGTGCATCCGTATCGACCGCTGTGCGGTGGAAGGTCAGTGAGTCTGCAAGACGAATCAATGTGTCGACATCACCATTCGACGTTGGGAGTCCGGCGAGGTCCAGTGCTGAGGAGACGATGGCGCGAGCCGTTCGGTGGACCTCTGAGTCTGTCGTCAGCTTTGCGTGCAGAGCGGGTGAGTCGTGAAGTTCGAGGATCAATGCGTACCGCGCGCGCATGTCGTCGCGCCGGGAAGCGAGCGATTCGACGAGTGTCGTCAGCAGATCGGCAAGCTCGTCGATCGAGAGGCTGCCGCGATCGGCGAGGTGTGCCAGCGACGCTGAGGTTTCGTCGGAATCGACAAGAGTTCGTTCGGACAGCGTGTTCACGACGAGTGTCAACAGCGCTTCGCGGGTGCGTGCCACATGGGAGGTCGACCCCGGCGGCAACCCTGCGGCAGCGTCGACCGCGCGATGGGTCAGCGCTCGGATGCCGTCTCTGGCGAGGATCCGGATCGCGCTGGCGCGGATCACGTCCCGCCGGCTCTCGATCGCTGGTGATTCGCTGACTTCGTCGACCACGACATCGATGCTACAGGTGTAGCCTCACGTGTGGGCTACACCTGTAGCGAACCGTCGAGGAGGCTACGTCATGTTCATCGATTTCACGCCCGACCGTGGCCTCTTTCCCTTCGAGGCTCGGTGGTTCAGTACGAGTGCGGGCACGATGCACTACGTCGACGAAGGGACCGGCCCCGTCCTCCTCTTCTGTCACGGAACGCCGACGTGGAGCTTCATCTACCGCCGGATCATCGGCGCGCTGCGGGGTCGCTATCGCTGTATCGCAGTTGACCACCTCGGGTTCGGGCTGTCCGAGCGGCCTGAAGGATTCGGCTACACCATCCCCGAGCTCTCGGCTGCTCTCGGCGAACTGGTCGATCACCTGGGGTTGAGCGAATTCGTTGTGGTCGGGCACGACTGGGGTGGTCCGATAGCTTTCGGTACAGCAGTGAAGCGCTGCGACCGGGTCCGCGGGACCGTCCTGGCGAACACGACCTACTGGCCGAACACGGCTCTGGCGAAACGACTGTTCAGTGCGGTCATGGGCTCCGGCGTGATGCAACATCAGATCGTTGAGAAGAATCTGATGGTCGAGCGGATTCTCGTCTCCGAGCTCGGGCGGGTGCTGAATCATGAGGAGCTCGAGCACTATCGCGCGGTCCAGCGGACCCCGGAGGCGCGCACCGCTCTGGCAGTGATGCCTCGTGAGATCCGTGACGCGGCTCCGTTTCTTGCAGAGCTGGAGAAATCGGTTGCGGCGAAGCTCGGAGATAAGCCCGCGCTCGCGATCTGGGGTATGCGTGACAAGGTTTTCAGGCCGCGGGACTACTTTCCGGGGATCGACCGCGACTTCACAGATGTCGAGTTCGTGGAGATCGCAGGCGCCGGGCATGCGGTGCAGGAATTCGCGCCGGGGGAATTCGCCTCAGCCATCGCCACCCGATTCCCAGCATAGGCATCGTCGGAAACGACAGAACCGGCGGCCGGGAAGAATCCCGACCGCCGGTCCTGGTGAAGAAGATCAGTACTTGCCGAAGGCGAGTGCCACGTCGTGGCCGCCGAAGCCGAACGAGTTGTTCAGCGCGTACTTGTAATCACCCTTGCGCGCCTCGCCGTGCACCACGTCGAGCTCGATCTCGGGGTCCTGGTTGTCCAGGTTGAGGGTCGGCGGGATGATGCCGTCGCGCAGCGACAGCACCGTCAGGGCGGCCTCGAGGGCGCCGACGGCGCCGATCGAGTGGCCCAGCGCGCCCTTCGGGGCGTAGATCGCCGCGTCGGTGCCGACGACCGCGTTGATGGCCTTGGCCTCGGCGGTGTCGCCGATCGGGGTCGCGGTGGCGTGCGCGTTGATGTAGTCGATGTCCTCGCGCGTGAGGCCGGCCGTCTCCATCGCACGCTTCATGGCACGAGCGGCGCCGCCGCCCTCTACGTCGGGGGAGACCATGTGGTAGCCGTCGGAGGTGATGCCGGCGCCGAGCAGGCGCGCGATGGGCTTCGCGCCGCGGGCCAGCGCGTGCTCCTCGGTCTCGATGATCATCAGGCACTGCGCCTCGCCGAAGACGAAGCCGTCGCGGTCCTTGTCGAACGGGCGCGACGCGTGCAGCGGATCGTCGTTGCGGGTCGAGAGGGCGCGCATCATCGCGAACGGGGCGATGACGGGGCTGTCGATGCGTCCCTCGATGCCGCCGCAGACGGCGATGTCGGCGTCGCCCATGACGATCTGGCGCCAGGCGTGGGCGATGGCCTCGTTGCCGGTCGAGCACGCGGAGACGGGGGCGATGGCACCGGCGCGGGCGCCGATCTCCAGGGCCGAGACGGCGCAGGCGCCGTTCGGCATGGCCATCTGCACGGTGAACGGCGAGACCTTGCGGACGCCGTGATCGCGCAGTGCGTCGACGGCCTCGACCATCGACTCGCCGCCGCCGAGGCCAGTGCCGACGACCGCCGCGAGGCGGTTGTGGTCGACATCGGGACGGCCGGCGTTGTCCCACAGACGCTTGGTGATGACGTGCGCGGCCTGCTCCACGTAGGACATGCGGCGCTTGCTGACGTGCTGCTTGCTGATGTCGCCCGCGTACTTCCGGTCGGGACGCTCGGGGACCTCCGAGGTGGGGTCCTCGAGGAGCTGGCCGCCGAAGCGGACCGGGAGATCGGCGATGTCGACGCCGATGAAGTCGCCCTTGAGCTCGCGGATGCCGCTCTTGCCGGCGAGGAGGCCCTCCCACGTCGACTCGGTGTCGGTGCCGATCGAGGTGGTCATCTCGATCGAGGTGACGACGACGTTGGGGAACTGTCCGCCGAGCGTGCTGAAACTACGGATGTCTGCCATGTCTTCCATGAAACAGGATCGGACGGCCCATCCGCCTGTTGTCAGGTGAGAAGTTCACAGCCGTCTCTTGTGGGATCGTCACGAACCGTTCGGTTCACCCTCAGACCTCGTCCGTGACGGACGCCACAGATCACACCCCCATAGTGCTCCCGATCGGCTCGGGCGCAACCGGTTCGCGATCGCGGACGACGAAGGTCAGAGCGACCGCAGCGATCCCGATCACGAAGCAGAGCAGCGTGAAGGGCAGGCTCCCGACGGGGTCTTCCGCCGCCGTCAGGCCGCCCTTCGCGGCGAGGAAGTCGGGGAGCGCCGCGATCCACAGCCCCGCGAACACCACGAGGTAGAGCGCGGCGTACGCCTGGACCAGACGGTTGCGGTGTGCCGGGAACGACGGTGCGCCGGGCCCGGGGGACAGGCACCGTCGGGCCGCGTACAGCGCGGCCCCGGCCATGAGGGCCAGTTCCAGGGCGTAGACGGTGCCGCGCACCGTGTCGCCGGCCAGGCCGACGATCGTGGCGGGCAGGGGGAGGACGAACGTGCCGACGGACGCCGCGAGGCCGATGACGACGGTGCGCCACACCAGCTGCGGGCCGGTGAACCGGACGCCCGCGTCGACGTGTCGGCCGACCAGGAACTGCACGCACAGCGCCAGCGACATGGGCCAGAGCGCCGCGAAGACCACCACCGATCCCATCGGAACGGAGGTGAAGAAGGGCAGGTTGATCGGATTGTCGGGTGCCCACTCCCACCAGCGCAGTTGCGGACCGAGGTGGTCGAAGATCTCGTAGAACGCGCCGTGCACGAGTCCGACGGTGCACGCGCCCAGGAACGTGCCGCATCGCCGGAAGACGCCCAGCATGCGGACGATCTCGAAGGACATCGTGGCCATCAGCGGGTAGATCGCCACGATGTAGAGCGGCAGCCGGCCCCAGAGGAACTCGACGGTGAACAGATTGTGCGCGAACATCGTGTCCACGTGCCCCGCGAGGCCGAACGCGCCGGGGAAGTACAGCGGCGGCTCGATGACGAACAGGTAGGCCGTCGCGCCGAACCAGACCGCGAGGTTCGTCGCATCGCCGCGCCGCCAGCGCCGGAAGGCGTGCATCAGCATCAGCACCGAGCCGACGATGATCGTCAGCTCCAGCACGGGCAGCGTCCAGTTCTCGAGGTGGAACGGGCTGCGCGCGGAGAACAGTCCGCCGGTGTCGTCGCAGGTGAAGCCCATGCGACGCGCGAGGGCATCGAAGGTGGGGGTGCACAGGTCCATCGCGTCAGACCCCGATCGCCGCGTCCGACGTGTACCAGCGGGTGCAGTCGACCCCGCTGTCGTAGCGGCGCAGCCACTCTCCGGCCAGGACGGGCAGGTTCTCGTGAGCGGGATCGTGCAGCGGCATCTGGCTACGGATGATGCCCTTCATCGCGACGGCCTGCTCGGCCTTGGGGAGCACGTCGAAGGCGCGGGGCATGGCGCCCTTCGTCAGGTGCGGCGCCACCGCGACCAGCACCTTCTGCTTGAGCCGGTAGCGACCGAACATCGAGAGTGCGTCGACCTTGCGGTCTTTGAGCGGCACGTGCTGGTTGAAGCCTGCGCACGCGATGCGGATCACCTTGAGCACGTGCGCGAAGATCGACGGTGCCATCCGCATCCGGTAGACCTCGCTACCCACGATCGCGTTGTAGATGATGAGCGCCGAGCTGCGGTGCTCCACCTCCTCGACGAAGTGCCACAGGAACATCGACGCCACCCGGTCATCGCCGGGACGGAACAGCGCCTCCTCGTTATCGAGCATGAGCTTGAAGACGGGCGTGAACGTGGCCTCCAGATCGGCGGTGTAGGCCAGCCGGTAGTCGGTGGAGGTGGCCTCGGTGAGGAGGTCGAACTCGCCGATCACCGCGTCGAGGGTGTTCTCCAGGCCCGGGTACTGCGCGATCAGCGCCTGGACGTGTCGACGGTGCGCAGTGGAGTGGTGCCCCTCCTGCTGCATGAAGGCGTTCGCCTCGGCCGCGACCTCCGGGTCGGCGAACTCCTTGCGCAACTGCAGGATCAGCTTGACGATCATCTTCTCGAAGCCGACGGCGAGGAAGCTGACCGCGTTCATCATCGACGAGAAGGCGGGATTGTCGGGGTTCCACAGGAAGGGCACGGGCGCCTCGTCGAAGTGGAAGTCCATCTTGCGGGGGTGCAGGTCCGTCATGACGTGAACATACACATAGAACACGTTCTGTATGTTGAGAACGCGCGAAGCTGTAGCCTGGGCCGATGGCACGCAGGGGATGGGGTGGCTCGCCGCCGACGAGCGACGAGGAGGCGTCGTCGCGCATCGTGGCCGCCGCGGTGGACCTGATCGGGCTGCGCGGCACCACGTCGATCGCGGAGGTGGCGGACGCGCTCGGCGTGATCCGGCAGACCGTCTACCGGTACTTCCCGACCGTCGATGCGCTGCTGCAGGCCGCAGCCGTGCGGTCGGTGGGCGCGTTCCTCGACCGGCTCGCCGCGCACGTGGGCGGGATCGGCGACCCCGCCGACGCCGTCGTCGAGGGCATCGTCTTCACGCTCGATCAGGTGCCCCGCGCCCCGCACCTGCGCTTGATGCTCGCGGGGGAGCACTCGCACACCGAGGCCATCGCGTCCGGCCAGGCGATGGCCTTCGGCATGACGATGATCCAGCGGTTCGACGTGGACTGGTCCGCCCACGGCTACGACGAGGCGCGGTTGCGCGAGCTCGTCGAGTTCCAACTGCGGATCATGCAGTCCTTCTTCATCTCCCCGGGCGACCCGCCCCGCTCGCAGGCGGACCTGCGCGCCTACCTTCGTCGATGGGTGGCACCCGCAGTGGCCGACCTGCGCTGCAACCCCGCTGCAACGCTTGACTCGTAGTGTTCCAGATCACACCGACAAGAACCGTCGGTGAAACACGCCGACACCACCCGGCAACACGCCGGGAACAGGATCGACCGTGATCAGGAAGGCCCACATGAGTACTGAGCGCCCGGCGCCGAACCCGCTCCACCACGACGGGGTGGACGCGACCATCGAATCCGACGACTATCTCGCCAAACGCACCCTCCGCTCGGGCTCGGCGGGATGGGTGCTGCTGGCGGGCCTCGGCGTGAGTTACGTGATCTCCGGCGACTACGCGGGCTGGAACAACGGTCTCGCGCAGGGCGGCTGGGGCGGCCTGGCGATCGCCGCGGTGATCATCGCGGGCATGTACCTGGCGATGGTGCTGGGCATGGCGGAGATGTCCTCGGCGCTGCCCGCGGCCGGCGGTGGGTACACCTTCGCGCGCCGCGCGATGGGTCCGTGGGGCGGCTACGCCACCGGTATCGCGATCCTCATCGAGTACTCCATCGCGCCCGCGGCTATCGCGACCTTCATCGGCGGCTACGTGCAGTCGCTGGGTCTGTTCGGGATCACCGACGGCTGGTGGGTGTACCTGTTCGTCTACGCGCTCTTCATCGGGATCCACCTGACGGGTGCCGGTGAGGCGCTCAAGGCGATGTTCGTCATCACCGCGATCGCCCTGGTAGGGCTCGTGATCTTCGCGGTCTTCGCCGTCGGCAAGTTCGATGCTCACAACCTCACGGACATCGCCGCCACCGGCGCGGTCGGCGCGTCCAGCTGGCTCCCGCACGGCTATCTCGGGATCTGGGCGGCCGTGCCCTTCGCGATCTGGTTCTTCCTGGCGATCGAGGGCGTGCCGTTGGCCGCGGAGGAGGCGCGCGAGCCCGAGAAGAACGTGCCTCGCGGCATCATCGTGGCGATGCTGATGCTCGTCGTCACCGGTGCGACGGTGTTCTTCCTCGCCCCGGGCGCCGTCGGCGCGCAGGCGATGTCCACCTCCGGCAACCCGCTGGTCGAGGCCCTCGGGGACGGCACCGCGGCCAAGGTCGTCAACTACATCGGTCTCGCCGGCCTGGTCGCGAGCTTCTTCTCCATCATGTACGCCTACTCGCGGCAGACCTTCGCGCTATCCCGCGCCGGCTACCTCCCGAAGAGCCTGTCCGTCACCAACTCCCGCAAGGCCCCGGTGTTCGCGCTGGTCGTCCCGGGCGTGATCGGCTTCGCCCTGTCGCTCACCGGCAAGGGCGCGATGCTCCTGAACATGGCCGTCTTCGGCGCGGCCCTGAGCTACGTGCTCATGATGATCAGCCACATCGTGCTGCGCCGCCGCGAGCCCGACATGCCCCGCCCGTACCGCACGCCCGGCGGTATCGTCACCACCTCGTTCGCCCTGGTCATCGCCTGCATCGCGGTCGTCGCAACCTTCCTCGTCGATCCGAAGGCGGCCGGCCTGACCCTCGCGGCGTTCGCGGCCTTCCTCGTGTACTTCGGGGTCTACAGTCGACATCACCTGGTGGCGAACTCGCCCGACGAGGAGTTCGCGGCCCTCGCCGACGCCGAACGGGAGCTCACATGATCCGCAGCCAATCCGTGCGCGGGGAGACCTTCACCTTCACGTCGATGGCGGACCTGCTGGCCAAGGCCACCCCGCTGCGCTCCGGTGACCAGCTGGCAGGTTGCGCCGCCGCCTCGGATGCCGAGCGCGCGGCCGCGAAGTGGGCCCTCGCCGACGTCCCGCTGACGGCGCTGCTCGAGGAACTCGTCGTGCCCTACGAGTCCGACGAGGTCACCCGGCTCATCATCGACAGCCACGACCGCGCCGCGTTCGCGCCGATCGCGCACCTCACCGTCGGGGACCTCCGGGACCTCCTCCTGCGGATCGCGATCGCCGACGATGCCGGTGCCCGGCTCGCCGCCCTCGGTCCGGCGCTCACGCCGGAAATGGTTGCGGCGGTGAGCAAGCTCATGCGCAACCAGGACCTCATCGCGGTCGCGCGGGCGGTCCGGGTCACCGCCGGTTTCCGCACGACGGTCGGCCTGCCCGGCACGCTCGCCACCCGCCTGCAGCCCAACCACCCGACGGACGATCCGCGGGGCATCGCCGCCGCCACCCTCGACGGTCTGCTGCTGGGGTGCGGCGACGCGGTGATCGGGATCAATCCCGCGACCGACTCACCGCACGCCACGTCCGACCTGTTGCACCTGCTCGACGAGGTGCGCACGCGGTTCGACATCCCCACGCAGTCGTGCGTGCTCAGCCACGTCACCACGACGCTCGGCCTCATCGAACAGGGCGCGCCCGTCGACCTGGTCTTCCAGTCGATCGCGGGCACGGAGGGGGCGAATTCCGCGTTCGGCGTGACGATCTCGCTGCTCGACGAGGCCAATGCCGCGGCCCGGGAGCTGGGGCGCGGCACCGTCGGGAACAACGTCATGTACTTGGAGACCGGGCAGGGCTCGGCGCTCTCGTCCGGCACCCACCTCGGCACCGACGGCGCACCCGTCGACCAGCAGACCCTCGAGACGCGGGCGTACGCCGTTGCGCGGCACCTGGATCCGCTGCTGGTGAACACCGTGGTCGGGTTCATCGGGCCCGAGTACCTCTACGACGGCAAGCAGATCACCCGCGCCGGGCTCGAGGATCACTTCTGCGGCAAGCTCCTCGGCCTGCCGATGGGCGTCGACGTCTGCTACACCAACCACGCCGAGGCCGATCAGGACGACATGGACGACCTGCTCACGCTGCTCGCGATCGCGGGCGTGTCCTTCGTCATCACCGTTCCGGGTGCCGACGACGTCATGCTCGGCTATCAGTCGCTCGCCTTCCACGACGCGCTCTACGCGCGCCGGGCGCTCGGCCTGCGGCCCGCACCCGAGTTCGACGCGTGGCTCGCCCGCCAGGGCATGACCGACGAGTCGGGCGGCCTCCGCGACGTGGCCGTCGAGGCCTCTCCACTCCGCGAACTCGCGGCGGGAGTCGGGCGGTGAGCGCGCCGGAGCGGTCCGACGGTGCCTTCTGGGACGCCCTGCGCACCACCACCCAGTCGCGGATCGGGCTGGGCCGCACCGGCGATGCGCTGCCGACGCGCCGGGTCCTCGAGTTCTCCGCCGCCCACGCCGCGGCCCGCGACGCCGTCCACCAGCCGCTCGACGTCGGCGAGCTCGCGTATCGCGTCCGCGAGCTCGGGATCGGCGACCCGATCGCCGTGACCAGCCTCGCCGGCGACCGCGGCGAGTACCTGCGCCGCCCGGACCTCGGCCGGGTGCCCGCCGACCTGTCCGCCGTCCCGACGGTGCCCGACGCGGACGTCGCGATCGTCCTCGCCGACGGGCTCTCGCCCAAGGCGCTCACCGATCACGGCGCGGCGCTGGCCCGCGCGATCCTCGAAGCCCTGCCGCCCGACGTGACCCTCGCGCCCCCGGTGATCGCGACGCAGGCTCGGGTGGCGCTGGGGGACCACGTGGCGCGAGCGCTGGGAGTGCGCACCCTGCTCGTGCTGATCGGGGAGCGGCCGGGCCTGTCGGTGGCCGACAGCCTGGGTATCTACCTGACCCACCGGGCCGATCCCGATGACTTCGCGGTGGGCGTCACCGACGCGCATCGCAACTGCATCTCCAACATCCACCCGCCCGAGGGGCTCGGCTACGCCGATGCGGCGCGGATCGCCGCCGGCCTGGTCGTCGGGGCTCGCCGTCTGGGTCGTTCCGGCGTGGATCTCAAGGACACCTCCCGCGCCGAGCTGGGTGGCGGCGCGGAGCGGCCGGCCCTGGGCTGAGGCGCGGCGGCTGTCGTCCGTTCGGAGTATTGCGGCGGCGGGGGTTGCGGGGTGAGAATGCGCTGGTGCAGCCGCCCCAGCAGCCCCCGTTCCCCGGTCAGCCGCAGCAGCCCGGCCAACCGCAGCAACCGGGATGGCCGAACCAGCCGCAGCCCGGCTGGCAATCTCCGCAGTACGGCGGCCCCCAGTACGGCGGCCCCCAGTACGGCGGTCCTCAGTACGGAGGGCCCCAGCTCGGGCCGCCGCAGCAGCCGCCGAGGCGGAACAGGCAGGCGCTGTACTGGTCGCTCGGCGCCGTCGCGGCCGTCCTCGTCGTCGCGGTGATCATCGTGCTGGCGGTGCAGCCGTGGAAGAAGTCGGGTGGCGGCGTGCAGACCTTCGAACTCGACCGCGCGATCACCGTCGAGGTCCGGGTGCCGAGCGGGTGGACGGCGAAGGAGGCGTACGACGACGGCGACAGCCTCGTGCTGATTCTGCCCGCGGGCGACGACCGTACCCTCCAAGAGATCAACACGGACTTCACGAACCTCCGGAACGGCCGCTCCGGCAAGCCGATCCACGCGGTCGTCGTCAACGCAGGATCGTGCTCGGGCGCAACCGCGTCGTCCTGGGATGTCGGTGACCTGGACAAGGGCAGCGTGGGCGACGCCACGAGGCTGGGGCGCCGCGCGCTCTGGAACGTGTGGAGCAGCGACTGTGCGCGGATGTACAGCACCGACATGGACAGCGGCAAGCCGGAATCGACCGCCAGCGACCTGCTCGTCTCGCTCGCCGGGTCGAACGCGGTCGTTCCGCGTCACGACGGCACACGACCCTCGATCCGTCCGTCGAGCTAGCGAATCGCCCTCTCGGTCCCGTCGGGTTCCGAGATCGACTGCCGCTCGACGTGCGGCTGGCTACGCTGACGGGATCGAAGGCTGAGGAGGCACCATGGTCGTGAAGCGGATCCAGGACAACATCGACGCTGCGGCGAGGATCGCCACGAACTCCGTGCACAAGGCGGGCGACATCGTGGAGGGCGCGGCGCAGGTGCTCAAGGGTGACGTGCGTGGCGGCGCGGGCAAGATCGCCGCGAGCGCGGCGGACATCGCCGCGACAGCGGCGTCGGAGGGCGTGAAGATCGCGAGCCAGAACCTCGACGGCGTCCGTGAGGCGGCGGACTCCGTCGCCGACGAGGTCGACAAGCGGCGCGATTAGATCTCGCCCCGGCGGTACCCGCCGGGCGTGAAGCCGAGTACCTTCCGGAAGTCCCGGACCAGGTGCGGCTGGTCGGCGTAGCCGAGGTCGGCGGCGATCCGGGAGACCGAGGTGTCCGGCTCGGTGCTCAGCAATTGGGCGGCGTGCTGGAGACGGCGGCGATGGATCAGCGCCAGGGGAGTCAGGCCCACGAACCTCCGGGTCAGGCGCTGCGCGGTCCGCACCGAGACGCCGATCGACGCGGCCGCGTCCTCCACCGTGAGAATCGCCCCGTCGTCTTCGATCCGGGCGACGAGGCGGTTGGCCAGGTCGGCCTCGTCGGTCACCGTCGGAACCCGTGCGGCGAGCCAGGATTCGACGGCGAGGCAGGCGGCCCCGAGGTCTCCTCGCCGCATCGCGGCGGACGTTTCGGCGTGCAGTTCGGGCTCGTCCAGTTCGACGTACAGGTCCAGGATCGACGGCGCGTCGTCGGTGACCGCGGCCGTCGCGGCGGGGCGGAGGAGTGCACCGACGACCCACCCGGTCCCCGTGAGGTCGCGATGACTCCGGCCCGTGCTCGCTCCGGCGAGCCCCACCAGCTCCGACTCGACGGCCAGATTCAGCGCCGGGAACGGCAGCACGTTCTGCCGCGACGTGCGGCCGGGCGCGACGTTCCACTGCGAGATCCAGAACCACCGCACCAGAGGCTCCGCCGCGGGGGAGGGCGCACGTCGTTCGAAGGTCGGCAGTTGCGCCGGGTAGAGGATGCCGCGGGGGTTCACGGATCGATCGTAGGCGCCGTGGGATCTGTCGCGAATCTTCAATTCTCCGCCAGGCCGCGGCTCGTAGCGTTGGGGTCATGACAGAGCACACCGCCGCCGCGAACGGCGCATACACCACGAACGGCGTCCCGCACTCCTTCTCCTCGCTGACGCCCTTCCTCTCGATTCCGAACGCCAAGGGGGCCATCGACTTCTACATCTCCGTGTTCGGTGCACGCTCCCTCGGCGTCACCGAGATGGGCGGTGTGGTCGCCCACGCCGAACTCGACTTCGGGAACGGCCGGCTCCAGTTGGGCGAGCCCAATCCGCAGTTCGGCCTCATCCCCATGCCGGAGGGAGACGCTGACTGCTACTCGCTGGGCCTGTACTGCGCCGACGTCGACGACGTGGTCGCGCGGGCGGAGGCCGCGGGCGCGACGGTCCGCGAACCGGTGATGAATTTCGTCTCCGGCGACCGGTTCGCAAGCATCCGCGATCCGTTCGGCGTGCGCTGGTCGATCATGACCCGGGTCGAGGACCTCAGCGATGAGGAGAGCGCGGCCCGCGTCGAGGAGTGGGCGGCCGCGCAGGGCTAAGGGCTCATCAAGGCGTCTACGATGCAACCACTCCGGCGCGGCGCCAGACCACCGCGGCGTTCCATGTCTTCCCTGACGTCCGTTGGGGCGCAGACGTGAGCGTGAGGTCGTTATCGTTCAGTCGGGTGATGTGCCTGGTTCGGTCCGTGTCGATCCAGTTGGGGAACAGCGATGCGCGAACACGGTGTCGCACAGTGTGGCCGTCGTTCTCGATCTGGTACTGCCCGGAGTAGGCGAGATATCCACGCGCTGCGGCGACGATCTCGTCCTGCGTGCCCGAGTGCACGCCGGGCGACGCGAACTGCGCCCTGCTTGCTGACATCAACTGCGCCGACATGTATCCGTCGGTTGTGTACATGATCAGGCCGGTCGCATCCGGACCGAGGGGATAGTAGACCTCCTCATCCGACGCCGTCATCGAGTACCTGACGAGTTCCCATGTTCCAACGAGGCGGTCACGGACGGATGGTGTCGCGGCATCTCCGATCGGCAAGGGGTGAGGTCGCAACCCTCATGTTGTTCGTAGATTGATCTATACAGACCCGGTCAAGCGGACAGCTCTTCGTTCGTCAAGTGTGGAGTAGATCTGCTGTATCACAGCACTACTACGCACTCATGTGTCGCTGGAGTATTCACCGCTGAGTGATTCGGTCGCCTATTCGGCGAATGGAGCGATCGCTCCAGCGATCGACAGTGTCGTATGCCGATCCTTGTCGACGAATCTTCCGCCCTTCGCCTGGACCAAGACCGCCGAGCAGGACCGCTAGTCGGCGACCTGTGCCGGGATCGGGTCCAGGGGCTGCGGGGTGTCCTGGGGCATCGTCTGGAACCGCACGTCCGCGGAGCCCGACGGTGCCGCGCTCGGGTCTCCGGGGTTGAGCCACTTGAACCGCACGGTGATCTGGCCACGGCCGTTGCTGCCGACGACAGAGGTGAAGGCGTCGCCCTTCGGGGTCGGCGTCCCGGCGAACTTCTGGTGGTCGAACAGCAGGATCTGAACGGGGGAGCTGCCCGTCCCGCGATCGGTGTCGAGGCGCACCCAGTTGAGGGTGCAGTCGATGGAGCCGCCCATCGCGGTGACGCGCCACGGGACTCCGGGCAGCGGTGGCGCGATCGTGCGGATCGCGCTGTCGATGCGGTCCTGGGGGAGCTCGGGACAGGAGATCGGAGCGGCCCCGGCCGCTCCGATCCCGACAGTTGCGGAGCCGAGGCCGGCGGCGACGACCGAGGTCGAGAGGGCGAGTGCGATCACAGGCTTGCGCATGGGTTCGTTCCTTCCGTCACGGGAGGTCGACGTCGGCTCCATCGACTCGGTAATCGTTGTATCGAGTAACAACCTCGGCGCGTTACGACCACCGGCGCCGACGGCGCGTCGCGCATAGGCTGGTCGGCATGAGCGAGGATCAGGGCAGCTACGTCACCGCGGATCAGCCGTACGAGCGCGACACCCGGTACATCGAAACCCGTATCACCCGCGACGGGCGCGACGGCTATCCCGTCGAAGCGGGCCGCTACCGGCTCGTGGTGTCGTACGCGTGCCCGTGGGCCACCCGCACCATCATCGTGCGCCGACTGCTCGGCCTCGAGGACGCGATCTCGCTGGGGATCTGCGGCCCCACGCACGACAAGCGGTCCTGGACCTTCGACCTCGACGAGAACGGGCTCGACCCGGTCCTGAAGATCCCGCGCCTCCAGGACGCGTACTTCAAGCGCGTCCCCGACTATCCGAAGGGCATCACCGCGCCCGCGATCGTCGACGTGGCCACCGGTGCCGTCGTGACCAACGACTTCCCGCAGATCACCCTCGACTTCTCGCTCGAGTGGACGGACTTCCATCGGCCCGGGGCGCCTCAGCTCTACCCCGAGGACCTGCGCGCCGACATCGACGAGGTCAACAAGCTCGTCTACCGGGACGTCAACAACGGTGTGTACCGCTGCGGCTTCGCCGGCTCGCAGGAGTCCTACGACGCCGCCTACGACCAGCTGTTCGGGCGGCTCGACTGGCTCACCGAGCGCCTCGCCACTCAGCGGTACCTGGTCGGCGACACCATCACCGAGGCCGACGTCCGGCTCTTCACGACCCTCGCGCGATTCGACCCGGTGTACCACGGCCACTTCAAGTGCAATCGGGAGAAGCTCGACGAGATGCCCGTCCTCTGGGCGTACGCGCGGGACCTGTTCCAGACGCCAGGCTTCGGCGATTCCACGAACTTCGACCACATCAAGCGGCACTACTACGAGGTCCACCGTGACATCAACCCGTCCGGCATCGTCCCGAAGGGTCCGGACCTGACGAACTGGTTCACCCCGCACGGTCGGGAGAAGTTGGGCGGCAGCCCGTTCGGCGCCGGCACCGCGCCCGCGCCGCTCCCCATCCCCGCGGGGTGAGCCCATGACGGAATGGATCGAGGTCCTCAAGGTCCAGGTCGACGGTGTAGGTCGTCTACGGAACCCTGATCAGGCCGCTTGCTTCGGTGCGGTGGATCGGTGGATGTGTCCGGTGGGGGTTCGGGTTTCGACGGTGTGCCGCCCGGATTCGTCGTCAACGGTTGCGCTGCGCCAACCGGGGGCTTCTTCGGCGTCGACCACGTGAGCGTCCCCGACACCTCGGTGACCGAGCGGGTGACGTTCACCCGGCGCCGCAGCAAGTCGAAGTCGTGCACCCGCGGCGCGGCCATCTCGCCGTACCGCAGCTCGGTGTACGCGAGGAAGTACACACCAACCCGTTCCGTGCCATGGCATCGGCTAGCAGGATTGGGGAGAATCAATGAGCCGCAGTCACAGCCAGATCCACGATGCGAGCGCCGCTTCGAGCTGATCGGCCGCCGTTCGCTCAAGGTGCAGCGGCTCGCCGACTCGGACGGTACCGCGCAGGATTCGTCGATCGTGCGCAGGGTCTGACGCTTGCGAACATCGCGTCCTATCGGTTCTGAGGAGTGAGATCGGTCGGTCGGGACTGAGATGTCGGTCAGGAGCCGGAGCTGGGGCGGCCCGGAATATGACTGAGGATCGAGGAGGAGAAGCCGCCGTCGACGCAGATGTCCTGTCCTGTAACGTAATCCGACAGCGGACTCATCAGGAACTCGATGACGTTCGCAATGTCCATCGGTTCCCCGATTCGCGATAGGGGAATGATGGCTTCCCGTTCCGTCTTGATCTGGGGGTCGGCGTACATCTTCTCAGTCATCGACGTACGGGTCATGCCGGGGGAGACCACGTTCACTCGGATGCCGTCGGGCGCCCACTCGAGCGCGAGTGTTCGGGCCAGCATCGTCAATGCCGCTTTGCCGGGGCTGTAGGCACCTGAGCCGGCATGGGGTAGCCGACCCGACATCGACGAGGTGAAACATGCCGCCCCGCGGCTGTCCTTCAGGTGCGGGTAGCTCGCCTTGGCCAGGAGCCAGGCGCCACGGAGGTTGACGGAGAACATGTGGTCCCAGTCCTCGAGAGAGACCTCGCATATCGAGCCGGGACTGGTGATTCCGGCGTTGGCCACCAGCCCGTCCAGGCCGCCGAACTCGGCGATCGCGGCTTCGACCAGCTGACCCGGCACTTCCGGGTCCCCCAGGTCACCCGTCAACCACAGGGCAGTGCCTCCCAGTGACTGGATCGCGCGAGCAACGTCCTCTTGCCCGTCGTTCGACCCGTGTCCGCAGACCGCGACCATCGGGTGAACGCCACGTGCCAGAGCCGCCTCGGCGAGCCTCACCGCCGTCGCGGCTCCGATGCCGCTGCTCGCTCCGCTGACCAAAGTTCTCATTGAGCATGCTCCTTCCATGGGGATTGATGTCGTGCACCGTTGCTGGGGCGCATCAGGCCGACGCCCGCACCGGGGCAGCCCCCACGCCGGTGGTGTGCCTGCGTTTCGGCGAAAGTCATTCCTTGGGGTACACGCTGGCCCCGGCCATCTCGCGGCGATCCCGGTTCCGAAGGGCGACCACTAGGCCGACGGCGCACGCGAGCGTGACGAGCAAGAGAATGTTGATCCAGTTGTACAGCTTCTGTGCGCCGATCTCATTGACTAGGAAGCCGCTGATCAACGGCGCGAGGATCGCGCCGAGGCGGCCGACACCCAGCATCGCTCCGTAGCCCTTGGCCCGTGCCGTGGGCGGATAGACCTCGGGCACCAGCGCGCTGAACGACGAAATGCTCCCGAAGACTCCGATGCCGACGGTGACGGCAGTGACGTAGAGCCAGATGTTGGGCGCCCCGGCACCGGGGAAGAAGTTCGCGAAGCCGAGCATCGACACCACCGCGATCGTGCTGTAGGCCGCGGCCAGGCGAGGTGCACTGATCCGTAGGCCGATGGTGGCCATCGAGATCCCGCCGAGAAGGCAACCGAGGCTCATCCACAGACCGACGTTCTGCCCGGTGGTGCGGGCCACTGTCGTGGCCGTCGCGACCGCTTCCTTTGGCGCGTCCGGATCGATCGCCGCGACCATGGCGCCCTTGACGAAGTCGGGAGTGAGTCCAGCGGCGAAGTTGAAGACACCGGAGACGGACATGTATCCCGCGCAGAGGAGCACAGTGAATATCACGAGGCTCGCGCCGAGCAACGCCTGCGGCTTCCGGTCCAGCGACGGCGCGGCGTGCTCGGATTCGAAAGTCCGCTCGGCCGCCTTCACCGACTCCGGGAGCCCGATGAACGCCGCGATCAGCGCGATGGTCCCGAGCCCAGCCCCAGTCAGGTAAAGCGCCTTCCAGTTCTCACCGAAGGTCGAGGTGATCGCGTTGGTACTGAACGCGGCGAGCACGCTGCCGAGCGGGTACCCGATCATGACCAAACCGGTGGCGAGGTTGCGGAACTTCGGCGCGGCAGCCTCCTGTGCGGCGACCACGATAACCACACTGATCATTCCGATGCCCACACCGGTGAGGAACCGCGTCCCCATCATGAACTCGGCGCTCGGAGATATCGCGGACAGTAGTAGCCCAGCGATATTGATCGCGCCACCGACGAGGGCGATAAGCCGTCGGCCGTATCGATCTGCGAACCGGGCCAGCCCGATCGCACCGACCGCCATACCTACCAGTGCGAAGCTGACGATGAGCCCCTTTTCGCTTGCGGTGGCGAAGCCCTTGGGCAGGTTGGGCAAGACGAAGCCGACGATGAGTAGATCGAACCCGTCGACCAGGTTGAGGAACATGCAGAGCGCGGCGACGCTGAGCCCGCTCTTCTTCGCGGTGGCGTTTCGCCCGCCGTCCGCGAGGACGGTTACATTCATGGTTTGCCTTTCGAAGGGATGCCGGCGGAGTCGCCGACGGTGGCGGAGATGGGCATTCAGGCGCCCGGAGTCAAGGGGCGAGCAACGGCGTACCGGCGAGTGCCAGGAGCGAGGCGGTCATCACGCTGCAGGCGGCTCGATCAGCATCGCGGCGGCGATGCCGAGGCCGACCTGCTCCGACGCGCAACCCGATCGCATCGTGGTCAGACGGGCGTCAGCGTCGAAGACGAGGGGCCCCGGCCGTTCGCCCGGCTCGCTCGACAACGGAGCCCAACGGGCCTGGAAGACGCCACCAACAAGCGCTCGCGAGCCTGGCGCGGACGCACCGTGGACGAGGTGCCGCCTGGAGAGGGGGAAGCTCGCGTAGTCGCCGCGCCGGACGTACCCGTACCGGCCTTCGGGATCGTCGCCGCGGGCCCGGAGTTCGCGTCCATCGAGGGGCGGTGCGGGTGCCGCGCCAAGAGAGAATGCCCTGGGCGAACGGCAAATTTCAACGACTCGACCGCACCCACCCTGCGTCCGTCGCACGGAGTCCGGGGGCGTCATGTCCACCCCTCGGAGAGGAAAGCCGTCGCCGGATCATCGGGACCGAACGCGCCGCGAGACCAGTCCGGGCCACTCGGTACGTCCGGCATCTCGGACAGCGCATTCTCCCAGTCCAGAACAACAGTCCGGTCGACGATTCCCCACCGCCCCTGACGCTTTTCCAGCTTGTCCAGATACCGCAGACCCTGCATCACCGCGCCCGGCTCCCCTACCGTTTCCCGACGGTAGAACGAGTACGTCACGCACCGGGCGATGTGGCCCTGCTGGACCACGTAAGGCATGCCCATCATGTGAAACGTCCCCGCGAGCTGACCGAATAGGGCGTCGATCCGCTCGAAGACCTCGTCGATCGGCCCGCTGAACCGCCCGTGGTCGTCATGCGCGTCGTCGTGATAGCAGCTCCGTGCGGCCGCTAGATCCTGACGGTCGACCGCGTGGCTGTACCGCCCCAACAGATCGTAGATCGCGAACCGATCGTCCGCGTTCAGGTCGCTCATTTCGCAGTGACCTTCTCCCCGTGGGTGACCGACTGCAACCAGTCGAGTACTCGGTCAGCGATGCTCTCGGAGCCTTCCTCCAGGATGAACATGTGCCCATGTCCGGGAAGCCCCCAGTCGTGATCCAGCCGGACGGGCTCCACCCCGATCGCGCGCGCGGTCGCTCTCCCCGCCGACACCGACACCGTGCGGTCGTGCTCGGCGAGCACGAACAGGGTCGGCGTGGTCCGCCACACCCCAGTCTTCGCGGGATCGATCCGGAGTTCCCCGGTGACTCCTGCGCCGGCGTTCCGCAAGACGGGGCTGTAGGAGACGATTCCGGCGTACCAGGTGTCGAACCATTCGTCAGGGAAGCGGGGAGAGCCGGCTACGTGATGGCGCGCCACTTCTCGAGACATCTTGACCAACACTCCCGGCGCGGCCTCGAGTACGTCCGGATTACGAACCTCGACAGGAGCCGGCGCGGCGAGTACCACGGACCGCACGAGGCCGGGCCAGCGTTCGACCGCCTTGATGCCGAGCGCCCCGCCGATGCTGTGTCCGACGACGACCGCGGGGCCGGTCTCCTGCAGGATCAGCCCGATTCCGTCCAGCACCTCCTCTGGGCCCCGGTCGAGCTTCGGGTACTCGCGACCGATATCGATATAGTCGACCAGGGTTACCTCGTACCCACGATCAAGGAACTGCGCGGCCCAGCCCGGCCGACCGTCGGGTGTGTGGGTCCAGCATTCAGACGTCTGCGAGCCTCCGTGGATCATGATCACGGGCACAGCTTCGCGGTCTGGCAACCGATGAGTGCGACACCGCAACTGAGACGGCGGCTCGCCGACATACCACTCGGTGCTGTCGATCATTGCACCGTCACCGCGCCGGACGCTGCGGTCAGCGCATCGATGACCTCCGCCACATCGCGAACGTTCTCAAGGTCGGCGACCACGGAGATGACGCGCTCGACCGCTCGCTCGTCGACCGGCACCGCGGCGTTCTGCGCGCAGTCCCGGAACTTGTCCGCGAGTTCCGTCCAGCCGACCGGATTGTCGGGCCCCCCCTTCGCGCCATTGACGAGGGGACGCGAAGTATGGACGGCACCGTCGACGGTGGTGATCTCCACCGCGGGATGGTTCGCGTAGCCACCCGATGAGCCGAGCATGTTGCCCTCGGCGAACGCCGCGGCCAGCGCGGGATCGGGGCTGGCGGAAATCCTGGAGGTCATCGCCAGAACTTCGGGATCAGTGATTCCGTCAGGCGTGAAGTTCCCGATCGTCGGGTTACCCCGGAGCACGGACACTGCGACGGTATAGATCGCGCTGAACTGAGCATGGACCGTCTGTCGAGGGGTCCGCCGGATGTCCAGCGGCGCTGTGAGAAAGAATTCCTCGTTCGGAACGAACAACCGGATGGCGGCGATCCGGTCTGGCGTGATTCCGTGGTCGCGAACGAGTTGCAGTGCGGGATCAATGAAGTACTGCGTGGCGCGGCATGCCGGCGTGATCTTGAAACTGAGCCCCATGAGTTCGAACCGCTCACCGATCTCGTCAACCACCATTGATCGGTCGTAAAGGCCACGGTGATACACGTTGTACAGTCCGTACTTGCCCTCCAGACTCTTGCGTGCGCCCGTGAGCCCCTTTTCAGCGAGTAGTGCGGCGAGCACACCGCCCTGCGCCGCGAATCCGACCTGCAGCCGCTTGCTGAGTGCTCCTTCGCCATCCATGATGCATTGGGTATTTCCCGAGGACTGGCTGTACGCGATTCCCAGCGCATCGAGTGTCCTGGTCTCATCGAGTCCGAGCACCTTCGACGCGGCCAGGGCCGAGCCGAAATAGCCCTGCGTGGCGGCGGGGTGCCACCCCGTGATGAACGGAGTCTCCTCGAGCGCGAGTGCCAGCCGGCACATCAATTCCTCGCCGTACGCGATTGCGGTGATGAGTTCCTGCCCACCGACGCCGCCCCGTCGCTCGGCGCAGGCGAGCGCTGCGGGAACCACAGACGAGGAAACATGCGTGGGCCCCTCGTCGAGGGTGTCGTCGAAGTCGAGTGCGTGGGCCATGGTCCCGTTCATGAAAGCCGCGGCCGGTGCCGGGAGCCTGTCACCGAACCCGAGAACCAGGGTTTCCGGGGCGCCGCCGAACTCGTTCTGCAGCCGGTGGACGCCGTCGATACCGTCGGCCCGGCTGCCCGCGATCGCATTTGCGCATGCATCGAGAACATTGCGCTTGACCTGGGCGACGACGCTGTCGGGGAGGGCGTCGAAGCGCGCGTCGACGGTGCTCTGCGCCCAGAGCGCGGTCGCTTCGGTGGGTACGGACATGGGCCACTCCTGGATTCACGCATGGCCCGGCGTGCACCGGGCCGCGACTGGTTACGGGGTTCGACCGGACCGCGCCGTGTGGACGCCGGACCGTGGGGCGGATCGCTTCGCCCGAACCGATCGTGACGGGCGAGCGCACAGTCGGGAACCGCCAGTCTCGCTCACCGAGATGGCAATCCTCAGAGGCGCTCGGTCGCGTGGAGCACCTTCTTGGTCAAGAGAAGAGCTCGGGGGTCGTAGTCGTATGCAGGGGACGTCTCCGCTTGTAGCCCCCTTCCGATCGCGCGCGCCGTTACCCGCATCGCGGGCAGTAGATGCAGCGGCGCGCCGTCCGCCGACGGCGTGGTCACTGACAGCGCCGCGACCGCGACGCCGCCCGGCGCGAGTACGGGTACCGCCGTTCCTGTCGACCCGGGCGACATCCAACGCTCGGCGATCATGCAGCCGCGGGCGCGGGCGTCATCCGCGATGCGCCTGAGCTGATCTCGGTCGGTCTCGGTGTATTCGGTGAATCGCGTGATCTTGCCCGAGGTGAGTATCCGCTCACGCAGGTCCGCGGGGGAGTGGGCGAGAAGGATCATCCCCGGCGATGTTCCGAGCATGGGGAGCCGCATCCCGGGCCGCGAGATGTTGAACACATCGCTACCACGCGGCGCGACCGTATCGACGTTGACCATGTCGTCGCAGTCGAAGATCGACAGTAGTATCGGCACGCACACCGCATCACGCAGGTCCTCGAGGTAGGGCCGGGCGACCTCGCACAGCGTCGGCACGCGCGCCGAGCGGGTGACGATCTCCCACAACCGCATCCCTGGTCGTAGCCGGCCGGCAGCGTCACTCTCCAATACTCCGAGATCACGGAGTTCACCGGTGATTCGATACGCCGAAGGCAGGGGAATCCCCGTAGCACGAGACACTTCAGGAACCGATATCGCGCGCCCGTGAACCTTCGATGCCTCGAGGATTCGCACCACACGGGCGATCATGGATTCGTCGCGCACGGGCATCAGGCACCTTCCCTTCGAGGCAACATATCGCGAGTCCATCCGGATACGGGAGCGCTTCGGCGTGAAGCCGAACCGGACGAACGGTCGGGGCGCTCACCTGAGACGCGGTGGACCGCCGATCGCCGGGGCAGGCCGCGCATCTCGGCTCGCCATATCCCGCATAATATGTTCCGTGGACCATCATTCGGGCCGCTTCAGGGTGTCCTGATTCGAACAGATTCTGTCCTCGCTACGACGCGCCGTGGTGACCCTGCAGGAACTCGATGATCGCCCGCGCGGTCGGCTCCGGTTCCTGCTCGGCCGGGTAGTGCCCGGACTCCTCCAGGACGACGCCGCTCACATCCGCCGCCAGAGGGCGCAGGCCCTCCGCGACGGCGGAGCCCATGGCGTACCGTCCGCCCATGGCCAGGACCGGCGCGCTCATCGGCGCGACTCGGAGCTGCGCGACGTCGGCGAGGTCGTCGGCTCGGCTCCGGTAGTGCGCCAGTCCGGTCTCGAGAACGCCGGGGGCACGATAGGTGTCGATGTAGGAGCGGAGCACCGCGGGGTCGAGACCCGCAGGCCCCGCGCTCTGTCGCAAGAACGCACCGTAGTAGGCGTCCTCCCGGCCCGCGACCAGGGCCTCCGCGAGACCCGGGGCACGGTTGAACGGCCCGTGCCAGTCCGGGTAGTGCGTACTCCCGGGCGTGGGGATGGACACGTCGATCCCGGGCAGGATCTCCTCCTCGATGACGAGCGCGGTGACGGCCTCGGGTGCTGTCGAGGCCAGGAACGCCGCGACCGTGCCGCCCCAATCGTGCCCGACCACCGCGAACCGCGTGAGCCCCTGCGCCGCAAGTTCTTCGCGCAGGCGCACCGCGAGATCGCGCTTGCGGAAAGAGGCGGCACCGTCGGGCCCGATGCCGAGGCCGGGCAGCGTGACCGGGACCGGGTCGAAGCCCGCGTCGCGGAGTCGGGGAACGAGGAAGCGCCAGTGCTGGTCCGTGACCGGCCATCCGTGCAGCAGGACCACGGCGGTCACATCGCGCCGGGAATCGAGGGGATCCACGGCATCCGAGCCTATCCGGGTGCACGATGGGCGAATGAGCGACGACGGGGATCGGCCTTCGGTGGCGATGGCGCGGGTGCGGGCGCATGATGAAGCGGTGAGCGACTTCAATCAGGGCATCATCGACGAATTCCGCGCCAACAACGGCACCGTGACCGCCATGGGCTTCGGCCGGGCTCTGGCGCTCGTGCACAGCGTCGGCGCCAAATCCGGCGAGCCGCGGGTGAATCCGCTCGCCGCCATCCGGGACGACGAGGGGTGGCTGCTGCCGGCCTCCGCGGGCGGTTCGCCGAAGAACCCGGCGTGGTACCACAACCTCAAGGCGAACCCGGAGATCGAACTCGAGTACCCCGACGAGCAGGGCGGTATCTCCACTGCGAAGGTCACGGCGCACGAGCTGACCGGATCGGCGCGCGACGAGGCGTGGGACCGGTTCAAGGCCCGCTCGAGCGGCTTCGCCGAGTACGAGAAGGCCGCGCAGGGGCGAGTGATCCCCGTCTTCCGGCTCACGCCGCGCTGATCAGCAGCTCACGGGCTCCGGTGCGGGCGTCCGATCCCGCATCACCACGAACGCCGCCACGGCGGTGGCGACGAGCAGCACGCTCGAGACACCCACAGTCGTGCTGACCGCCTCGACCCATGCGGACCGCGCGGTCTCGGCGAGCGCGGCACCGTCGGACTCCGAGAGGGCCTCCGCGCGGGCGAGCGTGTCGCCGAGCGTGCGGGACATCCCGTCGTGCCGGGTGAACACCGCCGTCGCGACCGAGCCGAGCACCGCGAGTCCCAGGGCGGTGCCGAGCTCGAAACTCATCTCGGACATCGACGACGCCTGACCCGCCCGCTCCGGCGGCGCGGCGTCGAGCGCCACGGCCGAGACGAACGTGAACAGGGTGCCGTAGCCCACGCCCGCCACGACGGTGCCGAGCACGTACAGCCACGACGGTCCGCCCGTCCCCAGCCCGACCAGCAGGAGCTGGCCGGCGGCGGCGAACAGCAGCGATGCGACGAACGTGGCGCGGCGGCCGAGGTACTGCTCGATCCACGGCGCGCGCATCGAGAAGTAGGCCACGACCGCGGCCGCGGGCAGGCCCAGCAGGGCGGCCGCGAGGACGTCGAACCCGACGACGGACTGCAGGTAGATGCCGGTGAGGTAGCTCATCGAGCCCAGGGTGGACATCGCGAGGATGGTGCCGGCGATGGCCATGGCGAAGGTCCGGTTGCGGAAGAGGTCGAACGGGATCAGCGGGCACTTGGTGCGCCGCTGCTGCGCGATGAACGCGACGAGCATCGCCGCGCCCACCGCGCCGGCGACCAGGGTGGAGGCGTGCACGCCGTGGCCCGCGGCGGACTTCACTGCGTACACCAGCGGGAAGATCGCGGCCATCGACAGCGCGACGCCGGCCAGGTCGAAGGGCGTCGAGGTGCCGCTGCGGAACTCGGGGATCAGCAGCGGACCCGCCACCAGGAAGGCGAGGAACACCGGCGCGTTGATCAGGAACACCGATCCCCACCAGAAGTGATGCAGCAGAACCCCGCCGATCACCGGGCCCACGGCCATGCCGAACGAGAACGCCGCGGTCCAGATGCCGATCGCGATGCCGCGGGCCTTGGGATCGCGGAAGATGTTCGCGATGAGCGCCAGGCTGGCGGGCAGCAGGGTCGCGCCGCCGACGCCCATGAGGGCGCGCGCCGCGATGAGCAGGCCGGGCGTGGGGGCGAACGCGGCGATGACCGAGGCGACGCCGAACAGCCCCGCGCCCCAGGTCATCAGGCGCCGCCGCCCCCACCGGTCGCCGAGGTTGCCCATGGTGATAAGCAGGCCGGCCAGCATGAACGGGTAGATATCGAGGATCCAGAGCTGCTGCTCCGGGCTCGGGTGGAGCGCCGACGTCAGGTGGGGCATCGCCAGATAGAGCACCGAAGCATCCATCGACACCAGGAACACCGGCAGGAGGAGGGCGGCGAGGCCGGCCCAGGCGCGGCGCGGGGTGGTGGACACGGGTGACTCCTTGAAGCAGCAGCAAGCGCGTACGGTGTACGCACGATGACTGGGTACACTGTACGCATCCCCGTCCTGGCCGGTCAACGGAGAAAGGCGCGCACGTGTCCGAGACCACCCTCACCCGGGAATCCATCGTGGCCGAGGCGATCCGCCTCGCGGACGAGGGCGGCCTGGAGAAGGTCTCCATGCGCCGGATCGCCGACGCCCTCGGGGCGGGCGCGATGTCGCTGTACCGGCACGTCCCGGACAAGGACGCCCTGGTCCGCGACATGGCCGCGGCCGTCGGTGCGGAGTACCTCTACCCGGCGGAGCTGATGGGCGACCCCGACTGGCGCACCCGCACCCACATTGCCGCCGAGGCGGACATGCGGCTCTACCTCCAGCACCCCTGGGTGCTGCTCGCGCACTCGATGCCCCGTGCCGCGATGGCACCGTCGGCGATCTCGTGCTTCAACTGGCTCGTCGAGGCCTTCACCCACCTCACCGGCTCCGTCGCCGAATCCGCCGAACTCACCCTGCACGTGTGGAACCACGTGCAGGGAGCGGGGATCGGTGCGGTCGGGCGGCTGTTGCTGGCCCCGGGCTCGTCCCTGGAGGGCGCGGGCTTCGTGGCCGATCTCGCCGACAACCCGCTCGTCGAGGAACTCCCTCTGCTGCGGGAGCTCGTCGAGGTCGACCGACCGGACCTCTGCGCCGCGATGCCCCTGCTGCACTCCGGCATCGACGCGCTGTGCGAGGGCTTCGCCGCTCGCTACGCCCGCTGACTCTGCTGCAGGATGAACCAGGCCGTGCTCGAGATCCGCGGGTCGGCGTCGGTGGAGAGGCGGCGGAGGGCGGCCTCCGCACCCGCGGTGGGGATCTCCGCGAGTGCCTGCACCGCCCGCTGGCGCACCGCGTAGTCCTCGGTTCGGTCGGCGATCGCGGCGAGCTCCGCGCTGATCGGCTCGTCGTCCGGGGCGGCCGCCGCGATCGCGCCGAGCGCCTCCGCGGCGTCGACGTCCTTCTCGCCGTCGCGCACCATGCGGAGCAGCTCCGGTGTCGCAGCGGGATCGCCGCGCGTGCCCAGCGCGACCGCGGCGATCACCCGGACCGCGGCGTCCTCGTGGTCGAGCGCCGCGCGGAGGGTGTCCTCCTGACCGGGCATCTCGGCCAGGGCCTCGGCGGCGCGGCGGCGCACCGTCGGGTCGGGGAAGGCGAGGGCATCGATGAGCGGTGCCGGTTCGGGATCCCCGGCCTGCGCGAGCGCCCAGCGCAGGGCGCCGGCCACGTTGGTGCTCTCCTCCCGCAGCAGGGCCTCGGTGAGCGCGTCGACGGGGGCCCGGCCATCGGCCGTGAGCGCCGCGAGCTGCCGCGCCCCGGGCGAACCGGTGTCGAGCTCGGTGAGCAGGGCCACCACGGACAGGACCCTGTCCCAGTCGGCCGCGCCCGCCGCCGCGACGTGCTGCAGCCGCTCCAGCAGCTCCGTCTCGAGCCGAATCCGCTCCCGGCTCCGGGCGATCATGTCGGCGACGAGGAGGTCCGGCGCGAACGACGGATCGTCCAGGGCGCGGCCGATCTCCGCCAGCGAAAGGCCCAGCGAGCGCAGGCTCTCCACGTGGAAGATCCGCCGGATGTCCTCCTCGGCGTACATCCGGTAGCCGGTGGAGGACCGCCCGGACGGGCGGACGAGGCCCAGCGCGTCGTAGTGCCGCAGCATCCGCGCGCTGATCCCCGTCCGCGCCGCGACCTCGCCGATCCGCATGTCCGAGTGCGACCTTCCGCTCAGTCCGTGGGACCCAGCGCCGCCACGCGCCGCGCCTCGTGCACCGAGCCCGCGAACCCGGAGTCCGGGTCCTCGAGCAATCGGAGCGTATCCGCGACGTGCTCGCGGACGGCGTCCGTCGTCACGGACACGGCCTCCAGCGCCGCCACGCCCTCGTCGCCGAGCCCGAGGATCGCGCGGCTCAGGCTGCGCCGGGTCTCCGCGTCGCCGCGCCCGAGCTGCCGGGCCAGGGCGAGCGCGGCGGGCCGGAGGACCGACGGTCCGCCGCGAGGGCGACGACGGTGCGCCACGCGGCCTTCGCGACCTCGTCGTCGGCGTCGGCGACGAGCCCGAGCACTGCCGGCCGCGCGCCCGCGGCCCCGGCGCCGCCGATCTTCGACAGCGAATGCAGGGCCTGGCTGCGGGCCTGCGCGACCGGCGAGGTCAGCTCCGCGCGGAGCAGCGGAACCGTCGCCGCGGCGGGCAGCCTGGTCAGCGCCCAGGTGAGCATGTCGCGGACGAAGAAGTCCGGCTCCACGGCGCACCGCGCCACCAGCGCCGCGGCGACCGCGGCATCCGCGACCGACCCCGCGTCCAGCGCTGCGCGCAGGCGGATCGAGGGGTTGGTGTGGTCGAGCGGGTTCTGGGCCATCGGGGCCACCTCCTTCATGCGTCGGTGGCTCGATTGCAGACCTTGTCACGGTGTCAAGGTCAAGCCCTGCAGGTCAGCGACTCACTCCTTGTCGACGTCGACCACCTTCGCGCCCTCGGCGGCGCGCTGCACGGCGGCGGCACCGTCGTGGGCGCCCTTGCGTGAGGCATAGGCCTGGCCCGACGCCACGACCTCGCCGTTGCCGGCCTTGAGCCGGAACCGGAACTTGCCCGCGTTGTCCTCGTACACCTCGAACTTGCCTGCCATGGAAAGCACCTTTCTCAGCGGAGATCCCCGTGGTGGGGCCGGATGCAGCCTATGCGCAAAGTACAGGATCAGCGAGCGCTCAGCCGTCGCCAAGTCGCATGGCTATCGTGGATTCCGACAACCGCGACGGAGGGTGGCAGCGCACATGGGGATCATGGACAGGGTCCGCGGCGAGCTCGTCGACATCATCGAATGGCTCGACGACAGCAGGTCGACGATGGCGTGGCGCTTCCCGCGCTACAACAACGAGATCAAGAACGGCGCGCAGCTCATCGTGCGCGAGGGCCAGGAGGCGCTGTTCGTCTACCGCGGTCAGCTGGCTGACCGGTACGGACCCGGCAACTACCAGCTGGTCTCCGAGAACATGCCGATCATGTCCACGCTGCAGGGCTGGCCGCACGGTTTCAAGAGCCCGTTCCGCAGCGAGGTCTACTTCATCAACAGTCGCCCCATCACCGACCTGCGGTGGGGCACGCCCAATCCGATCACGATCCGGGACAACGACTTCGGCATGGTTCAGGTGCGGGCCAACGGGCTGTGCGTCGTGCGCGTCGTCGACGCGCCCACCTTCCTGCGCCAGGTGATCGGCACCGACTCGAACGTCGACTCCGACGAGATCGCCGAGCTGTTGCGCCGCACCATCTCCACCGCCTTCTCCGAGATGCTCATCGAGACCGGCGTCGGCGCGATCGACCTACAGGCCCGCCAGCGCGAGCTCGCCGCGAAACTGCAGGAGTACGTGCAGTCGAAGATCGCTCAGCAGTACGGCCTCGCCTGCGAGGCGGTCGAGATGAACATCTCCCTGCCGGACGAGATCACCCAGGCCATGACCCGCGGCGTCGCGCGCGGCGTGGAGGAGAAGGGCTACTACGGCAACGTCGGCGACATGAACCGCTTCCAGCAGGGCAGGGCCGCGGACTCGATGCTCGGCGCCGCCACCAACGAGGGCGGCGGGGGAGCCGGCCAGTTCATGGGCGCCGGCATGGGCATGGCGATGGGGCAGCAGTTCGCCCAGAACCTCCAGAGCCAACAGGGGGCTCCCGCGACACCTCCACCGCTGCCGAACGCGCAGCTCTTCCACGTCGAACAGAACGGGCAGTCCGCGGGCCCCTTCCCACTCGAACAGCTGCGCGGGATGAACCTCACGCCGCAGACCCTGGTCTGGTCGCCGGCTCTCACGGGCTGGACGCCCGCCGGACAGGTGCCCGCGCTGGCGGCACTGTTCGGGCAGACTCCGCCGCCGCTGCCTCCCCGGGCGTAGCGATGACGATGCCGCCCCCGCTGCCCGGCCGGCAGCCCGCGCACCCGCCCGAGCCGCCGCGCACCGTCGGGCCGGATCCGGCGCGACCCCGGCAACTGGTGCCCGGCGTACCGTCGGCGAACGACCGGGAGATGCTGCAGGTCACCGAGCAGACCCGCACGTACCCGTGCGCGAACTGCGGCGACGCCCTGGTCTACGACCCGGCGATCGGTAAGCTCCGCTCGCCCAGCTGCTGCAGCACCTACCCGGTCCTGCTCGATACCAGCAAGGTGCTGCGGCCGCACCCGCTCGGCCCGACGATGAACGCCCTGTACGCGCAGGCGCGGACCGCGGCGCAGGTGCAGGTCGTCGACCGCGAGGTGGTGTGCCAGAGCTGCGGCGGTCACACACTGTTCAGCGGCACCCTCACGGCCACCCGGTGCCCGTACTGCAACACCCCGATCCAGCGGACGGACGTGCAGGTCGCGCCCGCGCGGCTCCCCATCGACGGGATCCTGCCGCTGCGCGTCGGTGACGACCGGGCGCGCGCGAACATCGAGGCGTGGGTCAACAGTCGCTGGTTCGCGCCCCGCGAGTTCAAGAAGTACCGCGTCCTCGGGTCGTTCAGCAGCGTGTACCTCTCGTACTACAGCTACGACGCCGAGGTGACCACCGACTACTCCGGTGCGCGCGGCACGCACCGCACGCGGCGCGACAGCGACGGCAACATCGAGACCTACACCGACTGGTGGCCCGTCAGCGGCCGAGTGCACGACAGCATTCGGCAGCTAGCCGAATCCGCGAACACGGGACTCGACTCCGAGCGGGTCCGCGAGCTCGAGCCCTGGCCCGCCGAGCAGGCCGTCACGTACACCCCCGAGTTCGTCGCCGGGCACCTCGCCCGGACGTACGACGGTGACGCGGCCCAGGTCTTCGAGGCCCAGGCGCGGCCCCGGATCGAGGGCATCATCGAGAACACGGTGCGCCGTGACATCGGCGGCGACGAGCAGCGGGTCAGCCGGATGAACCCGGTGTACCAGTCGATCGACTTCCTCTACCTGCTGATGCCGGTGTGGCTGCTGACCGTCACCTTCGCCGGGAAGCCGTTCCAGGTGTTCGTCAATGGTGTCACCGGCGAAGTGCAAGGTCAGCGCCCGTGGAGCGCGATCAAGATCGCCTCAGCGATCATCGCGGGCTTGCTGTTGATCGGGATGGCGGTGTACCTGTACATGCAGGTCCGCGGCGGGTAGCGGCCGCGGCCGCGAGGAGGAACTTCATGTCGTGGATCATCGTGGCGCTGTTGGCGCTCGTCGTGCTGGCCGTGCTCGTGGCGACCGGATTCGCGATCGCGCTGGTCCGCAACAGCCGGCATCAACAGCGGGCGGAGGCGGCGATGCCCTTCCCGTCGCGCGCCCCGTTGTCCTGGTCCGGCTCCCACGTACCCGAGGCGCGGCTGCACCGGCGCATCCGCCGGGCGCTGCGGGCCTTCGAACAGCCGGCGGGTGTGCTGTCGGCGGCGCAGTTGGACGCGCAGGTGACGCTGACCGTCAGCGCGCAGGAGATCGACGACCGGCTCGTGACGATCGCGGCGCTGCCCGAGGCGGAGAAGGCCTCAGCACTGAAAACGGTCACGGCGGACGTCTCCGACCTGGAACGACGCATAGCGGACACCGTCGTCGTGCGTCCACAGCTACCTCCCGGGTAGATCCCAGGGACGGGGCAGACCGGCGCCCCACGCTGATCGGGTGACTGTGAACGCGGCCGTGCGCCGCCACCTGCCGCTCATCGTGCTGCTCCTGGCCACGGCCGTGATCTACCTCGTGGGGATCACCCGGAACGGGATGGCCAACGACTTCTACGCCGCGTCCGTGTGGGCCGGGAGCGAGAACTGGAAGGCGCTCCTGTTCGGCTCGCTCGACCCGTCGAACTCGATCACGGTGGACAAGCCGCCGCTGTCGATCTGGGTCATGGGCCTGTCCGCCCGGATCTTCGGCTTCTCCAGCGCCTCGATGCTGATCCCGCAGGCGCTCATGGCCGTCGCGTCCGTCGGCCTGCTCTACGGCGCCGTCCGGCGGCTGGCGGGCGAACCCGCCGGGCTCATCGCGGGCACCGTCCTCGCCCTGACCCCGGCGGCTGCGCTGATGTTCCGCTTCAACAACCCCGACGCGGCGATGGTCCTGCTCATGGTGGCCGGCGCCTACTGCACGGTGCGCGCGCTGCAGGGACGGGGCGGCCGGTGGCTGGCACTGGCCGGGGTCGCGCTCGGCCTCGCGTTCCTGGCGAAGATGCTCGAGGGGCTGCTCGTGCTGCCCGCGCTGGGACTGGTGTACCTCGTCGCCGCGCCGGTGGACTGGCGCCGCCGCGTGCTGCACCTGCTCGGCGCTGCCGCGGCGCTCGTGGTGAGCGCCGGGTGGTTCGTGGTCCTGACCATCCTGTGGCCCGCGGACTCGCGGCCCTACCTCGCGGGCTCGACCGACAACTCGTTCATGGACCTCGTGCTCGGCTACAACGGCTTCGGCCGCGTGCTCGGCCAGAACCACAAGGGCGGCGGTGGAGGCGGTTTCGCGGGAATCCCGCAGGACTGCCTCACCGCGCTGCAGGACCGGTTCGGGGGTGGCCACGGCGGTCCGGGCGGGCACGGTGGCGGGCACGCCGCCTTCGGACAGCAGCCGGGCCTGATGCGGCTGTTCACGGGCGAATGGGGCCTGGAGATCAGCTTCCTCCTGCCGGCCGCCCTCGTCGCGCTGGTCGTGGTGCTGTGGCTGCGCCGGGGCGAGCCCCGCACCGACCTCGTGCGCGCCGGCGCGATCCTGTTCGGCGCCTGGACCGTGGTCGACGGGCTGCTACTGGCCGAGATGAAGCAGGCGGCGCACCCGTACTACAGCCTGTCCGTGGCGCCCGGCATCGCGGGGCTCGTCGGGATCGGACTGTGGACGGCCTGGCAGCGCCGCGGCGACCGGTCCGGTCTGGTCGCGCTCGTGCTGCAGATCGTCGCCGGGGGCGGGTGGGCATTCGCGTTGCTCTGCCAGAACGACGGTGCCGCACTCCGGGCCCGGTGGGTCGTGCTCGGCGCGACGGTTCTCGCGCTCGGTGCGGTGTGGGTGACCCGCCGCGACAACGGGCCGCGGTGGCGGGAGGCGATCACCTGGTGCCTGATCGCGGTGTCGATGCTGCTCGGGCCGGCGGTCTACGTGTGGTCCGGCATCGCGCATCCGCAGACCGGCGGCAGCCCGATGGTCTCGACCTCGGGCGAGCACTGGGGCGGCGGGCGCGGCGGAGCGTCGTCGTCGCAGCTGACGGCCCTGCTGCAGGGCACGGACACCACCTGGGCGGCCGCGACGAACGGGTCGTCGTCGGCGGCGTCGATGGAGCTGGCGTCGCGCCGGCCGGTCCTGGCCGTCGGCGGGTTCACCGGGTCCGACCCGTCGCCGACGCTCGCCCGGTTCCAGTCGGACGTGCAGCAGGGCCGGATCCGTTACTACATCGCCTCGTCGCAGGGGCGCGGCGGGCCGGGCGCGATCCTCGCGGACCTGCCGGAGCAGTGCCGCGACCTGGATCTCGGTGGCAAGGGCGGGACGACCGGGAGCATCGCGGCCTGGGTGCAGCAGAACTACGCGGCGCAGAAGGTCGGGAGCGCGACGGTGTACGACCTGACGAAACCTGTTGGTCGCTCAGCGGGCCGGTAACCGGCTCGATGCTGGGCATCCTGGGAGTGCTGTACCCGCCACGCGGCCTCGAGGTCGATGTCAGGACGACCTCGAGGCCGCGGGGTAGATCATCCGCCGTGTTACCGGTTCGGCGGTGCGATCACTCCGTCGGGGATCGGACTGTCGTACGGAGTCGCGGAGGTGACGTCGGCGTACTCGGCTCGCGCTCGAGCGAGCGTGACGTGGTCCGTGATCAGCGTCGTGGCCGTGGACGCCATGACCTTGGCGGCGTAGATCATTCCCTTGTGGGCCGCAGGAAGCTTTCCCTGGGTGACCCACTGCCAGGAGTGCGGTGGGGCGCCCAGAGTGAAGCAGGGCGAGAAGATCTGCACTGTGGGTGTCACCCAGCTGACGTCCCCGACATCGGTCGAGCCGTGCTCGCGGTGTCGGGGCACTGACGTGATGAGAGCCGGCACAGTCGAATCGAGGATGCTGCGATCGGACGAGGGAAGCCCCGAGCGGGCGCGATCGGCCGCGATGCGCTCCGACTCGTAGGTTGTGGCGATTCGTTCCCCCATGGCGATGTCCTGGGCATCGAACGGCACGCCGCCGAGACGCGCGGCATGGCCGTGCAGCACTGACTCGAGAACCACGTTGGGCAGCACATGCGACGAGGCACCGTCGAACTCCACGGTGAGGACGGTATCCGTCATCAGTGCCGCGCCCTGGGCGACGTGAAGGACACGCTCGTAGAGCTCGCGCATCTGCCGCACGTCCGCAGCCCGTACGATGTAGTAGGCAGTGGCGTGCGCCTGCACCACGTTGGGAGACTGACCTCCGGAGTCGGTGATCGCGTAGTGGATCCGCGCATCGTCCGCAATGTGCTCGCGGAGGAAGTTGATCCCGATGTTCATCAGCTCCAGCGCGTCGAGGGCACTACGTCCGTGCTCCGGAGCCGAACCGGCGTGTGAAGCGACTCCGGTGAAGCTGAAATAGGCCTGCGTGTACGCGAGGAACTCCATCTGGCGGGTCACCATTCGCGTGAACGGGTGCCAGGTTATCGCGGCGTCGACGTCGGCGAACGCGCCGGCTTTGACCATGAAGGACTTACCTGCGGCCGCTTCCTCGGCGGGGCATCCGTAATAGCGAACCCGTCCGGGTAGACCGGATGCCTCCAGCGTCCGCGCGGTCGCCACTGCGGCGAGAAGCGAGCCGGCGCCGAGCAGGTGGTGACCGCATCCGTGACCGGCGCCGGTCACGTTCGCCGGGT
This sequence comes from Tsukamurella sp. NPDC003166, assembly GCF_040611135.1. Taxonomy (NCBI): domain Bacteria; kingdom Bacillati; phylum Actinomycetota; class Actinomycetes; order Mycobacteriales; family Tsukamurellaceae; genus Tsukamurella; species Tsukamurella sp. NPDC003166. Next base: position 107,381 of record NZ_JBEXNL010000008.1, read on the forward strand.
CCGGCGTGGGTGCGAGTGCCCCCGATTCCTGTGACAGGCCGGCGAGTGCGTCGTACTCACCGAGGAAGGCGATGACGGGACCGCCGGTCCCGAATTCTGCGGAGAACGCGGTGGGAATCCCTCCGACGGCTTCCGTCACCGTGAATCCGTGTTGGCGGGCGGTCTCCGCCTGCAAGCGCATGGATGCGGTCTCCTGCCAGCGCAGTTCCGGTGCGTCCCACAGCCGGTCGGCGACGGCGGTGAACTCGCCGGCGAGTTCGTCGACAGTGGGAATCGGTGTCAGATCCTGGTCCGGGGTGATCGTCATGTCAGTTCCTCACTGCGTTGATGGTCTGGAGGGAATCGGTAGCGCTCGCGGTGCGGTTCGTGGCCACGACGAGGACGACGCCGGCCGTGCTCAGGGCGGCCGCGACGAGCCACACGGTGATATAGCCCGCCGATGTGACGACTCCGGAGGCCGGTGTGTGAGCGGCCAGGACGATGGCGATGATGGCGCCCATGACGCTGCCGCCGAGTGTGCGGACGACGTTGTACATACCGGCGGAGATCCCGGCCGAGTCAGCGGGCAGCCGCTCGAGGATCATGACCGGCAGGGTGGCGACCACGAGCCCTTCAGCCAGACCCACGAAGACGATCGCCGCGGCCATGGTCGACCAGTGCGCCTGTGCGAGCGGCAGGACGGCGAACCCGATGGCGCCGCAGACGAAACCGGCCATGACCACTCGATGCTGTGGCCATCGTCGAGCGGCTCGCGGGGCGATCACCGACGCGAGGAACACGCCCGCTCCGAGGGTCGTCAGGAACAGTCCGAGCAGAACTCCGTTCAGCGACAGCCCGTAGCCGGTCGACCGGGGCGTTGCTGCGAACGTCGAGAACGCGGTGAGTGGCCCGAACGAGACCATCCCGACGAGGAAGGCGGACAGATACAGCGGAAGGACGTTCGGCCGGGCGAGCTCACGCACCGATACGAGCGGACTGCGCTGTCCGAGCTCGATGCGGAGCCACACCGCGAGCACAGCGATTCCGCCGATCAGGAGCCCGACGACGAGGGGACTGGTCCACCCCTGTTTGGGGCCGAAGGCGAGCGACATCATCACCGCACCGAGGCCCACCGTCAGAAGGCATGCGCCGGTCCAGTCCATTCCGGCCGGAGCGCGGTTCGTCGTGGACGATTCCGGGACCATGGTCATAGGGGCGAGTATCACTAGCACGGTCGCCGCGGCCGGAATCAGTAGAGCGTGTTGTGCCGACCACGGGAACTCGAGCAGCACGCCCCCGAGGACGTATCCGAGCGAGAAGCCGGCGGTCAGGACTCCGAGCAGGACGGCGATCGCGGACCGCGCCCGCTCGGGGTCGAGGCGGTCGCGCACCAGTGCCATCTCCAGCGGGAGACATGCGAGCAACGCCCCCTGGAATGCCCGGCCGAGCAGAAGCACAGCGAAGTTCGGCGCCACTGCGACCAGGACGGATCCGAGCGCGAGGAAAGCCACCGCGATGCGAAGCAGACGTCGATGCCCGTACTGATCTCCGAGCTTGCTCAGCACCGGTACCCATACGACGGAAGACAGGAGGAAGATGCTGCTGATCCAGTTCAATGCGGCCGTCGATACGCCCAGCTGTTTCCCGAGCGCGGGTGTCATCGTCGGCACTATGCCTTGGATCAGGCCGCTGACCAGCTCGACCATGAGCAGTCCGCTCAGGACTGTTCGGTACCCCAGAGTTGTGGGAGTACCACGCGTCGACTCATCGTTCATGTGGATCACTTTCTTGTCGGACTGGAATTGCGCTGGATGTCGACAGGGACGGTATGTGTGATATGAAGCACGTTCGCTGATCTGCTGGATTCGAACACGGTGAGGGGGCGCGATGGCGAAATCCGCCGACGAACTCGATCTCAGGCTGATTCACGCCCTGCAGATCGCGCCCCGCGCACCGTGGGTGCAACTGGCGAAACCGTTGGGCCTCAGTGCCGCGACTGCCGCCCGTCGTTGGGAGCGCCTGGTGGAACGCGGCGAGGCCTGGATCTGCGGGTACAACTCCGCACGGGGTTCGGACGGTGGTGCCTTCATAGAGATCGCCTGTGAAGCCAACAGGACGGACGCTGTGGGCGATCTGATCGCGGCATCGCCGCAAGTGCTCGCCCTCGACTCCCTCCCGGGGCCCACCGACCTCTTCGCGACGGTCGCGGTCGAGGACATTTCCGCCTTCGCGACGTTCACGGCGGCGGTGCGTGCCGTCCGCGGCGTGCGATCTGTGCGTGGACGGCTCATCACCGGTGTGTACTCGAACGCCGCCCGGTGGCGGCTGGACGCGCTCGATCCGGCGGAACGCACGGCCGTCGAACGGCTCGTCCCGATCGAGCGATCGGCGCGCCCGGTCGTGATGGACGAACTCGACAGGCGCCTCGTCGTCCACCTCGGCGGTGATGGCAGGGCCGCGGCGACGGACCTCGCCAATGCCCTCGGGGTGTCGATCACCACGGTCCGTCGTCGGATCGACCGGCTCATGGACTCGAGTGTTCTAGACGTCCGCTGTGAGGTCTTGCCCACCGTGACGGGGCACGCCGTGTCCGCGGTGTTCTGGATCAGGATCCCGGCGCCGCACGTCGCCGCAGCCGCGGCTCGGTTGTCCGTTCTACCGGAGGTCCGGCTGGTCGCGGGCGTCACGGGACCCGAAAACCTCCTCGTTACGGCTTGGCTCCGTCACGCCGCGGACATCGAGCGCTTCGAGGCAGACATCGTGGTGCAGATCCCGACCGCGATAGTGGCCGATCGATCTGTGAAGCTCGGTATCAGGAAACTGACCGGCCGGATGATAGGCGCGGACGGCCGAGCGAACGACGTCGTACTGATGGATAGCTGGTCCGTCGGTGTCGGTGGTCGTCACTAGACTGCTGGTGTGACTGCACCGAACCCGTCGACCGCCGCCGCCCACGCTTCCGAATCGCCTTCGGAGGGCGGCGCGAAGCCCACGATGCTGTTGATCGACGGGCATTCGATGGCCTTCCGCGCCTTCTTCGCGCTCCCGCTCGACGGTGGCCGCTTCCGCACCAAGTCGGGTCAGCCCACCAACGCGGTGTACGGCTTCACCTCCATGCTGATCAAGCTGCTCAAGGAGGAGGCGCCGGGCTACGTGGCCGCGGCGTTCGACGTCTCGCGGCAGACCTTCCGTGCGGAGATGTACCCCGAGTACAAGGCGCAGCGCAGCTCCGCGCCGGACGATTTCCGCGGCCAGGTCGACGTGGTCAAGGACGTGCTCGCCGCGATGGGCATCCCCACCATGGCGCAGGAGGGCTACGAGGCTGACGACATCATCGCCACGATGACCACCCGGGCCCAGGAGCAGGGCTTCAAGGTCCTCATCGTCACGGGTGACCGAGACGCGTTGCAGTTGGTCAACGACGACGTGACGGTCCTCTACCCGCGCAAGGGCGTCTCCGACCTCACCCGCTTCACGCCGGAGGAGGTGGCGGCCAAGTACGGTCTGACGCCGGCGCAGTACCCGGACTACGCGGCGCTGCGCGGCGACCCGTCGGACAACCTGCCCGGCATCCCCGGCGTCGGCGAGAAGACGGCGGCCAAGTGGATCCGCGAGTACGAGAGCCTCGAGGGCCTGGTCACCAATGTCGACAAGGTCAAGGGCAAGGTGGGGGATTCGCTGCGCGAGAACCTCGCGACGGTGCAGCTCAATCGGCAGATCACCGAGATGGTCCGGGACATGACGCTGCCCTACGAGCCGCAGGACCTGGCGCTGCAGCCGTGGAATCGCGAGGCGATCCACCAGCTGTTCGACGATCTCGAGTTCCGGGTGCTGCGTGAGCGGATCTTCACCGAGTTGGCGTCGTCGGAACCCGAGGCGGAGGAGGGCTTCGAAATCTCGGGCGGCATCGTCGCGCCCGGCACCGTCGCCGAGTGGCTGGCCGAGCACGGTGCCTCAGGCGCGCGGTCCGGCCTGGGCGTGATCGGCCCGGAGGTCGTGGTCGACGGTGACGCGGAGGCCGTCGTGATCGCGGCCCCCGACGACGAGGGCGGGTACATCGAGCTCGCCTCGCTGACCCCCCACGACGAGGCCGCGCTCGGGGCGTGGCTCGCGGACGACACGCAGCCGAAGGCGGTGCACGAGGCCAAGTGGGCGATGCACGCGCTGTCCAGCCGCGGGTGGTCGCTGGGTGGTCTCACCTCGGACACCGCAATCGCGGCGTACCTGGTCCGGCCGGGTCAGCGCACCTTCAACCTGGACGACCTCTCGGTGCGCTACCTGCATCGCGAGCTGCGGGTCGAGGCCGCAGGTGACGACTCGCAACTGTCGCTACTCGACGATCCCGACGATTCCGCGGGGGAGAGGGCGCAGCAGGCGATTCTGCGGGCACGCGCCGTCGTGGACCTCGCGGAGGCGTTGGACGCCGAGCTCGACAACATCGAGTCGCGGCCGCTGCTCGCGGAGATGGAGCTGCCGCTGCTGCGGGTGCTCGACGTCATGGAGACCACGGGCATCGCGGTCGACACCGACCACCTCGAGTCGCTGCACGGCGAGTTCAGCGAGCGGATCCGCGCCGCCGAGGCCTCGGCCTTCGAGGAGATCGGGGAGCAGATCAACCTCGGCTCCCCGAAGCAGCTGCAGGTGATCCTGTTCGAGAAGCTGGGCCTGCCGAAGACGAAGAAGACGAAGACCGGCTACACCACCGACGCGGCGGCGCTCGAGGCCCTGTACGAGAAGGAGCCGCATCCGTTCCTGCAGTATCTGCTCGAGCACCGCGACGCCACCCGGCTCAAGGTCACCGTCGAGGGGCTGCTGAAGACCGTCGCCTCCGACGGGCGCATCCACTCCACGTTCAACCAGACGGTGGCGGCCACCGGGCGGTTGTCGTCGACGGACCCGAACCTGCAGAACATCCCCGTGCGCACCGAGGCCGGCCGGCAGATCCGCCACGCCTTCGTCGCGGGCGAGGGCTACGAGCGCCTCATGACGGCCGACTACAGCCAGATCGAGATGCGCATCATGGCGCACCTCTCACGCGACGCGGGGCTCATCGAGGCGTTCAACACCGGCGAGGACCTGCACAACTTCGTCGGATCCCGGGCGTTCGGCGTCCCGATCGACGAGGTCACGCCCGATATGCGCCGCCGGGTCAAGGCGATGTCCTACGGTCTCGCGTACGGTCTCTCGGCGTTCGGGCTCGCCGCGCAGTTGAAGATCTCGCGCGACGAGGCCAAGGATCAGATGGAGGCGTACTTCTCCCGCTTCGGCGGCGTGCGCGACTACCTGCAGGACGTGGTCGTCGAGGCGGGGCGCAACGAGTTCACCGAGACGATCTACGGCCGCCGTCGGTACCTGCCGGACCTGACCTCGACGAACCGCATGCGGCGCGAGGCGGCAGAGCGGATGGCGCTCAACGCGCCGATCCAGGGCAGCGCCGCCGACATCATCAAGGTCGCCATGATCCGGCTGCAGGCCTCGATCGCCGACGCGGGCCTCACATCCCGGATGCTGCTGCAGGTGCACGACGAGCTCGTGCTCGAGGTGGCTGCAGGCGAGAGTGAGCAGCTCGAGGCGCTGGTCCGGGACACGATGGGCAGCGCCGCGGATCTGTCCGTGCCGCTGGAGGTGTCCGTGGGCTACGGCCGCACCTGGGACGAAGCCGCGCACTGAGGCTGTCCGATCTGTGGCAGCATGAAGGCATGCGACGTCGCTCGGGTGAGGTGGGATCCTTGCGATCCGTCCCAGCGGTAACCGCTGGGGGCTCTGCACAGTTACACCCCGCGTCCCACGCCGGACGGTGCGCTCCGCGCACGCATCGGCGCTCCGGGCGATCGTTTCAGGTCACCCGAGCGGCGTTCGCATCCCCGTCATGACGGCCGTCGAGGTCGCTCGGCGCCTGCCGCGCGGAACGCGGTACGCGATCGTTGATCGCGTGGGGTTCTTCCCCGCGGACCTCTGGACGGTCGAGGCCGTCACCGGCGCGATCCGTGGAATCGTGCCCGACGGATTGGCCGAATCGATCGCCCACGTCCTGCTCGCCGGGCACCCGCGGCCGCCGCTCGCCATCGTGGACGACCACGTGATCCGGCCGCCGAAAGCCGCGCTCCTTGCGGCGCTCGACGGGTTCCGCACCGTCGAACTGCTCGATGCGCCGGCGGTGCTCGACGTTCCCGGGCTCGCCCTGCCCGATGTCGCCTCGGTGGCGCGGATGCTCGATCTCACTGCGCCGGAACTGGAATGGTTCGCCGATCACGGGCAGTGGCTGCGGCATTCGGCGGCGCCACTGCGGCACTACCGAGTGCGTCGGATGGACAAGCCCGCCGGAGGGGTCCGCGTGATCGAGGCGCCGAAACCCCGGCTGGCCGAGGCGCAGCGCCGAATCCTGCGCCATGTCGTGAATCCGGCGGGCGCGCATCCGGCGGCGCGGGGCTTCCGGCCCGGCGGGTCCGTCCACGCGTACGCGGCACCGCATGTCGGTGCTCGGTCGGTGGTCCGCCTGGACCTGCGGGACTGCTTCTCGACGGTGGCGGCGCCCCGCGTACGGGCCGTCTTCCGCCGGCTCGGGTACTCGGCACCGGTTGCCCGGGTCCTCGCAGATGTCTGTACGACGGCGACGCCGGGGGACGAGCTCCGCGATCTGGACCCGTGGCAGGCGGCGGTCCTGCGTGCGCGGCACCTGCCGCAGGGCGCACCGACCTCGCCCGCGCTGATGAACCTGGTCCTGCGCCGGTTGGACGCACGCCTGACCGGACTGGCGCGCGCGAACGGCGCCGTGTACACGAGATACGGCGACGATCTCGCCTTCTCGGGCGCCCCGGATCCGATGCTGATCGCCGGGGTCGTGCCGAAGATCGTGGCGGCGGAGGGCTTCTCGGTGAATCCGGCGAAGACACGGGTGATGCGAGCCGGGACGCGGCAGGAGCTCGCGGGGGTGGTGGTCAACAACCGCGCGCAAGTGCCGCGCGCCGAGTACGACGATCTTCGTGCACTCCTGCACAGTGCCGCCCGGTTCGGCGCCGAGAGCCAGAATCGTGAGGCGCGCGCGGACTTCCGGGCCTACGTGTACGGCCGGATCGCGTGGGTGGGGCAGGGGAACGAGCGGAGACGCGAACGTCTCCTCGCCATGGCTGCGGCTGTGCGGTGGTGAGAGGGAGCGCTATGTGTCACGGCCTCGGCCGAGCGGCGCGGAAATCGTCAGTGCCCTGTGCGAGATTGTCCGACATGAACAGCGGAGCGATCACCCTCCTCGGCGTACGGATACCGCGCCTCCCGAGGCCGGACCCGATGCGAGTCGCCTGGTACGCGCAGGTTCCGGTGGCGGCGGTGCTGCTGGCGGGAGCGCTCTCGCCGGTGCGCCTGCCGTTCGTCGCCCTCGGCGTCGGGGTGGCCGCCTGCGTTCTGGGCGCGGGCGCCGTGATCGTCGCGTGGCGCCTCAGGCAGATCTCCGGATTCGCCGTGCGCGCCGCCGTTGGCACGTTCGCTCAGGCGATGCTGAACGGCTGGGTGCTCACTTCGATGGCCCTGCGCGATGGGGGACCCTCACCGGATACCCGGATCCTCTGGGGAGTGCTCGGCGTGATGCTGGTGATCAACAGTGCCATCACCTTGAACACGTGGCGCAGGTAGCGTCAGAGGGCGTGTTCACCATCGGCTTCGACCTCGATCTCACGCTCATCGACTCCCGGCAGCGGATCCTCACGGCGTCGCAGCGCTCGTTCACGGATCTGGGTCACTCCGTGGACGACGCTGCGCTGCTGCCGCACATGGGCGTGCCGATCGACGACGTCGCGCGCGAGGTGGTCCCCGGGATCGACGCGGAGTTGTTCCTGCGTCGCTACCGGCACCACTACGACACCGATGTCACGACGCCGGTGCCGGTCCTGCCCGGTGCGCGCGAGTTGCTAACCGCGATCGGGGCGGCCGGCGGGCGCTCGATCGTGGTCTCCGCCAAGCAGCACGCCGCCGCCGAGCGCGCCGTCGCCGATGCCGGGCTGAAGGTCCACGAGGTGGTGGGCGGACACTTCGGTGCCGCCAAGGGGGAGGCATTACGGCGGTACCCGAACGTTCGCGGATACCTCGGCGATCACGTCGAGGACGCCGCGGCGGCCCGTGTCGCGGGGTGTGCGTTCATCGGCGTCACCACCGGGGAGTTCGACGGTGCCGCCCTCGCTGAAGCCGGGGCGTGGCGCACCGTCGACCACCTCGCTGAGGTGATCGCGCTGCTGCCCGAGCTGGTCGGATCGCCAGAGCCCTAGTTCGTCTCCGCCGTCGGTGGAATCGGGCCGATGCCGCGGTGGTCTTGGTCCAGTGGATGTGGTTCGACCTGCGAGTATTCGCGAGTTAACGTGATGCACAACTTGTAGGGCAGACAATATCTTGTGCATCCACCACCGTGGATCGGGTGAGCGGGCCGGACATCGAGTGGGACACCTATGGTGACTCGTTGGGCCGTCGGCTGAGCACGCTGCGCAAGGCGCGCGGACTGTCCCAGGAGAAGCTCGGCGAGCTCGCTGGGCTGCATCGCAACCAGATCTCCAACATCGAGCGGAACGTCAGCTCCAACGAGCGGTTCTCCGATCCGCACATGTCCACCGTCTACCGGCTCGCGGCGGCGCTGGACGTGCCGCCCGGTTGGCTGTTGCCCGATATCGAGGTCCGTGTGCTGCCGCGTTCCGCTGAGCAGGCGAGCGCCGATGCGGTGTCGGCCGTCGAGAACGCCCTGCTCGCGGCGATCGAGAGCATGTCCTGATCCGTACTTCACTCGGCAGCCGGCCGATGCAGACGCCGACGGCGCCGCCCCCCTCGGGGAGCGGCGCCGTCGGCGTAGGTCGTTACTTCTTGGCCGGAGCCGAGCAGGACGTGTACGCGCTCGAGAGCGCGTTCTGAATGTTCTGCTGCTCCGAGAAGATGCCGAAGCCGGCCGCCGAACCGACGAACGCGGCGCTGGCCAGCTTGAACTGGCGGGTCGCCGGGTCGGACGTGGCGATATCGGCGAACTGCTTCGGGCCGCCGGACGCCTGCTCGAGCTTCGCGCTGAGGCCGGGCGACTGCTTGTCCAGGGCCACCTTCAGCTGGCCGACGGTGCACGAGGTGCCCGGGATGGAGCGCGACAGGTTCGGGTCCCCGGGCTTCGGCGACGGGGTGGGCGCGGCGGCCGCGAGGGGGGCGCCGGCCAGGGCGATCGCGCCGAGAACGGCGGCGGTGGCGGCGGTACGACGGTAGGTCATGCAGGGCCTTTCCATGGCGAACGGGGTGAGGGTCAGTACTGGTCGCAGGTCGCGATGACCTTGGCGATCTTCGCGTCGATGTCGGCGCGGTTCGCCTTGTAGTACGACGCGGCCGCCGGGTTGTTCTTGGACAGCCGGTCGATGATCGCCTGGCGGTCCTCGGGCTTGGCGGTGAGCAGCTCCGTGGCCTGCGCCCGGCCGCCGGGGGTGGCGTCCATGACGGCGATGGCCTCGGGCGCGACCACCTGGGTGGCGCGCTCGACCTGCGCGACGGTGCACTTGGTGCCGGGGACCTTGTCGTTGGGCGCGGCCGAGGCGACGGCGGGAGCGAGGGCGAGAGCGCCCGCGAGGGCTGCGACCGCGGCGGCGAAGCGGATCCGGTTCATGACTTCTCCTGTTCGGGGCGGTGACGACTGCTCAGCGAGACTACCGGTTCGGCATGAACGGCGAAAGGACGGCGCCGGGCAAGAACAACCCGGTGCCGTCCGATCGATACCCGCGTACTAGCTGGTGGTGCAGGTCGCCTTGATCGTCGCGATCTTCTGCTCGACCTGGGCCTTCGTCAGCTTCGGCTTGCCCGTGCCGTGGTCCTTGTCGTGCTGGTGCGCGGGCGGGGTCTGTCCGGGATGTGTCTTCTGCCATTCGGCCTTGCGCGCCTCGCGGGCCTTCTTGGCGGCTGCGCGGTCCGCCGTGCGCTGCGCCTGGGTCTTGACGAGCATCTGCTCGAACCGGTCCTTCGCCTTCGCGTTGGTGCTGACGTGCTGCCAGAACTCCGGCGCGACCTTCGCGGTGGCACGCTCTACCTGACCGACGTTGCACTGGGTGCCGGGAACGGGCGCCGTCGGGGACACGGGCGCGGCGTTCGCGGCGGCGGGGGCGAGCAGAGCCGCGCCGGACAGGGCGGCGACGGCCGCGGTCGCGGCAGCCAGCCGGGTGCGGGTGAATCGGTTCATAGAAATGGTTCTCCTCATGCAGCTGTGCGATCGCGATTCGGACCGCCCGCTCAGAGTGGACCCGATTTCCATGAACGCGGGGCCACGATCAGCTGTGAATCAGCTGGAGACCGGACATCGCGCCACGGACCCGGCTATCCGGGCTTTTCGCAGCAGAAGATCGCGGTGCCCGGGAAGATGGCGCCGCGCAACGGACTCCACTGGCCCCATTCCTGGGTGAATCCCTCCGGCCACTCGGGCTCGAGGACGTCGACCACGCGCAGGCCCGCGCCCACGATCTCGCGGATGCGGTCGCCCATGGTCCGGTGGTGCTCGACGTACGTGGGAGCACCGTCGTCGTCGGTCTCGACGTACGGCGACCGATCGAAGTAGGACAGGGTGGCGACGAGGCCGTCGGGTCCGGGATCGTCCAGGAACATCCACCGCATCGGGTGGTTCACGGAGAACACGAAGCGCCCGCCCGGGCGCAGCACGCGGAAGGCCTCGGCCATGACCCGTGCGGAGTCGGCGACGAAGGGAATGCCGCCGAAGGCCGAGCAGACGATGTCGGCGGCACCGTCGGCGACGGGCAGGTTCTCGGCTCCGGCCTGGACCAGGAGCGGGTTGCCGCCGCGCACGTGGGGGAGCCCGCGGCGCAGCATGCCGGCCGAGATGTCGATGCCCACCACCGCCGCGCCCTGCGCGGCGAGCCACCGGGAGCAGGGTGCGCTGCCGCAGCCGATCTCCACCGCCACGGTCCCGGGCCCGACGGTGCCGAGCAGCCCCGCCTCGGCCTCGCGCAGGCCCTCGGGGCACCAGACAAACTCACCGTCGGCGCTGTCGACGCCCAGGAAGGCGGCGTGCTCGGCGTGATAGGCATCCGCGTCGGCGTCCCACCAGGATCGGTTCGCGGCCTCCGAGCCGGAGCTGTCGCGACGCATGTCGGGTCTGGGGCGGTAGGTCACGGACTTCGAACCTCTCGATGGCGGGCGGTGAGAGGGCGCTGGGAGGGCGGTTTGCCCAGCTTGTACACGGTGGAGTAGCCTTGACCTCGCGTGTGCCCATGCGTGCGCGATCTCGACCACACTACTAGCACCCTGTCCGGAGCAACTTACCCAATGCCCACCACCACCGTTACGTCCCCGCAGGTCGCCGTCAACGACATCGGCACCGCGGAGGATTTCCTCGCAGCGATCGACGCCACGATCAAGTACTTCAACGATGGCGACATCGTCGAGGGCACCATCGTCAAGGTCGACCGTGACGAGGTCCTGCTCGACATCGGTTACAAGACCGAGGGTGTCATCCCCTCCCGCGAGCTGAGCATCAAGCACGACGTCGACCCCTCCGAGGTCGTCAACGTCGGCGATGCCGTCGAGGCTCTCGTCCTCACCAAGGAGGACAAGGAAGGCCGCCTGATCCTGTCCAAGAAGCGTGCGCAGTACGAGCGCGCCTGGGGCACGATCGAGGAGCTCAAGGAGAAGGACGAGGCCGTCAAGGGCACCGTCATCGAGGTGGTCAAGGGTGGTCTCATCCTGGACATCGGCCTCCGCGGCTTCCTCCCGGCCTCGCTGGTCGAGATGCGTCGTGTGCGCGACCTCCAGCCGTACATCGGCAAGGAGATCGAGGCGAAGATCATCGAGCTCGACAAGAACCGCAACAACGTGGTCCTGTCGCGCCGTGCATGGCTCGAGCAGACCCAGTCCGAGGTCCGCAGCGAGTTCCTGCACCAGCTGCAGAAGGGCCAGGTCCGCAAGGGTGTCGTGTCCTCGATCGTCAACTTCGGTGCCTTCGTGGACCTGGGCGGCGTCGACGGCCTCGTGCACGTCTCGGAGCTGTCCTGGAAGCACATCGATCACCCGTCCGAGGTGGTCACCGTGGGCGACGAGGTCACCGTCGAGGTCCTCGACGTCGACCTGGACCGCGAGCGCGTCTCGCTGTCGCTCAAGGCGACGCAGGAGGATCCGTGGCGTCAGTTCGCCCGGACCCACGCCATCGGCCAGATCGTGCCCGGCAAGGTCACCAAGCTCGTCCCGTTCGGCGCGTTCGTCCGCGTCGAGGAGGGCATCGAGGGCCTCGTCCACATCTCGGAGCTGGCCGAGCGCCACGTCGAGGTCCCGGACCAGGTGGTCTCGGTCGGCGACGACGCCATGGTGCGCGTCATCGACATCGACCTCGAGCGTCGTCGTATCTCGCTGAGCCTCAAGCAGGCCAACGAGGACTACACCGAGGAGTTCGACCCGTCGAAGTACGGCATGGCCGACAGCTACGACGAGAACGGCGAGTACATCTTCCCCGAGGGCTTCGATCCCGAGACCAACGAGTGGCTCGAGGGCTTCGAGAAGCAGCGCGAGGAGTGGGAGGGTCGCTACGCCGAGGCGGAGCGTCGCCACAAGATGCACACCGCGCAGATGGAGAAGTTCGCGGCCGACGAGGCCGCCGAGGCCGCTGCCGGTGGTCCGGCCGCGGGTGGCGCGAACTACTCGAGCGAGTCGTCCTCGAACGACCGTGGCGGCAACGACGCCCCGCAGAGCACCGGCGGTTCGCTGGCCAGCGATGCGCAGCTCGCTGCTCTCCGCGAGAAGCTGTCGGGCAACGCCTGATCCGCTTCACCGCACAGACGCGGAACGCCCCGCATCCTTTTTCGAGGATGCGGGGCGTTCCCCGTTTCACGGCCTGGTGAACCCGAACCCGCGGCGCCGATCGACGGCGAACCATTTCTTATCGCACCGAATTGCCGACTGAGAATTTCGTCTCGCATTCTCTGGAATCGGCTGTCGGCGGGGTCTAGCATCTGTTCATTGATCGTGACTGGACGGTCAACCGCGGAATGCTCTGTCCGTGATTCGGTAAGGAGTGCACACATGGTACGACTGTTCACCGCCTCGGGCGCGGTCGTCATCGCGCTCGGTTCGATCGCCGTGGCCGCACCGGTGCAGGCGGCCACGTACGGGGAAGCGAAGGTCTGTGCTCGGGTCACGGGTGGCGCAGACTACCGCTACGAGCAGTACGCCGTGAGCGATTCCGCTCGCGTCGGGCCGTTCAAGAGCATCGACGGTTGCCTGCACTGGCGGCTGCAGACCGGGAAGGATTGGAAGATCACGGCCTCGACTCGGGTGGGGAATCACTTCTGGGCGGGGCGCAGTGTGACCTTCCGTGTTCAGGCGGGAAAGGTGAAGAGTGTGGGTTCCTATCTGGTGAGCGAATCGGTCGCTTAGGGCGCAGTCGCCGGGGTTCCCCATTCGGAGTATGCGAATGTTGTGATACGTCGCTTTGACAATGAATTTGGTCGGCGATGACACTCTGCGTCATGTCTCATTACCTCCGCATGACCGTTCCTGTACTCATCGCCGCATTCGTCGCGGCGGGCTGCTCCGCGTCCACGTCGGGCCCGTCGCCGTCGTCGGCGGCGGCGGGTTCGGACGCCGACGCGCCCGGCGGAGCCACCGAACAACGCCGGGCCGCGCCGCGGCTCGCGATCACCTACGAGGGCGGTGTCGAGATCGTCGACGCCACCTCCCTGCAGAAGGTCGCCGACATCCCCGGCGAGGGCTATCTCCGGGCGAACCCCGCCGGGGACGGGCGGCACGTGTTCCTCTCCGAGGGCACGGAATTCCGGCTCCTCGACCTCGGAGCATGGTCCGTCCCGCACGGCGACCATCAGCACTTCTACACCGCTGCGCCGCGTCGTACGGACATCCGGATCGAGGCGCCCGAACCCGGCCACGTGGTGCGCCACGACGGCCGGACCGTGCTGTTCGCGGACGGCACCGGTGCGGTGACCTCCGTCCTGTCCGGTGCGGTGGCCGACCCGAACGCGCCCCGCGCGACCTACACGGCGCCGAAGCCGCACCACGGCGTCGCCGTGGAACGCGCGGACGGGTCGATGCTGGTCACCGTCGGCGATGAGAAGTCGCGCACGGGTGTCGCGATCCTCGACCACGAGCGGCGGACCGTCGCCCAGAGCGATCAGTGTCCGGGCGTGCACGGCGAGGGCGCGGCCGAGGGCGGTGTCGTGGTCTTCGGCTGCGAGGACGGCGTGCTCGTCGTGCGCGGAAACGAGATCACCAAGACGCCCGCGCCGACGCCGGGATACGCGCGGACCGGCAATGTGGCGGCCACCGAGGCGCACGCCGTGGTCCTGGGCGACTACAAGGTGGACAAGGCGGCGAAACCGGAGCGTCCGACCCGGATCAGCCTCATCGACACCCGCACCGGTGCCGTGAAGCTCGTCGACCTGCCCGCGTCCTACAGCTTCCGCTCCCTCGCGCGCGGTCAGTTCGGTGAGGCACTCGTGCTCGGCACAGACGGGATGCTCCGCATCCTCGACCCCGAGACGGGAACGGTGACACGAGAGGTGAGGGCCACGGCGCCGTGGACCGAGGACGCGAACTGGCAGGAGCCGCGGCCGGCGGTGTTCACGCTGGGGTCCACCGCGTTCGTCACGGAGCCCGCCACCAAGTCGATCGTCGCCATCGACATCCCGTCGGGCACGGAGCGGCGGCGCAACGTGCTCGAGCACACCCCCGACGAGGTGTCGGGCGTCACCGGGGTCGGCGTGACTCACTAGTCTGAGGGGCATGTTGCGGATCGGACTCACGGGTGGCATCGGCGCGGGCAAGTCGACGGTGGCGAAGGAACTCGCCGCCCTCGGCGCCGTGATCGTGGACGGCGACAAGATCGCCCGGGAGGTCGTCGAGCCGGGCACGCCGGGGCTCGCCGCACTCGTCGAGGCCTTCGGGGACGGGATCCTCGCCGAGGACGGCAGCCTCGACCGCCCCGCCCTCGCCGCGATCGCCTTCTCCGACGACGAGTCCCGCGAGAAGCTCAACGCGATCACCCACCCGCTGGTACGTGCTCGCGGGCAGGAGCTGATCGACGCGGCCGACCCCGACGCCGTGATCGTGCAGGACACTCCGCTGCTCGTCGAGATCAAGGTGGCGCCGATGTTCCACCTGGTGATCATCGTCTGGGTCGACGAGGAGGAGCGGGTCCGGCGGCTCGTCGGCTCGCGCGGGATGGACGAGGCCGACGCGCGCGCCCGCATCGCCGCGCAGGCCACCGACGAGCAGCGCCGGGCCGTCGCCGACGTGTGGCTGGAGAACACCGGCACCGAGGAGGAGACCCGCGCCGCGGTCCGCGCACTGTGGGCCGAGCGCATCGCGCCCTTCGCCGCGAACGTCGCGGCGCATCGTCCGGCCGACGGGGCCCCACGGCTCGACGACCCGGCGTACGCCGAGCGGCTCGTCGGGCGGCTGTGGGTCACCCTCGGCGCGGACGCGACCTCCGTCACCGCCGACGGTGCCGCCGCCACCGTGAAGCTCGCCGACGGTGTCGCCGTGGAGGCGGTCGCCGATCGGCTCGCCGACGCCGGCTTCGCTCCGGTCGGTGCGGGCCTGTTCGAGGGCTCCGACCCGGGCCGCGCGGTGACGGTGCGCGTCGAGGCGTAGCTCCCAGCGGGTACGGCCGCGTCCGGCGAAATGTCGGACTCCGCTGAGTCGTCGATGCTCGCGCCCGCGTGTCCGCGGCGATCGTCGCACGGGGTCGTTCGATCGGGTACACACTGAGGAATGCTTCGCATTTCCCGGTGCGAAGCCTTTCGACGAGACGAGGTGCAGATGTCCGAGACGCGATCCAGTGCCGCACCACCACCTCAGCCGGCGGCGATCTCCCGCGAGGACGAGGGCTACAACAAGGGCATCAAGCCGCGCCAGCTGCAGATGATCGCGATCGGCGGCGCGATCGGTACCGGCCTGTTCCTCGGCGCCGGCGGGCGCCTCCGGGACGCCGGGCCCGGACTGTTCCTGGTCTACGCGGTGTGCGGCGTCTTCGTCTTCCTCATCCTCCGCGCCATGGGCGAGCTGGTGCTGCACCGCCCCTCGTCGGGCTCCTTCGTCTCCTACGCACGCGAGTTCTACGGCGAGAAGGCGGCATTCGTCGCCGGGTGGATGTACTTCCTGAACTGGGCGATGACCGCGATCGTCGACACCACGGCGATCGCGACCTACTTCCACTTCTGGAAGGCCTTCGACCCTATTCCGCAGTGGCTGCTGGCGCTGATCGCGCTCGTCATCGTCCTCTCGGTGAACCTGGTGTCCGTCAAGCTGTTCGGTGAGATGGAGTTCTGGGCGGCGCTGATCAAGGTCGTCGCGCTGGTCGCGTTCCTCGTGGTCGGCACCGTCTTCCTCGCCGGCCGCTACGAGATCCAGGGCGCGAGCACCGGACTCGGCATGGTCTCGCATCACGGCGGCTGGTTCCCGACCGGCGTGCTGCCCCTGGTCGTCGTGACCTCGGGCGTGGTCTTCGCATACGCCGCAGTCGAACTCGTGGGCACCGCGGCCGGCGAGACCGAGAACCCCGAGAAGGTCATGCCGCGCGCGATCAACTCGGTGATCGCCCGCATCGCGATCTTCTACGTCGGGTCGATCGTGCTCCTGGCGCTGCTGCTGCCCTACACGGAGTACTCCGGCAAGGAGAGCCCGTTCGTCACCTTCTTCTCGAAGCTCGGCTTCGAGGGGGCCGGCGACCTGATGAACGTCGTGGTGCTCACGGCGGCCTTCTCGAGCCTCAACGCGGGCCTGTACTCGACCGGCCGGATCCTGCGATCGATGGCGATGAACGGCAGCGGCCCGAAGTTCACGGGCGTGATGTCCAAGCACGGCGTGCCCTACGGCGGCATCCTGCTGACCGCGGTGATCTGCCTGTTCGGCGTGGTGCTCAACGCGTTCAACCCCGGACAGGCGTTCGAGATCGTCCTCAACGTCTCGGCACTCGGCATCCTCTCCTCCTGGGCGACCATCGTGCTCTGCCAGATGAAGCTCAAGAGCGAGGCCGATGCCGGGCGCATGACCAGGCCGGCGTTCCGGATGCCCCTGGCGCCGTGGTCGGCGTACCTCACGCTCGCCTTCCTGTTCGCGGTCCTCGTGCTGATGGGCTTCGACCGGCCGATCGGGACGTGGACGGTGGCCAGCCTGGTCGTCATCGTCCCGATGCTCGTCGGCGGCTGGTACCTCGTGCGGGGCCGCGTGATCGAGGAGGCCCGCGCCCGCGAGGGTTACACCGGTGAGTTCCCCGTCGTTGCCAACGTGCCGGTCGACGGGGGCAGCGGAAAGCCGTCGTGGTTGCGTCGCTTCTACGACCGGTACCGCGACGCCTCACGACCGCCGCTGTACGGCATGGTGCTGGTCTTCGCCGGCATGGCCGTGGTCGCGGTCACCGCCTACTACCACCTCGGGTGGTGGTCGATCATCGGCTACGTCGTGGCCGCCGTGATGGCGATCGTCGGATTCGCGTTGGCCTTCCGAGACCTCTCGTAACTCCGGAATTCCTCAGCGCCACGTGATCGGCGCGCCCTCCGCGGCGAGCCACGCGTCCACGTCGTGCCCGTGCGCCGTGACCCCGGCGACGGCGCGAGTGGCGGCGCGGATCGCGCGTTCCGCATCCTGTGCGCTCACAAGGTCGGCGGAGGTCGCGGCCACGAGCTCGTCGACGTCGATCAGTTCGATCGGGCGGCCCGGGTGTTCGACCAGGTCGAGGTACCAGTCCTCGGTGCGCCACAGGTTCCCGTCGCGTCGTACCCGCGCGACGTCGAGGTAGACCCGCTGGTCCCGCTCGTTGCCGGGGGTGAAATGGAAGATGTTGGCCCGCAGGTCGAACGCCGGGAGCAGCCAGGACTCGAGCGCGTCGAACTTCGGATGGTCCGACCGGCGGTACATGTACAGGCCGAAGGTCGTCTCCCGGAACTCCTCGACCTCACGCACGAACCCCTTCGGGTCGGTGTTCGTCATCGCCGGCGGGTCCAACACCTCGCGCTTGGGCGGATGGATCGCGCCGTCGTCCACCGCGGGGTCGGCGGTGAGGCGGAGCACCAGGGTGACCTCGGTCCCGCCCCGCGGCCGGCCGACCACGGCGCCGGAGGGACGGAAGCCGTGGCGCCGCAGCAGTGCCGAGAGCGCCTCGTGGTGCGTGCGGACCAGGATCCCGTCCTGGCCCGTGGCGCGCTCCCGCGCGGCGTCGAGCAGCGCCGGTACCGCGTCCTCCGCGGCGTCGAGCATCGTCAGATCCAGCCACCCGCCGCCGATCGCACCGATCGCCGCGGCGCCGTCGACGGTGAGCTCGAAGGTCTCGTCCGCGTCCATTCGTCCACGATACGACGCCTCGCTAGGATTCCCGGGTGCCTCGCTACGCGCTTCTCCCCGCCCCCGCCGCCAACCGCGTCTACGCCGAGGCGGCTGCCTCCATGGTGCGCGCCGAGCTGACCGTGCTGAGCCGCGCCGCGCTCGACGGGCGGATCGGCACCGTCGGGACCGAGACGCTGGCCGGCGTGGAGTACCTCGCCTTCGAGGCCGACGAACTGACCCAGCAGGACCTGGGATTCCTCGGCCTGACCTCGGCGTTCTACGCGCTCTTCGAGGTCGACGGTGACCGGCTGCGGCCCGTCGCCGTGCCCTCGCCCGACAGGTACCCGTCGGACCTGCTGACCATCCTCAAGTACCAGGGCAAGACGAACGAGCAGTTCACGAGGCTCGTGCTCAACGCGACCGCGGCGTCGACGGCCAGGCCCGAGGGCGTGCTCGACGGGTCGCTGCACGTCCTCGACCCCGTGTGCGGCCGCGGCACCACCCTGAGTCAGGCCGTGATGTACGGGCTGCCGGTGACCGGCGTGGACATCGACACCAAGGACTTCGAGCTCTACAGCTCGTTCTTCACCACCTGGCTCAAGGACCACCGGTTCAAGCACGCCGCCTCGACCACCCCGGTGCGCCGCGAGAAGTCGGTGATCGCCAAGAAGTACGCGGTGGACTTCGCGGCCGACAAGGCCGACTACCTGGCGGGGCAGAAGCAACGCCTGACCTTCTACGCCGCCGACACACTGCTGACCTCCCAACTGGTCAAGCCCGGCACCGTCGACGTGCTGATCGGCGACCTGCCCTACGGCGTGCAGCACGGCAGCCGGGGGCCCCGCGGCCTCGTGCGGAACCCCCTCGAACTGCTGGAGGCCGCGCTCCCGGGGTGGGCGACCCGGTTGCGCACCGGTGGCGCGATGGGGCTGGCCTGGAACACCCGGGTCGCGCCGCGGGACCAGGTGGGCCGGGTGCTGGAGTCCGCCGGCCTGACGGTGCTGGACGGGCCCGGGTACGACGACCTGCGGCACCGCGTGGACCGGGTGATCACCCGCGACGTCATCGTGGCCCGCCGCGACTGATCGCCCCGGTCAGGTGCGCTCCGCACCGATCAGCACGCAGGCCACGACGCACGGTTCCGTGCCGGTGTTCCGCCAGGTGTGCCACGTGCCGCGCTGCACGACCGTGTCTCCGGGGCCCAGGTCGACCTGCCCGTCGTCCGTCTCGAGCGTCACCCGGCCCGAGACGACGTAGGCGTAGTCGACGGTGTCCGACCGGTGCCGCCCGGCGTCGGAGTCGTCCACGGTGTCCGCCAAGCCGACGAAGGTGTCGCCGTCGATCGCGGCGCGGCTCACGGACTGTCTCTCGTCGCTCTCCGGCATGAAGGTGAACAGGTAGAAGCGGTGGCCGCCGGGGCCGGGGAAGAAGGGAACCGTCGTCGATGGTAGGTCGTGATCCGGACCGACCCGATCGATGCCATCGGGTGTGCCCCAGAGGAAGGTGCCGGAGAACAGCACCTCACCGTCCGGCCCGCGGTTGATCGTCTGCTCGACCGTGAGGTCCTCCAGGCGGGACCCGCCCGACTCGGTCACCGAGGTCACGACGACCCGGGTGCGTTCGGGGCTCACAGGTCGTACTCCGGGCCGATGTACTCCTCGATGCTGGTCACCTTGCCGTTCTCGGCACGGATCACGGCGCAGATGTGGACCGTCTTGCCGCGCAGCGGCGCCGAGTACTGGACCACGAACCCGCCGTCCATCAGGGTGAACCGCTCGTTCGACTTGGGCGGGTGACCGCCGTGATCGGCGACGGCGGCGACGGCGGCCTGGAGCCCGATCGTCTTGTCGTCGAAGCTGTGCCAGATCGTGCAGTCCTCCGAGCAGAGCGCGGCGTGCGCCCGACTGTCCGACAGGGTGTCGAACCAGGCCTGGGCGAGCTCGGCGGTGGTGAGGGTGGGCATCATGCGTCCTTTCCGGAACGGGGATGGGCCGGGACGATCACGGCCACCATGACGGCGGGCTCGTTGCCGTGGACGTTCCAGGCGTGCCGCGCCCCGCGGTCGACCATGAGGTCGCCGGGGCCGAGGATCACCTCCTCGGTGTCGAGGGTGAGGCGGACGTGCCCGCTCAGGACGACCGCGAAGTCGACCGTGTCCGTCTGGTGCGTCGGGTGTTCGTCGCCCGGCTGCATCTCCATCAGGATGAACTTCGCGTTGTGCGCGTTCCACAGTTCGATGCTGGGAACGGCGGTGCACGTGTCGTCGGAGCCCTCGTTGCTCGCGACGAGTCCGTCGGTGACCCAGGCGAGGGCGACGGGCGGGTAGGGGAGGGGCAGTGCGTCCATCGTGCTGTCGAAGACGACGCAGGACGCGCCCTCCTCGTTGTGACCGGTGACGACGCGGCGGTTGGTCAGCATCTGTCGGGAATCTCCTTCGGGCTTTCTGGTGTACGGCGCCACGGTATGACTGGCATCACACCGTCGGCGGCGATTCTCGGTGACCGAGAACCTCGGCGGCGACAGAACTTGTCAGTGTCGCGGCATACGCTGGTCTCATGGCATTCGCGGCGGAACAACCGGTGGTGGCGCACTCCGAGCATCGGCCGATCGGGGAGATCGAGCGGTCGGCGGCGGAGTTCACGGTGGTCAGTGAGTACGAGCCGGCGGGGGATCAGCCCACGGCCATCGCGGACCTCGAACGGCGCCTGAAGGCGGGGGAGCGGGACGTGGTGCTGCTGGGTGCCACCGGCACAGGTAAGTCGGCCACCACCGCGTGGCTGATCGAGAAGGTGCAGCGGCCCACGCTCATCATGGCGCCGAACAAGACCCTGGCCGCGCAGCTCGCGAACGAACTGCGGGCGATGCTGCCGCACAACGCGGTCGAGTACTTCGTCTCGTACTACGACTACTACCAGCCCGAGGCGTACATCGCGCAGTCCGATACGTACATCGAGAAGGACTCGTCGATCAACGACGACGTCGAGCGGCTGCGGCACTCGGCCACGTCGTCGCTGCTGTCCCGGCGCGACGTGGTGGTGGTCGCGTCCGTCTCGTGCATCTACGGCCTCGGCACCCCGCAGAGCTATCTGGATCGCTCGGTGCAGCTCGAGGTCGGCATGGAGGTGGATCGGGACGCGCTGCTGCGGCTGCTGGTGGACGTGCAGTACAGCCGCAACGACACGGCGTTCACCCGCGGTTCGTTCCGCGTCCGGGGTGACACGGTCGAGATCATCCCCTCATACGAGGAGCTCGCGATCCGGATCGAGTTCTTCGGGGACGAGATCGAGGCGCTCTACTACCTGCACCCCCTCACGGGCGACATCGTGCGCGAGGTCGAGAACCTGCGGATCTTCCCCGCGACGCACTACGTCGCCGGCCCCGAGCGGATGGCCCGCGCGATCGACGGCATCGAGGCCGAGCTCGAGGAGCGGCTCGCGGAGTTCGAGCGGCAGGGCAAACTGCTCGAGGCACAGCGGCTGCGCATGCGCACCCAGTACGACGTGGAGATGATGCGCCAGGTCGGGTTCTGCTCCGGCATCGAGAACTACAGCCGCCACATCGACGGGCGCGAGGCCGGCTCGGCGCCGGCCACGTTGATCGACTACTTCCCGGAGGACTTCCTCCTGGTGATCGACGAATCGCACGTCACGGTCCCGCAGATCGGTGCGATGTTCGAGGGTGACGCCTCGCGCAAGCGCAATCTCGTGGACTTCGGCTTCCGTCTGCCCTCCGCCGTCGACAACCGGCCGCTCACCTGGGACGAATTCGAGAGTCGCGTCGGGCAAACGGTCTACCTCTCGGCCACACCGGGCCAGTACGAGCTCGGACAGACGGGCGGAGAATTCGTCGAGCAGGTGATCCGGCCCACCGGTTTGGTCGATCCCGAGGTGGTGATCAAGCCGACCAAGGGCCAGATCGACGACCTCATCCACGAGATCCGCGAGCGCACCGAGAAGGACGAGCGGGTACTGGTCACCACCCTCACCAAGAAGATGGCGGAGGATCTCACCGACTACCTGTTGGACGCGGGCATCCGGGTCCGGTACCTGCACAGCGACATCGACACGCTGCGCCGCGTGGAGCTGCTGCGGCAACTGCGGCTCGGCGAGTACGACGTACTCGTGGGCATCAACCTGCTCCGCGAGGGCCTCGATCTGCCCGAAGTGTCCCTGGTGGCGATTCTCGATGCCGACAAGGAGGGCTTCCTGCGCTCCACCACGTCGCTCATCCAGACTATCGGTCGCGCGGCCCGCAACGTGTCGGGCGAGGTGCACATGTACGCCGACAAGGTGACCGACTCGATGCGCGTGGCCATCGAGGAGACGGACCGCCGCCGCGAGAAGCAGATCGCGTACAACACGAAGATGGGCGTCGACCCGAAGCCGCTGCGCAAGAAGATCGCCGACATCCTCGACCAGGTGTACACGGAGGCGGAGGACACCGAGCAGGCCATCGGCGGGTCCGGCCGCAATGCCACCCGCGGGCGGCGCGCCCAGGGGGAGCTGCGGTCGGTGTCGGCGGTGAGCGCCGGGATGTACGAGGGGGAGGACGTGAAGTCGATGCCGCGCGCCGAGCTCGCCGACCTGATCGCCGAACTCACCGATCAGATGATGAATGCCGCGCGGGAACTGCAATTCGAGCTGGCCGGGCGCATTCGCGACGAGATCGCGGATCTGAAGAAGGAACTACGCGGAATGGACGCGGCAGGTTTGCAATGACCTGCGAATCCGGCTACATCGGGCGCTTCGGTGTGTTCCGCGCCGCAAACTGCCTGTTCCCGGGCCGGATGGGGCTATTGTGTCGGAGAAGTATGCCAGGCCATTCCAACCTGGTGGACGTCCGCTAGAGCAATCTAGAGAAAGAGGAGACTCGATGAGTGGCTACAGCACGATCGTCGTCGGTACCGACGGTTCGGAGTCGTCGCTGCGCGCAGTGGAGCGCGCCGCTGCGCTGTCCGCCGGCGCGAAGCTGGTGATCGCCTGCGCATTCCTGCCGAGCGAGGGCGCTGACCCGGCCGCCGCCGACGCCCTGGGCGCTGACGCGTACCAGCTGCAGGGTGCGAACCCCGTCAACGACATGCTGCGCACCGCCGAGGGGCGCGCGCTCAAGGCCGGCGCCGAGAACGTCGAGAAGCGGGCCATCAAGGGCCAGCCGGTCGACGCGCTGCTCGACCTGGTGAAGTCCCTGCCCGAGCCGGCCCTGCTGGTCGTGGGCAACAAGGGGATGAACTCCCTGACCGGTCGTCTGCTGGGCTCGGTGCCCTCCGACGCCGCCCGCAAGACCTCCGTGGACATCCTCATCGTCCACACCACGTAGCAACCCGCTGGGGGCTCAGCCCTCCAGAGCGCGCAGCGCGCGCGGCAGCGACCCGGACGCGACCACGGTCAGCGTCTGGGTCGCTCGCGTCACTGCCACGTACAGATCCCGCAGCCCTCGGTCGAACTCGACATCGGCGGGCTCGCCCACGATCAGTCCAGGCTCCACCACGATCACGTGGTCGAACTCGAGGCCCTTGGCGTCCCGGACCCCCATCACGCGCACGTTCGGCCCCGTCAGGCGGCGCAGGGGCGCCACCAGGTTCGACGGTGCCAGGACCGCCGTGAGCCGGTCGGGATCGTCCGGCAGCTCCGTCCGCACCGTCTCGACGAGCGCCTGCCGGCCGGCGGCACCGTCGACGCGGACGAGCCGCGGCGGCCTGGCACCGGACCGTACCGAGGTCGGCGGGGCCAGCGTCGGGTCGATCTCGGCCAGCACGTCCGCAGCGAGATCCATGATCTCCTTCGGCGTGCGGTAGTTCACGGTGAGTTCGGCGACCTTGAACCGGCCGGGAACGTACGGGTCCAGCGCCTGATTCCAGCTGGTCATTCCGGCGGCGTCGCCGGTCTGCGCGGTGTCGCCCACCAGCGTCATCCACCGGTTCGGGCTGCGCCGCATCAGCATTCGCCACGCCATCGCCGAGAGTTCCTGTGCCTCATCGACGATGATGTGACCGAAGGTCCAGGTGCGGTCGTCGCGGGCCCGATCGGCGGTGGTGTTGAACTCGCGCACCGTCTGTCGCTGCGCGAGCTGCTCGGCGTCGATGAGGTCGTAGGCCATGAGGATTTCGGCGTCGAACTCGTCGTCGAGATCCTGTGGCGCCGAGCCGGTGAGGATGTCGAGCGCCTCCTGCGCCTCCTCGAGGCGTTGCCGCCACTGCCGTTCGGCCTCGTCCGCGTCGACGTCGTCGTCGCCGAGGTACTCCGCGATCTCGTCGAGCAGCGGTGCGTCGGCGGGGGAGAAGGCGGGTTTGCCGCCGGCCCCCGTCGTCAGGTCCCGACGGAGCTCGGCGCGCTCGGCGTCCGTGAGGTCCGGCGCGGCCTCGGCCAGGCGGTCTTCGTCGCGGAGGAGCTCCGTCAACACGCGCTGCGGTGTCAGCGCGGGCCACAGTGCATCGAGTGCGCCGAGCACCTCGCGGTCCTGTGCGAGCTCGTCGCGGATGTCGCTGATGTCGGTGCGGGAGAGCAGCATCGTGTTGTCCACGACCGACGAACCGATGGTCGCCGCGTGCTGGGCGGCCAGCGCATCGAGCGCGGACTGCCGGAAGATCGCGCGAGCGGTGTTGTGCGGACGCCGCGAGCTGCGTGCGCGGCCGCGGGCGCGGGTCGCGATCTTCTTGTCGAGCGTGAGCGGGTACCCGTCGAACTTCAGGACGATCGGCTCCTCGGGCACCGTCTGCCAGCCGCGCACCGCCTGCTTGCAGACCTCCACCATGTCGGTCGAGCCCTTGAGCCGGGCCGCGGCCGCGGTGTCGTCGAGGACGGCGATCACCCCCGGGTACAGGTCGCCGATCGTGCTCAGGAGCACGCCCGTCTCGCCGAGGCTCGGCAGCACCTGGCTGATGTACGTGAGGAAGGTCTCGTTGGGTCCGACGATGAGAACGCCGGTGCGGGAGAGGTTCTGACGGTAGGTGTACAGAAGGTAGGCGGCGCGGTGCAGCGCGACCGCGGTCTTACCGGTGCCGGGCCCGCCCTGCACCACGAGGACACCGCGGTGCTCGGAGCGGATGATCGCGTCCTGCTCGCGCTGGATGGTCTCGACGATGTCGGCCATGTGTCCCGTGCGGGCCCGGTTCAGTGCCTCGACGAGCGCGGATTCTCCGGCGACGTTCGAGCCCAGGCCGTTCTCGGCACCGTCGGGCCCGGTTTCGAGAGGCTCGCCCGTGAGCGTGAGGCGCTCCGCGACGACGCCGGTGAGGTCGCGGCCCCGGGTGCGCACGTGGCGGCGGACGGCGACGCCGTCCGGCTGCGCGGGGGTCGCGAGGTAGAACGGGCGCGCGAGCGGTGCGCGCCAGTCGAGGAGGAGGGTGCTCAGATCCTCGTCGTCGTCGAGGACGCCGATGCGCCCGATGCGCCGGACGGCGTCCACGGAACCGTCCTGGTCGGCCATGTCGAGACGGCCGAAATACAGGTTCTGCTCGGCTGCGTCGTACTTCGCGATGTCGTCGGTGTAGAGCTGGTGGTACGAGTCCCGCTCGGAGATCTCCTGCGGGTTCTCGCCCACCTCCTGCAGGTTGTCGCTCCGCCGACGGTTCGCGGTGTCCCGCATGGCGTCGATCCGGGCGTACACGCGATCGAGGTGGGCCTGCTCCTCGGCGAGCAGGGGGTCGACGGCGTCGGTGGTCACGGCACTCCTCGTAGGCGGCTGCGATGAATCAGACCGTCCATTGTCCACGATCCGTCGCCGTCGTGGGGTGGGCGCCCTCACCGGCCGGGTCGGGGCCGCCTGCCCAGCGCCTGGAGGTGCTCGGCGGATGTCGTGTGCCGGGCGACGCTGCGGCCCAGGAACTCCTCGATCGCCGCGAGTTGCGCGTCGTCGAACCGGGCGAGGGCGGCGTGTGCCTCGGCGACGCGATCACCGAAGAGTTCGGTGATGATCTCGACGCAGTGCGGCGTCGGCGTGACCAGGACCCGCCGGCCGTGCGTGGGGTCCGGCACGCGGTGCACGTACCCCGCCGCGATGAGTCGGTCGGTCATCGTGGTGACGGAGCCCGGCGTGAGCCGCATCAGCCGCGCGAGCTGCCGGACCGGCTGCGGCCCCTGTCGGAACACGATGTCGAGGCAGCGCAGGTCAGTGCGGCCGATGCCCAGGTGATCGGCGAGGGCCTGGTCGTCGGCGTCGATCGACGCCTGCAGGTCCGCCATCGTGCGGCCGATCGATCGTTCGCGTTCCGCACGGTCGTTCTCGACAGGAGGCATCACTCCAGCGTAGTGTTTGATTATCAAACACTCAACAGGAGGATGATCATGACCGAACGTGACGAACGCCCCTCGGCGACGAATACGGCACTCGGCGGACTCGTCGCGTGGATCAGCGGCAAGGATTCGACGAAGCGCGGAACCTCCCCGCTCGACGGTGCCGTCGGAGAGCTGCTGTCCTGGGTCACGGGCAAGGGCGGAAAGAAGACGGGCGACGGTGCCGAGAAGGGTGAGTAGGGCTGCTCACCCCGGGTAGTCGGGGAGGTCGATGCCGTTGATCGCGCGCTCGATGACGGCCGTGTCCCAGTCCTCCGGCGAGGTCGCGGGCTGCTCACCGGGTGCAGGGACCACGCGGCTGGCCGCGTTCCACCGAGCGACCTGCTGGTTCGCATCGACCATCGGCCGGAGGAGGCGCTCGTACGCGGCGAATGCGGGCTCCGGTCGCCACTCCGCGGCGGCGAGCTCGCCGGCCAGGACGTACGCGCCGACCAGGGCGAGGCTGGTTCCCTGGCCCGACATCGGCGAGGAACAGAACGCGGCGTCGCCGAGCAGCGCCACGCGGCCCATGGACCAGGTGTCCATCACCACCTGGGCGACCTCGTCGAGGTAGAAGTCCTCGGCGTCGTCGAGATGCTCGAGGATGCGCGGGGTGAGCCAGCCCATGCCCTGCATCCGCTCGCGGAGCAGCCGTTTCTGCGCGGCGGTATCGCGGCGGTTCGCGTCGGGTTCGGGCTGGGGCTGGGATGAGGCGAAGGAGAAGAGCGCCATGCCGAGCCTCGCGTCGCGGATGGGCCGCAGGCCTGCGGTCCGGCCGGGCGTGATGCAGTCGATGAGCCAGCTGTCGAGGCCGAACTCGTTGGGCACGGTGTAGAAGGCCATCGTGTGCCCGAGGTGCTGGATGTGGTCCTCGTGCGGTCCGAAGGCCAGCGCGCGGAGGGACGAATGCAGGCCGTCCGCGCCGATCACCAGGTCGAACCGATCGCCGGCCCGGTGCTCGAAGGTGACGGCCACGCCGTCGGCGTCCTGGGCGAGGGCGGTGATCCGGTCGCCGAAGACGTACTCGACCCGGGCGTGAGTGGCGTCGTAGAGGACCTTGCTGAGGTCTCCGCGAAGGATCTCGATGTCGGCGATGAAGCCGTCACCGCCGTCGTCCTCCGCGCTGAAGGATTGGACGACGGTCCCGTCCTCGTCCACGAAACGCGCGCCCGCGGTCTCCGTGCGTGCCGCGCGAACGGCCTCGTCGAGCCCCATCCGTCGGATCACCTCGCGGGCCACCCCGCGCGCGTCGACCGCTTGGCCGCCGGGGCGGAGCGCGGGGGCCCGTTCGACGACGGTGACCGCCGCGCCGTAGCGCGCGAGCCAGAGGGCGAGCGCGGGACCGGCGATGCTCGCGCCGGCGATCAGGATCCTGGGTCCGGTCATGGGCACCTCGATCGTTCGCGGGAACAACGGTCTCGATCGTAGTGCCGGAACTCACGGCCGGAGGGAATCCAGCCAGTCTGCGACGAGAGCCGCCACGGCCCGTGGTCGTTCGAGGTGCGGATTGTGTCCGCACTCGTCGAGCACGACGTAGGTCGCACGGGGGTACGCGTCGAGAAGTGCCCGCTGATCTCGCCAACCGACGACAGTGTCCTGCCGGCCGGTGATGATGAGGTGGCGACCGCCGTGGGTGCGCGGCACGCGGGCCGGGCTCGTGGCCTGCCACGCGGCCAGTTCCCCGACGGCCCGCGCGTCGTGGTCCGTCAGGCCGGGCCGGACGTACTCGTCGAAGAGGATCCACTGGCTGCGATCGCGTCGCGCGGTGACTGCTGTGAACGCGGCCCGGTCGCGCTCGGGAATGCCGGCCAGGAACGCGGAGTCGGAGTTCGCCTCGTCGGGGCCCGGTTCCGGCAGGTCGCGCAGGTCACGTGGCAGGAGCGCCGGCGCGAGAAGCGCGGTTCCGAGGATCTGGTCGCCGAGGGCGTCCGCCACGCCGACGGCGACGGCGCCGCCGAACGAGGCACCGATGATGGCGAACGGTGTGGTGCCGACGATCGACTGCAGCCGGTCCGCGACCACGTCCACGATTCCGTCGGTCGTCATCGGAGCGACGGGTTCACTGTGCCCGTGGCCGGGCAGGTCGATGTACAGGCGCCGGAACCGACCCGCCGATGCGATCACCGGATCGAGCGGGAGCATCATGCGGTGATCGATCGACTGGCCGTGGATCAGGACCACCGGTACGCCGTCGCCCACCGTCCGGATCCAGGTCGATCGCGCGGTGCCGTCCTCGGATGTCGGGTCCGGGCTGTGCTCGATGTACTCGACCACGGCACCGCCGCGGTGACGGCGCGTCAGGACCTTGGTGATGATCGGCACACCTCGTTCAACGCAGCGACGGGCGCAGCGATGCTCCTTCGATCATCATGAGTCGTGCCGGGTCACCAGCCGCGCTCGCGCCACTCCGCGAGGTGCGGGCGCTCGGCGCCGAGGGTGGTGCCCTTGCCGTGACCGGGGTGCACGACGGTGTCGTCGTCGAACCGGTCGAAGAGCTTGGTGGTCACGTCGGTGTAGAGGCGGTCGAAGTCCTCGGGCGAGCCGGTCTTGCCGACGCCGCCCGGGAACAGGCTGTCGCCGGTGAACAGGTGGACCGGCGCACCGTCGAACTCGGGGCGGAGCGCCAGCGCGATCGACCCGGGCGTGTGCCCGACCAGCTCGATCACGTCGAACACGAGGTCGCCGACCG
Organism: Tsukamurella sp. NPDC003166; assembly: GCF_040611135.1. NCBI lineage: Bacteria > Bacillati > Actinomycetota > Actinomycetes > Mycobacteriales > Tsukamurellaceae > Tsukamurella > Tsukamurella sp. NPDC003166. Next base: position 136,598 of record NZ_JBEXNL010000008.1, read on the forward strand.
TGAGCACCTCGCCGTCGGCGAGGGTGCGGTCAGTGGGGGCGTCGATGCCCTCCGCGTCGTTGACGCCGGCGGCGGCCGGCACGCCGAGCCCCTCCCGGACCTCCTTGAGCGCGTACCAGTGGTCGAGGTGACGGTGCGTGGTGACGACGAGCTCGACGCCGCCCGTCTCCCGCGCGAACTCGAGGATCCGTTCGGCGTCGTTGGCCGCGTCGATGAGCAGCGTGCGGCCGGCGGAATCACTCACCAGGTACACGTTGTTGTCCATACCGCCGACGGAGATCTGATTGATCGTGGTGGTCACGGGCTCACGGTACCGCGCGGCGCAAAACTTGTCGGTGGGCTTCTCTAGCATTGATCCGGGCCCCGTCTGTGGGCCTGCAAGCGCGGACGGAAGGAAAACGGTGGCTGATCGCCTGATCGTGCGCGGGGCGCGCGAACACAACCTGCGGGGTGTCGATGTGGACCTCCCGCGCGACAGCCTGATCGTGTTCACCGGGCTGTCCGGCTCGGGGAAGTCCAGCCTCGCGTTCGACACGATCTTCGCCGAGGGGCAGCGCCGCTACGTGGAATCACTGTCGGCGTACGCGCGGCAGTTCCTCGGCCAGATGGACAAGCCCGATGTCGACTTCATCGAGGGGCTCTCGCCCGCGGTGTCGATCGACCAGAAGTCGACGAACCGCAACCCGCGGTCCACCGTCGGCACCATCACCGAGGTGTACGACTATCTGCGTCTGCTCTACGCGCGCGCGGGAACCCCGCACTGTCCGGAGTGCGGCTCGGTCATCGCGCGGCAGACGCCGCAGCAGATCGTGGACCAGGTGCTGGAGATGGAACAGGGCACCCGGTTCCAGGTGCTGGCCCCGGTGGTCCGCACCCGCAAGGGCGAGTTCGTGGATCTGTTCAACCAGCTGCAGACGCAGGGCTACTCACGTGCCCGGATCGACGGGGTGGTGCACCCGCTCGCCGAGCCGCCCAAGCTGAAGAAGCAGGAGAAGCACGACATCGAGGTCGTGGTGGACCGGCTCGCGGTGAAGTCGTCCGCCAAGCAGCGCCTCACCGACTCGATCGAGACCGCCTTGCGGCTGGCCGACGGCATCGTCGTCCTCGACTTCGTGGACCGCGAGGAGAACGATCCCGAGCGGGAGCGGCGCTTCTCGGAGAAGATGGCCTGCCCCAACGGCCACCCGATCGCGGTCGACGATCTCGAGCCCCGTTCGTTCTCGTTCAACTCGCCGTACGGCGCGTGCCCGGAGTGCGACGGCCTCGGCGTCCGCAAGGAGGTCGACCCGGAGCTCGTCGTCCCCGACCCGTTGCTGTCCTTGGCCGACGGTGCCATCGCCCCCTGGTCGTCCGGGCAGAGCGCGGAGTACTTCCTGCGCCTGCTCTCCGGCCTGGCCGATGCGATGGGTTTCGACCTGGACACCCCGTGGAAGGAGCTGCCGGCGAAGGCGCGCAAGGCCGTCATCGAGGGCTCCGAGCACCAGGTCCACGTGAAGTACCGCAACCGGTACGGCCGCACCCGCTCGTACTACGCCGAGTTCGAGGGCGTCATGCCCTTCCTGCACCGCCGCCTCGAGTCCACGGAGTCGGAGCAGATGAAGGAGCGGTACGAGGGCTACATGCGTGACGTGCCGTGTCCGGCCTGTTCCGGCGCGCGGCTGCGGCCCGAGATCCTCGCGGTCACGCTCGATCACCCGCGGTTCGGCGAGAAGTCGATCGCCGACGTCTCCGCGATGTCGGTGGGGGAGTGCTCGGACTACCTGTCCGACCTGAAGCTCGGCGCGCGCGAGGCCGCGATCGCCGGCCGGGTGCTCAAGGAGGTGCAGGCCCGCATCGCGTTCCTGCTGGACGTTGGCCTGGAGTACCTGTCGCTCTCGCGCGCCGCGGGCTCGCTGTCCGGCGGTGAGGCGCAGCGCATCCGCCTCGCCACGCAGATCGGCTCCGGCCTCGCGGGCGTGCTGTACGTGCTCGACGAGCCGTCGATCGGCCTGCATCAGCGCGACAACCGCCGCCTCATCGACACCCTGGTGCGCCTGCGGGACCTGGGCAACACCCTCATCGTCGTCGAGCACGACGAGGACACGATCCGCATGGCCGACTGGGTGGTCGACATCGGGCCGTACGCGGGTGAGCACGGCGGCAACGTGGTGCACAGCGGCACGTACAAGGCGCTGCTCAAGAACAAGGACTCGCTGACCGGCGCCTACCTGTCCGGGCGGCGCGCGCTGCCCGTGCCCGCGGTCCGGCGCCCGATCGACAAGAAACGCCAGCTCAAGGTCGTCGGCGCGCGCGAGCACAACCTGCAGAACATCGACGTGTCGTTCCCGCTGGGCGTGCTGACCGCGGTCACCGGCGTGTCCGGGTCGGGCAAGTCGACGCTCGTCAACGACATCCTCTCGACCGTGCTGGCCAACAAGCTCAACGGGGCGCGGCAGGTCCCGGGGCGGCACAGCCGGGTCACGGGTCTCGACGATCTCGACAAGCTGGTGCAGGTCGACCAGTCGCCGATCGGTCGCACCCCGCGGTCCAACCCGGCCACCTATACGGGCGTCTTCGACAAGATCCGCACGTTGTTCGCGGCCACCACCGAGGCGAAGGTCCGCGGTTACCAGCCCGGGCGCTTCTCGTTCAACGTCAAGGGCGGCCGGTGTGAGGCGTGCTCGGGCGACGGCACGATCAAGATCGAGATGAACTTTCTCCCGGACGTGTACGTGCCGTGCGAGGTCTGTCACGGCGCGCGGTACAACCGCGAGACGCTCGAAGTGCACTACAAGGGCAAGAACATCGCCGAGGTGCTGGACATGCCGATCGAGGAGGCCGCCGAGTTCTTCGAGGCGGTCACCTCGATCCACCGCTACCTCAAGACGCTGGTCGAGGTCGGCCTCGGCTACGTGCGGCTGGGGCAGCCCGCCACCACGCTGTCCGGCGGCGAGGCGCAGCGCGTCAAGCTCGCCGCCGAACTGCAGAAGCGGTCCAACGGTCGCACCGTCTACATCCTGGACGAGCCCACCACGGGCCTGCACTTCGAGGACATCGCGAAGCTCCTGCAGGTGATCGACGGGCTGGTCGACAAGGGGAACTCGGTCATCGTCATCGAGCACAACCTGGACGTCATCAAGACCGCCGACTGGATCGTCGACATGGGGCCGGAAGGCGGAAGCGGGGGCGGCACCGTCGTCGCGCAGGGGACGCCCGAGGACGTGGCGGCCGCGCCCGATTCGTACACAGGCAAGTTCCTCGCGGAGGTGCTGGCCACGTCGTAGGGCGTGTCGCCCTGGGGACGGAGCTGTGGACGCGTGGTGGAGGATCTGGGGATGCCTGTGAACCGCGATCCACAGCATCTTGTGTAAATTGCACGCGTGTGACACTAGATGTAGTGTTGAAGGCATGAGCAACGTGACCGTCTACACCAAGCCCGCGTGCGTGCAGTGCACGGCGACCTACCGCGCGCTCGACAAGGCCGGTGTCGAGTACACCGCGGTCGACATCAGTGTTGATGAGGAGGCGCGGGAGTACGTCCTCGCGCTCGGTTACCTGCAGGCGCCCGTCGTTGTGATCGACGGTGCCGACCACTGGTCGGGCTTCCGCCCGGACCGGATCAAGGCGCTGCTGGCAGCCTGAGGTCGCCGCGCGCACGGCGCGCGGAACGACGAACGGGCCTTCCGTCGCGGGGATGCGATGGAAGGCCCGTTCGTCTTCCTGGTGGGTCTGCTACTCGCCGCTGTAATCGCTGAAGGTCCAGACGTGGCCCTCGGGATCCGCGCACGAGTACTCGCGCACCCCCGCGAGCGAGGCGTGCACCGGGTTCAGGATCCGGGCGCCTGCGGTTTCCGCCCGCTGAGCATGCGCGTCGAGAGAGTGATCCGGGACCCGGACGCACAGCGCCACCGTCGAGCCTCCCAAGGTGCCCGGGGTTCCCATCCCGTACCGGTCGCCGCCGTGCGCGCGGCCGAGGAACACCAGGTCGTCGCCGACCCGGAGTTGGGCGTGCTCGACACCGTCTCCGGTTTCGACGACGAAGTGCGTCGTGAAACCGAAGGCGGCGTCGAGGAAGGTGATCGCTGTTCCGGGGTCCGCGTACCGCAGGTTGGGGAACACCGACTGCCGCGATTCATCGCCCATGGTCGTCACGTTACGCGCTTTCGGTGATGCCCACGGCGGTGTCGGCTCGCCGTGCGAACGACGAACGGGCCTTCCGTCGCGGGGGATGCGGCGGAAGGCCCGTTCGTGTCCAGTCGGCCGGGTCGGTTCAGCGGTGCGGGTAGCAGCGGCCCGGTTCCCAGTGGCCCGGGACCCAGCGACCCTGCTCGAACCAACCGGGATGCCACTGCGGCTGCACCCAGTAGCCCGGGTGCCAGCCCCACCGGTCGACCCAGCCCGGCCGCCAGTACCCGGCCTGCCACCAGCCCGGGTGCCAGCGGCCCTGGGTCCAGTAGCCGCCGACCCACCGCCCCTGTTCGCACCACCCGTGCCCGGGGTGCGAGACCGCGGGGGTGGGGGCGGCCGACGCTGTCGCAGCGGTGACGCCCCCGAGTGGAGCCAGTACTCCTGCAGCGACCAGTACGCCGGCCGCGAGCGTTCTCATCCGTTTCATACGAGCACCGTACGCCCCGTGTGACCTGGAACACTAGACCTATTTACACAGGTCAGGGTGTTCTTGGGGGATAACCCTGAGGTTTAGCCGTACACCGGTCCCGTGTACTTCTCGCCGGGGCCCTGGCCGGGCTCGTCGGGGTAGGTGCTGTATTCGCGGAAGGCGAGCTGCAAGGATTTGAGGCCGTCCCGGTACGGGCCGGCGTGTGGTCCGAGGTATTCGACGGAAGCCGTGGTCAGGCCGGCGAGCGCGGTGATCAGGCGGCGGGCCTCGTCGAGGTCGAAGTGGGGGCTGTTGCGGGGATCGAAGGTCGCCTGGGCGTCGTGCTCGACGGTGGCTTCGGCGCCGGTGAGCCCCAGCTTCTCCGCCGCGGCGCTCATCAGCAGCATCCAGGCGCTGGAGATGACCTCGATCGACGGTGAGTCTGCGACCAGGCGTTCCAGTGTGTCGGGCTCGGGGGACGAATTCGGATTCTCACTCACGACTGTTACACTGTCATGTGCGACCGCTCCGGCCTTGAGCCGGGGCAGCAAGTGGAGTCCACTCCCACCACGTCGATCTTCGGTCGGCTGGTCCGGTCGCCGCGGTGATGTCCGTCAGGAATATTACGCGCGGTCTCCTCGTTGGAGGAGGGGTTGATCGTCGGTGCATGCTGGCGCGGCCCGAATCGGTCGGTGTGGGCCCCGCCAGGTGTGAATCACCTGGTCGGGGCCTTTTCGCTGTGTGAGAGCAGGGCCTGAAGCTGCGCGGCGGTCTACGAGTGAAGACCGCTCGCACGCGTCGCGAGTACCTATATGAGGAGGCCCCATCAGCACTGAGACACGCACCAACGGTCAGATCCGCGTCCCTGAGGTCCGGCTCGTCGGCCCCGGCGGAGAGCAGGTCGGGATCGTGCGGGTTGAAGATGCGCTCAAGCTGGCGTACGAGGCGGACCTCGACTTGGTCGAGGTGGCACCCAATGCCCGTCCGCCCGTGTGCAAGATCATGGACTACGGCAAGTTCAAGTACGAGGCCGCACAGAAGCTGCGCGAGTCCCGCAAGAACCAGCAGTTGACCGTGATCAAGGAGCAGAAGCTCCGCCCGAAGATCGACGACCACGACTACGAGACCAAGAAGGGGCACGTCGTCCGGTTCCTGGAGCAGGGCTCCAAGGTCAAGGTCACGATCATGTTCCGCGGTCGCGAACAGTCGCGTCCCGAGCTGGGTTTCCGTCTTCTGCAGCGCCTGGGCGCCGACGTGGCCGAGTACGGCTTCGTCGAGACGTCCGCGAAGCAGGACGGCCGCAACATGACCATGGTCCTCGCCCCGCACAAGGGTGCGAAGACCCGCGCCAAGGCGCAACAGGACAAGGAAGCCCCGGTGGCGCGGCCCGCTGCGCCCGAGGCTCCGGCGGGGTAAGCGACTCACGTCGCGAACCAGCTGAAGAATCACAGAAGAAACGAGACGAGACATGCCGAAGAACAAGACCCACAGCGGTACCGCGAAGCGCTTCAAGCTCTCGGGTAGCGGGAAGGTGCTGCGCCAGAAGGCCGGCCGTCGCCACCTCCTCGAGCACAAGAGCTCGCGCGTGACCCGTCGCCTCGACGGTGTGGCCGAGGTGGCCCCTGCCGACGTGCGTCGCGTCAAGAAGCTGCTCGGCAAGTAAGCCGCTCCGCATCACCCGCTAGAACTTTTCACACGTAAGGACGAAGACCTATGGCACGCGTCAAGCGCGCAGTGAACGCTCAGAAGAAGCGTCGTTCCATCCTCGAGGCCTCGAAGGGCTACCGCGGCCAGCGCTCGCGGCTGTACCGCAAGGCCAAGGAGCAGCAGCTCCACTCGCTGACCTACGCGTACCGCGACCGCCGCGCGCGCAAGGGCGACTTCCGCAAGCTGTGGATCACCCGCATCAACGCCGCCGCGCGGGCCAACGACATGACCTACAACCGCCTGATCCAGGGCCTCAACCTGGCCGGCGTCGAGGTGGACCGCAAGAACCTGGCCGAGATCGCCGTGTCCGATCCCGCCGCGTTCGCCGCGATCGTCGAGGTCGCCCGCAAGGCGCTCCCGGCCGACGTGAACGCGCCCGCCGCGTAAGTCTTGACGCACCCCCCGCAGCGACCCGCGGACCAGCTCTTCACGGAGCGGACCCCGCGGGTCGTTGCTGCATCCAAGCTCCTGCGTGCTGCGGGCCGCAGGAAGGCCGGACTCTTCCTCGCTGAGGGCTCCAACGCCGTCACCTCCGCGCTCGAGGCGGGCCTCGTCGTCGAGCTGTACGTCACGGAGGAGGGCGCCGAGCGGTACCCCGGCCTGCTCACCGGCCGCGAGGCGTACGTGACCGACCGCGCCATGCGCGGGCTGTCGGACACCGTCACCCCGCCGGGGATCGTGGCGGTCTGCCGGGCCCTGCCCGATGCCCGCGTGCCCGACGGTGCGCGGCTGGTCGCCGTCCCCGTCGACGTCGCCGAGCCGGGCAACGCCGGCACCGTCATCCGAGTCGCGGACGCCGTCGGCGCCGACGCGGTCCTGCTCGCCGGGGACACCGTCGACCCGATGAACGGGAAGGTCGTGCGGGCGTCCGCGGGCTCCGTCTTCCACCTGCCGGTGGTGCAGGAACGCGACCCCGAGGTCGCGATCGCACACCTCAAGGCCTCCGGCCTGACCGTCCTCGCCACCGCCGCGGACGGCGAGGTCTCGCTCGACGACGCCGATGATCTGCTCGCCGGGCCCACCGCCTGGCTGTTCGGCAACGAGGCGCACGGCCTGTCCCGCGAACTGCAGGCACTCGCCGACCACCGCGTCGCGATCCCCATCCGGGGTCGCGCCGAGTCGCTGAACCTCGCCACCGCCGCGTCGATCTGCCTGTACGCGAGCTCCCGCGTGCAGAATCGGGGGTAGGTCCTCACCGCTTCCGGGTAGGACTACTCATCCGCGAGGCCCCGCGGGCGGGGAGCATGGTGGACATGAGACTGTTGCCCTCCCGCACCGTCGTCGTCGACGGCACGCCGCACACCCGCGACCGCGCCGTCGACGTCGCGCGCATCGTGAGCCTGCTCGTCGTGATGTTCGGCCACTGCGCGCTCCTGCTCGCGACCATCACCCGGTCGGGCGTGTGGGTCGGCAACACCCTCGGCGCGGACCCATCGCTGCAGCCGATCACCTGGATCCTGCAGGTCATGCCGTTGTTCTTCCTCGCCGGCGCAGCCAGTAGCGCCTACGGGGTGAAGCCGGACACGCCGTGGGGCGGGTGGCTGCTGAGTCGCGCGCAGCGGCTCGCGCGACCGGTGTTCTGGTACCTCGCCTTCTGGTCGCTGACGCTGCTCGCCGTGCGCGCGGTCGCGGGCGAGTCCAGCGCGAGCCGGCTCGGCCAGGAAAGCGTCGCGCTGCTCTGGTTCGTCGGCGTGTACCTGCTGGTGCTGGCGTTCGTCCCGCTGCTGATGCGCCTCGGCCGGGCCGGCCTGGCCGTGGTCGCCGTGGGGCTGCTCGTCGCGTCCGCCGGGTTCGACGGTGCGCTGCTCGCCACCGGGGCGATCGAGTGGGGATTCCCGAATTTCCTCGTCGTGTGGCTGATTCCCGTGGTCATCGGCGTTGCGTACGCGCGGAGGATGATCCCGACCCGGGTGGCGCTGGTGGTGGCGGCGCTGGCGTTCGTGGGAGCCGTGGTCGCGGTGGTGGCGGGGCCCTACGACGTACCGCTCGTGGTCACCGGCGCCGAGACCTTCTCTAACACCACGCCGCCGACGCTGCTCCTCGGCCTGCACTGCGTGTGGGTGAGCCTGCTGTTCGTCGTCGCCGCGCCGGCGATCGGGCGCTGGGCGCGGCGCCCGCGCGTCTGGTACCCGGTGGCCGTCGGCAACGGGGGAGCGATGACGCTCTACCTCTGGCACATCCCCGCGATCGCCGTCGCGGCCATCGGCCTGCACTACCTGGGCGTTGACGCGACCGATCCGCACCAGAGCGGATTCTGGGGGCTGATGGCGCTGCGCGCCGCGGTCTTCGCGGTGGTGATGTTCGCGCTGTTCGTGCTGCTCTCGCCGCTGGAGCACCGCCGTCTGCGGTGGTGGGACGACCGGGTAACGGCGCGCGGCCCGCGCGGCGCGGTGGTCGGGGCGCTGGTGTGCGTCGCCGGCGTCGCGGTGCTGCTGATGGCCAAGGAGGGGATCGGCTCGCCGGCGGGGTGGCGGGCCGCGGCCATGTTCGTCGGTGCCCTCGCCGGTGCGCGGGCGACGGCGACTGTGAGTGCGGTCGAAAAGCCACGGATCCCGCAGGAAACCGACCGCACTGATCGGGCGTACCGTCGGGTTCATGGCTAGAGCTGCGCGGGTCGAGGACGTGGCGGCGATCGCGCAGGCGCTGCCGCGGGTCGTCGAGATCGCCGGGTGGGGCGGCAGGCCCGCGTGGCAGGTGAGCAAGAAGGTCTTCTGCGGCAATCGATCACCGCGACCCGACGCAGTCGACGGTGACGGTGCGCGCCTCGACGACGTGATCCTGATCCGCACGCCGGACGAGTCCGACAAGCTCGCGCTGGTTCAGGCCGACGGGCCGTTCTTCACCACGCCGCACTTCGACGGCTACAACGCGGTCCTGATCCGGGCCTCCCGGCTCGGGGAGATCTCGCGCGACGAACTGCGTGAGGTCATCGAGGACGCGTGGTGCGCGTGCGCGCCCAAGACGGTGGTCCGGGCGTGGCTGGCCGAGCACGATCGCTGACGGCGGGCGCGGACCAGCGGTAATGCGTTTCCGGTCCCGAAACACCGTCGACTACGCTGGACGGGTACCGTCCCACCCCCAGCGAGGAGCCCAGAGAAGTGTCGGAAGACCAGCTCACCCCTGTCGATGACCTCAGCGAAGCGGCGCTCGACGCCTTCGCCGACGAGGCCGCGCGGGCGTTCGACGCAGCGTCCGACCTCGAGGCCCTCAACGTCGCTCGGCTCGCGCACCTGGGCGAGAAGTCTCCGCTCGCGCTGAGCAAGCGGGCGCTCGGGTCCATCCCCAAGGAGGACCGCAAGGACGCGGGTAAGCGGGTCAACGTCGCGCAGGGGCGCGCCCGCGCCGCCTACGAGCAGCGCAAGGCCGTCCTCGACGCCGAGCGCGACGCGGCGGTCCTCGTCTCCGAGTCGATCGACGTGACGCTGCCCTCGGCCCGCGCCCCGCAGGGTGCCCGGCACCCCGTCAGCATCATCGCGGACGAGGTCGCCGACTTCTTCGTCGGCATCGGCTGGGAGATCGCCGAGGGGCCCGAGGTCGAGACCGAGCACTTCAACTTCGACGCGCTCAACTTCCTCCCGGACCACCCGGCCCGCTCCATGCAGGACACCTTCTACGTCGCGCCCGAGGGCTCGCGGCAGGTGCTGCGCACCCACACCTCCCCGGTGCAGGTGCGCTCCATGCTCACCCGCGACGTGCCGATCTACGTGGCCTGCCCCGGCCGCACCTTCCGGACCGACGAGTTGGATGCCACCCACACCCCCGTGTTCAGCCAGGTCGAGGGCCTCGCGGTCGACAAGGGCCTGACGATGGCGCACCTGCGCGGCACCCTCGAGGCCTTCGCCAAGGCGATGTTCGGCCCCGAGACCACCACCCGCATGCGGCCGAACTACTTCCCCTTCACGGAACCGTCGGCCGAGGTGGACGTGTGGTTCCCGAACAAGAAGGGCGGCGCGGGCTGGATCGAGTGGGGCGGATGCGGCATGGTCAACCCGAACGTGCTGCGCGCCTGCGGCATCGATCCCGAGGAGTACTCCGGCTTCGCCTTCGGCATGGGCCTCGAGCGCACCCTGCAGTTCCGGACCGGCCTCTCGGACATGCGCGACATCGTCGAGGGCGACGTCCGCTTCACCCTGCCCTTCGGCGTCCGCGGCTAGCGCCGGACCAGCCCCCGCTCACCAGACTCACCCAGGAGAAGGACTTCCACCGTGCGCGTTGCACAGTCATGGCTCACCGAGATCCTCCGCCGCGACACCCCGGACTGGGGCGTCACCGCCGACGAGCTGGACGCGGGGTTCGTCCGCGTCGGCTTCGAGGTCGAGGAGCTCGACTCGCTCGACACCGTGACCGGCCCGCTGAAGATCGGCCGCGTCGTGGCGATCGAGGAGCTCACGAACTTCCGCAAGCCGATCCGGTTCTGCCAGGTCGACGTCGGGGAGGCCGAGCCGCGCGACATCGTCTGCGGCGCCCGCAACTTCGCCGAGGGCGATCTCATCGTCGCGGCGCTGCCCGGCGCCGTGCTGCCCGGCGGCTTCGCGATCGCCACCCGCCAGACGTACGACCACACCTCCGACGGCATGATCTGCTCCGTCTCCGAGCTCGGCCTCGGCACCGACCACTCGGGCATCCTCGTGCTGCCCGCGGGCACTGCACAGCCCGGCGACGACGCCAAGGCCGTGCTCGGCATGGACGACACCGTCATCGAGTTGAACGTGACGCCCGACCGCGGTTACGCCTTCTCCGTCCGCGGCCTCGCGCGCGAGCTGGCCTGCGGCTACGACCTGCCGTTCACCGATATCACCACCCCGTCGGCGAAGGCCGGGAGCGGCAAAGGCGGCGTCGACGTCACCGTCGAGCCCGAGTCCGGCTGTACGCGCTTCACCGCGCTGCGCGTGGAGGGCATCGACCCGAAGGCCGTGAGCCCGTGGTGGCTGCAGCGCCGCCTGCTCACCTCCGGCGTGCGTCCGATCAGCGCCGCGGTCGACGTGACCAACTACCTGATGCTGCTGACCGGCCAGCCGCTGCACGCCTTCGACGCCGACCTCGTCCAGGGCGGTCTGACGGTGCGCGCGTCGCGCCCGGGCGAGACCCTGGAGACCATCGACCACGTGACTCGCAAGCTCGACCCCGAGGACGCGGTCATCGTCGACGATTCCGGGCCCGTGTCGCTCGCCGGCGTCATGGGCGGCGCCACCACCGAGGTCGGCGACGCGACCGTGAACGTCATCCTCGAGGGCGCGATCTGGAACCCCGTCAAGGTGTTCCGCACCGGCAAGCGACACAAGCTCAGCTCGGACGCCGCCAAGCGCTACGAGCGCACCGTCGACCCCGCGATCTCCGTGTGGACGGTCCGCGAGGCGGCCCGCCTGCTCACCGAGATCGCCGGCGGCACCGTCGTGGGCGAGATCACGGACCTGGGCTCCTACGACGAGCGCCCGCAGATCACCATCGCGGCGGACCGTCCGGACCGCGTCGCCGGCATCACCTACGCTCCGGGTACGACGGTGCGCCGCCTGACCCAGATCGGTTGTTCCGTGCAGGGGGAGAGCAGCCTGACGGTGACCCCGCCCACCTGGCGTCCCGACCTGACCATGGTCGCCGACCTGGTCGAGGAGGTGCTGCGGCTCGAGGGGCTGGAGCAGATCCCGCCGGTGCTGCCCGCCGCGCCGGGCGGGCGCGGACTCAACGCGCGCCAGCGCCGCCGCCGCGTCGTGAGCCGCTCGCTCGCGCACACCGGCCACGTCGAGGTGCTGACCAGCCCGTTCCTGCCCGCCGACGTGTTCGACACGTGGGGCCTCGACGCCGACGATCCGCGCCGGAACACGACGAAGGTGCTCAACCCGCTGGAGTCGGACCGTCCGTCGCTTGCGACGACCCTGCTCCCGGGCCTGCTGGAGATCCTGGCCCGCAATGTCTCCCGCGGCCAGCGCGACCTCGCGCTGTACACGATCGCCGAGGTCGTGCTGCCCACCGAGAAGACCGTCGCCGTCGACCCGATCCCCGTCGATCGTCGCCCCACCGCGGAGCAGATCGATGAGCTCAACGCCTCGCTGCCGAGCCAGCCGGAGCACATCGCGCTCGTCTTCTCCGGGCTGCGCGGCACGTCCGGTCCCTGGGGTGCGGCGCGGCCCGCGGACGCCACCGACGCCTTCGAGGCGGTCCGCGAGATCGGCCGTGCGAGCAATGTCGAGCTGACCCTGCGATCGGCGCAGTTCGCGCCCTTCCACCCCGGACGGTGCGCCGAGGTCCTCGTCGGCGACACCGTCGTGGGCCACGCGGGCGAGCTGCACCCGGCCGTTCTCGAGCGCGCCGGGCTCCCGGCCCGCACCTGCGCCGTCGAGTTGGACCTGGACGCGATCCCGCTGGCGGAGAACCTGCCGGCCCCCGTGGTCTCGCCGTTCCCCGCGGTGCTGCAGGACGTTGCCGTCGTCGTGGACCAGGCGGTCCCGGCGGAGGCCGTACGGTCCGCCCTGGCCGACGGTGCCGGGGAGCTCCTCGAGGCGATCTCGCTGTTCGACGTGTTCACCGGCGCGCAGGTGGGTGAGGGTCGCAAGTCCATGGCCTTCTCGTTGCGGTTCCGCGCGGGCGATCGGACCCTCACGGAGGACGAGGCGTCCGCCGCGCGCGACGCCGCGGTCGCGCGCGCGGCCGACGCGGTGGGTGCCGTCCTGCGCTGATCCTCACCCGGACATGGAACCGGCCCCGGCGGTGCACGTGCTACCGCCGGGGCCGGGGTCTATGGGGTGATCAGCTGGTGTGATGGACCTCGGCCAGCCGATACACGGGGGTGTCGATGCCCTCGTAGCGGGCCTTGAGCTGCAGCGCCAGGTACAGCGAGTAGTGCCGCGACTGGTGCAGGTTGCCGCCCATCATCCACAGGCCGGGTACCTGCGTGGGCTTCCACATGTTGCGCTGCTCGCCCTCCCACGGCCCCGGATCCTTGGTGGTGTCGGAGCCCAGGCCCCAGCACTTGCCCAGCGTGTCGGCGGTCTCCTGGCCCATGAGGTCGGCGGCCCAGCCGTTCATCGAGCCGTAGCCGGTCGCGTATACCACGAGGTCGGCGGGCAGCTCTGTGCCGTCCTTCAGGACGACGCTGTTCTCCGTCAGCCGCTCCACGCCGCCCTTGGCGAGCTTGATCGAGCCGTCGATGATGAGGCCGGCGGCGCCGACGTCGATGTAGTAGCCCGAGCCGCGGCGCAGGTACTTCATGAACAGACCCGAGTCGTCGTCGCCGAAGTCCAGCTCGTAGCCCGCGTCCTCGAGTCCACGATAGAAGTCGGCGTCGATCTCGCGGACCTTGTCGTAGATCGGCTTCTGGAACTCGTTCATGATCTTGTAGGGCAGCGAGGCGAAGATCATGTCGGCCTTGTCGGTGGTCACGCCGTTCGCGACCGCGCGCTCGCTGTACAGATCGCCCAGACCGTGCTCCATGAGCGACTCGGACTTGATGATGTGGGTGGAGCTGCGCTGCACCATCGTGACCTCGGCGCCGGCCTCGACGAGGGCCTTGCTGATGTCGAGCGCGGAGTTGTTCGCGCCGATGATCACGACCTTCTTGCCCGCGTAGGCGTCCGGCCCCGGGTGCTTGCTCGAGTGGTGCTGCTCGCCCTGGAAGACGTCCATCCCGGGGAAGTCGGGGATGTTCGGCTTGCCGGACATGCCGGTCGCGAGGACGAGCTGCTTCGGGTGCAGGGTCAGGCGCTCGCCGTCCTTGTTCACCTCGACGGTCCACTCGGCCTTCGCCTCGTCGTACGACGCCGAGAGGGCCTCGGTGCGCGACCAGTACGGCACCTCCATGACGCGGGTGTACATCTCCAACCAGTCGCCGATCTTGTCCTTGGGGGCGAAGACGGGCCAGTTGGCCGGGAAGGGCAGGTAGGGGAGGTGGTCGTACCAGACCGGGTCGTGCAGGCAGAGCGACTTGTACCGGCCGCGCCACTGGTCGCCGGGACGGTCGTACTTGTCGACGACGAGCGCCGGCACGCCGAGCTGGCGCAGGCGGGCGCCGAGGGCGATACCGCCCTGGCCGCCGCCGATGACCAGGGTGTCGGGCTGGACCGTGCGGCCCAGCTCGGCCTCCTCGCGTTCGCGACGCTCGGCCCAGGTGGGTGCCTCCACGTGGGCCCCGTGTACGGCGCCCATCGGGCGGCGTACGCCGAACGACTCCTCGTGGCCCTTGAGCTCGCGCAGCGTGGTCAGGAGGGTCCAGGCGCGGTCGACGCCGTCCTCGCCCTCCCGGATCCGCAGGTGGCCCTTGCCGCGGCCGACGCCGGTCTCGAATTCGATGAACGCTTCCGCGACCTCCTCGCCGCTCGCCGGGTCCGTGGTGGCGAATCCGCCCGGCGCGGTGTCGTCGAGGCGTTCGGTGAGCATCGCGCGGATCTGGTCGCGGCCCTCGCTGGTGTTGAGGTTCCAGGTGAAGGACACCAGGTCGCGCCAGAAGGCGCCGGGCTCGAACAGCTCGGTGACGGCGTCGACGTCGCGCGCCGCGAGCGCGGCGTCGAACTGCTGGAGCCAGGCGTCGATCCGCTGCTGGGGATCGGCGGCGGTGGTCTGTTCGGCATCCGCGATAGCGGTCATGTCTGCTCCTTCGAATCGGGACTGGAGGTCGTGCTGTGGTGTGAATCACACGCCCGACGCAAGGGGTGCGGCAAGGGTTGCGTCCCGTTGCAGATGTGACGACGCGATCGGCGAAAGCGGGGGCACGCCCGTCTCGAAGTGTGAGTTGAGGCACAATCGAGGGGTGGGACAGACGGTCGAGCCCGCGGTGGCTCTCGGCGACGATCCGCGCAGCTATGCGCGGCTGCTCGCCCAGGTCTACGACGCGACGATGTCGGGTGAACGCCCGCCGGCTCGCCCGCGGGAGGTGATCGGCGACTCGTGGGACCGGGTGCGGGCTGCAGGCCTCCGGCCCGACGACGATGCGGGACCGGCGATCCACGCCGCCGACCTGGCCCGATTGCGGCGCGAGTCCGGGCTCGCCGGGATGATCGAGGAGTTCACCAGCGGGCTCGCCCCGCTCACCGAGGCCGGCTCCAGCATCCTCGTGGTGGCCGACGCCGAGGGCACCATCCTGTGGCGCGGCGGACCGTCGAGGGTGCTCCGCCAGGCCGACAACCTCGGGTTCGTCGAGGGTGCCGCGTGGTCGGAGAGCGACGTGGGCACGAATGCGATCGGCACCGCACTCGCGGCGCGCAGCGCCGTCCAGACCTTCTCGGCCGAGCACTTCGCCCGGAGCCAGCACCCCTGGACCTGCTCCGCGGCCCCGATCCGCGACCGGCGCACCGGCAAGCTGCTCGGCGTCGTCGACGTCAGCGGCCCGGCGTCCACCGTTCACCCGACCACCCTGGCCCTGGTGGCCACCGTCGCCCGGCTGGCCGAGTCCCGCCTGCACGAATCCCACCTCGCGGGGCTGGACCAACTGCGCACCGTCGCGGCCCCGCTGCTCGCCGGAATGCCGGGGCCGGGCCTCGTCGTGGATCCGCACGGCTGGGTCGCCGCCGTCGGGCAGCTCTCGCCGCGGGCGCGGGTCACCCTGCCCGACGTGATGGACGGCTCGCACCTGTGGCTGCCGGAGCTGGGGGAGTGCGCCGTCGAACCGCTCCCGGGCGGGTGGCTGCTGCGACCCGTCGACCACACGGGCTCCCTCGAGCGCACCCGGGTCACCGTCGACCTGCGCGCCGATCGCTCGCCCGAGGTCAGCGTCGTGGGTTCCGGTGGGCAGTGGCGGCACCAGCTCACGCCGCGGCACGCGCAGATCCTCGAGCTGCTTGCGGATGGTGCGGGGCACACGGCCTCGCAGCTCGCGTCGTCGATCTTCGGTGACGGCTCGCGGGTGGTGACAGTGCGCGCGGAGATCTCGCGGCTCCGCCGCGTCCTGTCCGGTCTCATCGCCGCGCAGCCCTATCGCTTCGCGGACGGGGTGTCGGTCGAGTTGCTGCGCTGACCGCACGCCCCCGCTACCGTGGGGCCATGGCAGACGCGACCTCGCCCGAGCCGGAAGTGTTCCCCGAGGACTGGTCCACCGCCCTGGTGCTGGTGGCGCACCCGGACGACCCGGAGTACGGGATGGCCGCGGCGGTCGCGCGCTGGACGTCCCAGGGCAAGACGGTGCTGTACGGCCTCGCCACGTCCGGCGAGGCGGGGATCGAGGGCATGTCGCCCGGCACTGCAGGCCCGGTCCGCGAGGAGGAGCAACGACGGTCCGCCGCCGTCGTCGGGGTCGACGAGGTGCGGTTCTGGGGCTACCCGGACTCGCAGCTCCGCAACACCGAGGAACTGCGGACCTCGATCGCGAAGTCGCTGTCCCGGTACTCGCCCGACATCGTGATCACGCTGTGGGGTGGTCCCGACTGGGGCAACGGCGTGCCGAACCAGTCCGACCACATGGAGTTCACCCGGGCGGTGGCGGAATCTGTGGCGGGCACGGGCGTCCGCGCTTTCCAGACGGCGCCGGAGCCCACGCTGATCGTCGACGTGTCCGGTTTCGTGGAGCGGGCGGTGGAGTCGCTCGCCGAGCATCGACAGTACCTGTCCGTGCTCGACCCGACCACGCCCGTCATCGAGCAGGCCCGGGCGCAGGTCGCTTCGGCCACCGAGCCGCGTGGCGGGTTTCGGCACGCGGTGGGCTTCCGGCCGCTGGGCTGAGGCGTCACGCTCTGCCCCTGGCCGCCGCGGCGCGGCGCGGTGGCCGTGACACCGCTGTGCTGTCGACTCATGCGTGCGCTCTCGCACGGGCACGGTAGCCGTAGTCGGCGATGTCGAGGGGTTGCCCGTGAACGCCGCCGAAGTGGTCCACCCACGACCGGCCCAGCCGGTGCGGGCGGGTGGCCGTGGAGTGCGCGTAGGTCTTCATCGCACGCGCGGTGAGGGCGCGGGTGCGCGCGGTCGGCTCGTCGAGCCGGTGCGTGGCGCACAGCTGCGGGCCGTAGATGCTGAACAGGACGGGGTCGGCGTAGCGGGCCGTGCGGCCGGGGAACCAGCGCTCGCGCCAGTCCACGGAGAGCTGGTCGACCAGGGCTCGCCCGCTCTCGGTGTAGGCGTAGCGGCACTCGTAGGCCAGCGCCCAGTCGAGGAACTCGCTGCGGCGCTCGGGCACGTCGAGGCCCATGAGTTCGCCGATGCCGCGCCAGAAGAGGAAGCGGGCCAGGCGTTCGCCCCCGGTGAACAGATGCAGGCCGAGGTTCTCGGCGATGCGGTCGGGTTCGAACGCGAGCGATGCGAGCGTGTAGCGCTTGTCGTCGTCGGTGATGCCGAAGTGGGCGTGGATCGACTCCATGCGGTCGACGGCGGCGCGGCCGGCTGCGGAGCTGTGACCGTTGCGCAGCATCTCGCCGAAGAAGACCAGCGTGTCGTCGTTGCGGCGCCGGACGTCCTTCATCATGTCGCCGGTGCCCCTGCGGTGGACGATGCGTGCGATCGACGGAACCGCCACCTGCCGCGCGAAGGCGACCGTGTACGCGGCGTGCACGAACAGGCCGTCGCCGTACTTGACCTCCAGGCTCAGCCGGGTGAGCTCCTCGTGATCGACGACGGGGTCGAGCGCATCCATCCGGCGGCGGAGCGCTCCCGCGCTGATCAGGGCGTCGTCGTGGACGGTCGATGCGGATGTCATGAGCGTCTCCATGGGTCCTGTTCCTCAAAGTAGAAACGACTGTGTTCCTACAATGACGATGAACTAGGAACGAACTTGTGTCAAGATTGAGTCCATGGACGAGGTGGTGCGACCCTGGCGCGGCGTCAGCGCGGAGGAACGACGGTCCGCGCGGCGCGCGCGGCTACTCGAGGCCTGCCTCGACGAGGTGGGCGAGGGCGGCGTCGAATCCGTCACCGCCGACACCGTCGTCGCGCGGGCCGGCCTGTCCAAGCGGTACTTCTACGAGGCCTTCGCCGATCGCGAGCAGATCCTGCTCGCCGCGCTCGACGGACTGTTGGACGTCATCCGCGAGCGGGTCGCCGAGGCTCTCGACGCCGAGGAGGTCGCGGAGCGGGTGCGGCGCACCGTCGAGACCCTGGCGCGCACGCTCGCGGAGGACCCCCGGCAGGCCCGCCTGTTCGAGGAGGCCTCGCGGTCGGCGGTGCTCGAACGGCGTCGGCACCAGGAGTTCCGCGTGTTCAGCGAGCTGCTCGCCACCGGCGTCTACGCCGACCGGGGCGCCGAGACGGCCGATGTCACAGCATGGTTCGTCGTTGCGGGAACCGTCGAGGTCCTGGCACGGTGGCTCGCGGGTGCCGTTGCGCTGGACGAATCCCGGGTGGTCGACGTCATCACGGACATCGGCGTCCGGCTCAGTGGTGGAACCGCGTTGTGAGAGGCTGCAGCGGCAGTGATGGACGGAGGAGGTTGTCGATGAACGACGATGCAGTGGGCGCAGGTTCGGGACTCGTGTTCGAGCGCGACGAGCGCGGGGTCGCGACGATCGTGCTGCATCGGCCGGACGCCGCGAACGCGCTGAACCAACCCCTCGCCGACGCGCTGGTGACGGTGACCGCGCGGATCGCCGCCGATCCGGGTGTGCGGGTCGTCGTGCTCCGCGCCGAGGGGCGGTTCTTCTGCGCGGGCGGCGATGTCAAGGCGATGGTCGCGGCCGACGACCGCTCCGCGATGCTCGATCACCTGGCGGACACGATCCACCGGTCGCTCGCCGTGTTGGACGGGCTCGCGGTGCCCGTGGTGGTGGCGATCCAGGGACCCGTCGCGGGCGGCGGACTGGGGCTGGTGCTCGCCGCCGACATCGCGATCGCGGCCGATACGGCGCACTTCTCGACCGCGTACACCGGCGTCGGGCTCAGCCCGGACTGCGGGGTCTCGGCGCTGCTGCCGAAGGCGGTCGGGTTCCGGCGGGCGATGCGGATGCTCCTGCACGGCGACCGGATCGACGCCGCGACCGCGGCGGACTGGGGTCTGATCGACCTGGCCGTGCCGGCGGGCGAGCTGGAGGCTGCGGTGACCGCGGAAGTGGAGCGGATGCTCGCCGGCCCGCATCCCGGGCTCGGCGAGGCGCGGCGCCTGGTCCGGGCGTCGTACGCCCGCGGCTACGTCGAGCAGCTCGACGACGAGCGGCGGACCATCGCGCGGATGGGCGGCACCGCCGCTGCGGCCGCCCGCCTCGCGCGCTTCGCCTGAGCGGAGAACGTCGGAGCCGAGTGGGGCCGTGGGTCGGGGTCAGCCGAGGTGGAAGGCCTGCGTGATGTGATTGCCGCGCCGGTGGTCGCCCACCAGGCTGGGGCGGCCGCGCCCCATCTTCACGAGCATGGTGCGGTTCTCCACGCGCGGCGCGAAGCTGTCGAGGACGCGGTTGACGGTGCCGCGCACGCCGCCCTGGTGGCGCGGCAGGGACAGCGGCTGCGTCATGGCGGTGGGGTCGTTCCGGTGATCGTTGCGCATGTGAGGTCCTTCGGGTCGGCGATGCGGTTCGTTACTGCTCCCGAGGATGCCGACGATGCCTGTCCCCGGGCTGGCCGGATCCTGTGGGAGCGCCAAGGAAAGCGCGGCGCGTCAGCGGCCGCTCGGCAGGAGCGCCAGCCGGGCCGCGGACGTGAGGGCCTCGTTCTTCGACGTGGCACCCAGCTTCCGGTAGAGCGATCGCAGCTGGGTCTTCACCGTGTTGGTCGACACGCCGAGCGCCGCGGCCATATCGGCGCGGTTGTCGTGGTCGATCAGTGCGCGGAGTACCTGGTACTCGCGCGGGGTCAGCCGCGGCCGCGGGGTCGGCGGTGCGCCGAGCGGCAGGCCGTCGATCCGCGCAGTGAAGCTCGCCCGCGCGGACTCCGGGAGCCGGTCGAGGACCGCGTCGATCACGGTGGCCGGCACGCCGGTGAACGCGCGCCGGTTGCCGGGGCTCGCGGCGAGGTCGGCCGTGCGGTGCGCCAGCTCGTCGGAGACCTCTCCCGCGAGGCTCTCCCGCCACGCCGCCAGCAGGGTGACCTCGGCCCACTGGGCGGGGCTGAGCTCGGCGGCGGTCAGTGCGACCTGGCGGGCGTGGGCCCGGATCGGGTCGGCCTCGTGCAGGGCCAGGCGGATCTCCGCCACCCTGGTCAGCGTGCCGTGCACCGTCGCCGTCTCGAGCGCTCGCCGGGCGGCGTTCACCTCGCCCAGCGCGAGGTGCGCCGTGATCCGCAGCGCGCTCGCCGCGTCGGACGCGAACGTGCCCGCCCGGACGTCGTGGCTCACGGTGCTCATCGCGATCGCGTCGAGGGCGTCGCCCGCGCGTCCGTCCGCCAGAGCGTGAGACGCCCGCGCGTACATCACGAACGGCCACACCACGTCGGCGGTGTCGAGCGCTTCCAGCAGTGCGACGGAGCGGTCCCGCTCCGGCCGCATGCGCGCGATGTCGATGAGCGCGGCCGCCGTCCGCTCCGTTCCCAGCGCGGCGTCCGCGTACGCCGGGCCGGGATGCGGGAGTGCCGTGGCGGTGTCCAGGGCGCGCTGCGCATCGTCGACGGCGCCCCGGACCGCATGGGTGAGAGCGGCTCGCCCGGCGGCCGATCGGACGGCGTCGGCGGATCCGATGACCTCGCCGATCTGGCGCGCCGTCCCGAACTCGCGCAGGGCCGCCACCGTCTGGCCGGCCATGAGGTGCGTCGTGCCGATCTGATGGCGGAAGAACCACGACGGATCGTCGGCGGCGGGAACGTCGAAGGGGCCCTCGGTCCGCAGGCGGGCGACCAGCTGGTGTGCGTAGCCGAGCGCGGTACCGATGTCTCCGCTCATCCGGCTGCCGATCATCTGCATCGTCAGGACGAGCGACTCCTCGTAGCCCGCGCGCCGGTACCGGTTCAGGGCGTGCACGGTGAAGGGCCTGGTCGACCTCGCGAACACCGGCGCCAGCGGGTGGACCAGCTGCAGGACGGGGTACCGGCCGATCGTCGCGCCGGGCAGCGGCGAGATCGCGGCGAGCAGCGCGGCGTGCGCGGTGTTGAAGAGCGGCCAGATGTGCTGGGTCGCGACCGCCGCGATGCGCTCCGGGTCACCCGAGCGCACGGCCTCCGCGAGGAGTTCCGACGGTCCGCCGCTGTCCTGCTCGACCTTCATCGCCCCCCTCGTCGTCGCCGCACGGGGCGGATCGGAGTTCACGATAACGCAACCCCGCGGCTCTATCGGGCGGCCGACCCGACATCCACCGGAGGGTGAAACCGAGGGTGATATCACCGGTGAAGCGGGGCACGTGCGATGCCGGGCGCCGTCATACTTCTGTTCGACCACAGGAGGATTCCTCGCCATGAGCCAGCCGCTCGCCTTCACGAACGCAACACTCATCACGGGTGACCGGGACGGGACGATCCTTCACGATCGCACAGTCGTCGTCGGCGCCGACGGTCGGATCGTCACCGTCGGGCCCGCCGCCGAGACGTCCGTGCCCGACGGTGCCCGCGTCGTCGACGCGCGCGGCCGATTCGTGATGCCGGGACTGATCAACGCCCACGCGCACCTGTTCTCGGACGGTCGGCCGATCCCGAAGATCCTCACCAGCGAGCGCGCCGAGAAGCTCGTCGCCCTGTTCGCGCACAGTCCCTTCGGGCACCGGTGGCTCGACGGGCGCACCAAGCGCGCCGTGCTGACCCAGATGAACACCGGCGTCACCACGATCCGCAGCCTCGGCGAACCCGGGTACGAGGTGGTGCGCACCGCGGCCGCGATCGAGCGTGGTGACTACCTCGGTCCGCGGCTGATCCCGTCGGGGCCGCTGCTGGCGATCCCCGAGGGGCACGGCGCCCCGCAGATCGCTCTGATCTGCTCCGATGCCGACGCCACGCGGCGCAACACGCGCCAGAACCTCGACAACGGGGTTCGCGCGATGAAAATCTCGGCGACGGGCGGAGTGACCGACGCCAAGGCGATCGGTCACGCCGGGACACCCGAGATGTCCGAGACGAACATGCGCATCGTCTGCGAGGAGGCGCACGCGGCGGGGATCCTGGTCGCCGCGCACGCGCAGAGCGAGGACGGCATCCTGGCGGCGCTGCGCGCCGGTGTCGACACGATCGAGCACGGTGCGGCGATGAGCGACGAGGTGATCGCGTTGTTCAAGGACAACCCGAACTCGCTGCGCGGCCACTCGTCCCTGATCCCGACGCTCATGGCGTGCCTGCCCCTGGTCAAGCTCGAGCCGTCGGTGACGGGCGCCAACGAGGTCAGCCGGGCCAACGCCGTGATGGTGCTCGACGAGATGCTCGCGGGTATCCGGGTCGCGTTGGAGCACGATATCGAGCTGGGCATGGGGACCGACTCGGCGCTGACCTTCGTGACCCACTACAACACCTGGCGCGAGATCGATTTCGTGATCCGGTACGGTGGCGTCCCGGCCGCGCGGGCGCTGCACGCGGCGACGGGGGCCAACGCCCGCATCCTCGGCATCGACGGCGAGACCGGCTCGATCGATCCCGGCAAGTCCGCGGACCTCCTCGTCACCGCCGCCAACCCCCTCGACGACGTCCGGACCCTGGCGAGCCCCGTCGCCGTCGTGGTGCGCGGCGAGCTGATCGACGCGCCGTCGGTGACGACCTTCCCCGAGATCGACGCCCTCCTCGACGAGTTCTGATGTGGACCGCACTGGGTGACTCGCTCCCGCTCGCCACGGGACTCGCACTGAGCCCGTTCGCCGTGGTCACGGCGGTGGTCCTGCTGCTGGGACGCCGCGGGGTCGTCAAGACGGCCGCCTTCGGGCTGGGGTGGTTCGTCGCGATCCTCGTCATCGCGACCGTCGCGCTCCTCGTCGTCGAGGCGGCCGACGAGGCCGACCACGATGCCACCGAGACGGGCGTCGACCTCGTCCAACTCGCCTTCGCCGCGCTGTTCCTCGGCCTGGCGGTCCTCGCGTGGCGCAAGCGCCCCGCGCCGGGGGAGACGGTGCCGCGGAACGCGACGCTCGCCCGGCTCGACGGGATCGGGGTGCCCGGCGCCCTCGGCCTGGGCCTGGCGCAGGGCCTCGTGGTGATCAAGAACATCCCGCTCGCGGTCGGCGCGGGTGTCCGGTTCGGCGTCGCGGGCCTGCACGGCGGCGCCGCGGTCGGTGCGATCGTGGTGTTCGCCGTGGTCGCGAGCGCGGGAATCGTCGCGCCGCTGACCGTCGCGGTGGTGGGCGGGTCGCGCCTCGCGGAGCCGCTGGCCCGGACGCGGGACTGGCTCGAGACGAACCTCAGCGCCATCACGGTGACGGTCCTGGTGCTGCTCGGCTCCTATTTCCTCGGCCAGGGTCTCGGCGTCCTCGGATGAGTCCGATGGCGATCACGGCCACGATCCTGCTGGTCGCGGTCGTGTCCTTCGTGTGGAACGTCGTGCCGGCCGCGATCACCGCGCTCGGCGTCGCGCTGGCGCTGTTCCTCACCGGTACGGTCACGTTCGCGCAGGCGATCGCGGGCTTCGGCGATCCGATCGTCCTCTACCTGGCCGGGTTGTTCGTGGTCAGCGAGGCGCTCGACGCCACCGGCCTGACCGCGTGGATCGGACAGCTGATCGGGGCGCGGGTCGGCGGTAGCCGCACGTCGATCGTCGTGGCCCTGATGCTGCTCTCGGCCGTGCTCACCGCCCTGATCAGTGTGAACGGCGCGATCGCGGCGCTCGTGCCGGTCGCGGTGATCATGGCGACGCGGGCGCGGATCGCACCGTCGCAGATACTGCTGCCGCTCGCCTTCGCCGCGCACGCGGGCTCCATGCTGACCATGCTGGGCACGCCGATCAACGTCCTGGTGTCCGAGCTCGCCGTCGACGCGGGGGCGCGCCCGTTCGGGTTCCTCGAGTTCGCGTTGGTCGGCGCGCCCCTCGTGATCGGCGTCGTCGCGCTCGCCGTCTTCCTCGGGCCGCGCGTCCTCCCGGAGCGCACGGCCGACGGTGCCCCGCGCGACTTCAGCGCGCACGCCGCGACGCTGGCGCGGGAGTACGCGATCGACGAGTCGGCGACGGCGCTGGGTGCCGCCGACGGGGTCACCGAGTTCGTGATCCCGCCGCGATCGCCGTTCCTCGGCGACCACGTGTACCCGGGCATGCTCACCGACGACGGGGAGCTGATCGTCGTGGCGGTCCGGCGGGCCGACCGCCCCGTCGAGCACGCGGACCTGCGCGTCGGCGATGTCATCCTGCTGCGCGGTACCTGGGACGCCCTCGCGCGGCGGGCCGGCGCCGGCGTCCTCCCCGTCGACGATCCGGACCGGGTGCGTCGGCAGCCAGCCCGTCCCGGTCCGCGCGCCGTCGCCGCGGGAGCGGTGCTCGTGCTGATGTGCGCGGCGCTCGCGCTCGACCTGCAGCCGCCCGCGATCGTGGTGCTCGTCGCGGCGGCGGTGCTCGTCGCGCTGCGGGTGATCACGATGGCGCAGGCGGAGCGCTCCATCTCGCTGCCGACGCTGCTCGTGGTGGCGGGCATGCTGCCGATGTCGACCGCGATCCAGTCGAGCGGTATCGCCGACGCCGTGTCCCGGACGCTGGTCGAGCGGCTCGGTGGCGGCTCACCGGTGCTCCTGCTGGCGGGGATCGTGGTCACCGTGCTCGCGATGGGGCAGTTCATCAGCAATCTCGCGACGGTGCTGATCGTCGCGCCGATCGCGGCATCGGTGGCCGAGACCGCGCACGTCTCGCCGCTGCCGATGCTGATGGCGATCACCGTGGCGGGCGCGGCTGCCTTCCTCACGCCGGTGGCCACGACCGGCAACCTCATGGTCCAGGACCCGGGCGCCTACCGGTTCGGCGACTTCTGGCGCCTGGGCCTGCCGTGCATGATGCTGTTCGCCGCCGTCGCGATCGGGCTCGTTCCGGTGATCTGGCCGTTCTGACGCGGGCGTGAGCGGGCGCCGTGCGGCGGATCCACCCGGTTCTATGAATAGGCTTGCATGATGGTGCATAATCATCGCATGACTGTTTCCGTCGCGATCGCGGGCGCCAGCGGCTACGCCGGGGGAGAGATCCTCCGGCTGCTGCTGAACCACCCGCAGTACCTCTCCGGTGAGCTCACGATCGGCGCGCTCACCGCCGGCGGCAACGCCGGCAGCACGCTCTTCGAGCACCACCCGCACCTGCTGCCCCTCGCGGACCGCGTCCTGCAGGAGACCACCCCGGAGACGCTGCGCGGCCACGACGTGGTCTTCCTCGGCCTGCCGCACGGCAAGTCGGCCGAGATCGCCGAGGCGCTGCCCCCGTCGACCCTCATCATCGACTGCGGCGCCGACTACCGGCTCAAGGACGCCGCCGAGTGGGAGCGCTACTACGGCAGCGCCCACGCCGGGACCTGGCCCTACGGGCTGCCCGAACTGCCCGGCAACCGTGAGGTCCTGGCGGGCGCGTCGCGCATCGCCGTCCCGGGCTGCTACCCGACGGTATCCACCCTCGCCTTCCTGCCCGCCGTCGCGGCCGGCATCGTGGCGCCCGAGGTCACCGTCGTCGCCGTGAGCGGCACGTCCGGCGCCGGCAAGTCGTTGCGGACCGACCTCCTCGCCTCCGAGGCGATCGGCTCCGCGCGGGCCTACGGCGTGACCACGCACCGGCACACCCCGGAGATCACCCAGAACCTCTCGGCGGCCGCGAATTCGCCGCTGACGGTGTCGTTCACGCCGGTCCTCGTGCCCATGGCGCGGGGCATCCTCGCCACCGTCTCCGCCCCGACGACGGTGACCGCCGCGCAGGCCCGGGCGGTCTACGAAAAGGCGTACGCCGACGAGCCCTTCGTCCACCTGCTCCCCGAAGGGGCGCAGCCGCAGACGAAGTCGGTGCTCGGCAGCAACGCCGTGCAGGTGCAGGTGGCCGTCGACGAGCGCGCCGGACGGCTCGTCGCCACCGCCGCGATCGACAACCTCACCAAGGGCACCGGCGGCGCCGCCGTCCAGTCCATGAACCTCGCGCTCGGTTTCCCCGAGACCGCGGGCCTGAGCATCGTAGGAGTCGCGCCGTGACCGCTGGGAGCTTCAAACTCGTTCGGAACCAGGGCGTGACGGCGCCGCTGGGGTTCAAGGCCGCGGGCATCGCGGCCGGGATCAAGGCCTCCGGCAAGCCGGATCTGGCACTCGTTTTCAACGAGGGGCCGCACTACGCGGCGGCGGGCGTCTTCACGCGCAACAAGGTCCGGGCCGCGCCCGTGCTGTGGAGCGAGCAGGTGCTGAAGGACGGTCACCTGCGGGCCGTGATCCTCAACTCCGGCGGCGCCAACGCGTGCACCGGCCCCGGGGGTTTCCAGGACACGCACGCCACGGCGGAGAAGGTCGCGGAGGTGTTGAGCCACTGGGGGACCGAGACCGGTGCTGGTGAGGTGGCGGTCTGCTCGACCGGCCTCATCGGCGACCGGCTGCCCATGGACAAGGTGCTCGCCGGCGTCACCGAGATCGTGCACGAGATGGGTGGTGGCCTCACCGGTGGCACCGACGCGGCGCACGCGATCATGACCACGGACACCGTGCCCAAGGAGACGGCGCTGCACCACTCCGGCGGCTGGAACGTCGGCGGCATGGCGAAGGGGGCGGGCATGATGGCCCCGTCGCTCGCGACCATGCTGGTGGTGCTCACCACCGACGTGCACGCCACGCCGGAGCAGCTCGACGAGGCCCTGCGGTACGCCACGGGCTACACCTTCGACCGGCTCGACGTGGACGGTGCCACCTCCACCAACGACACGGTCCTGCTGCTCAGCAGCGGGGCGAGCGAGAAGACCTGCACCCAGGACGAACTCAACGCCGCGGTGCGCGAGGTCTGCGACGACCTCGCCGCGCAGCTGCAGGGCGACGCCGAGGGCGTGACCAAGCGGATCCTCATCACCGTGACCGGCGCCGTCTCCGAGGAGGAGGCCCTGATCGGCGCCCGGGCCATCGCCCGGGACAGCCTGGTCAAGACCGCGCTGTTCGGCAGCGATCCGAACTGGGGCCGCGTCATGGCCGCGATCGGCATCGCCCCGATCGAGCTGATCCACGACCGGCTGACGGTCTCGTTCAACGGGCAGCCCATCGCCGAGAAGGGCTGCGGCGTACCGGGTGCGCGTGAGGTTGACCTCTCCGGGCCGGAGATCGACGTCACCGTCGACCTGGGGCTCGGACGCGGCACCGCGACGATCCGCACCACCGACCTCTCGCACGCGTACGTCGAAGAGAACTCGGCCTACTCCTCATGAGCGCACCGGATCTCACCCCGCTGGACAAGGCGGGCGTGCTCGCCGAGGCGCTGCCCTGGCTACTCGACTTCCACGGCAAGACGGTGGTGGTCAAGTACGGCGGCAACGCCATGGTCGATGACGACCTCAAGCGCAGCTTCGCCCAGGACATGGTGTTCCTGCGTACCTGCGGCCTGCACCCGGTGGTGGTGCACGGCGGCGGGCCGCAGATCAACGCGATGCTGAAGCGGCTCGGCATGGAGGGCGAGTTCCGGGGCGGCTTCCGGGTCACCACACCCGAGGTGATGGACGTCGTGCGGATGGTGCTCTTCGGCCAGGTCGGCCGCGAGCTCGTCGGGCTCATCAACTCCCACGGACCCTTCGCCGTGGGCATGTCCGGCGAGGACGCCCACCTGTTCACGGCCACCCGCCGGGAGGTCGTGGTCGACGGTGCCCCCACCGACATCGGGCTCGTGGGCGATGTCACGGAGGTCAACCCCGAGGCGGTGAACGACCTCATCGCCGCCGGCCGCATCCCCGTGATCTCAACGATCGCGCCGGACGCGGACGGGGTGGTGCACAACATCAACGCCGATACGGCCGCGGCCGCCGTGGCCGAGGCGCTGGGCGCGCAGAAGCTGGTGGTACTCACCGATGTCGAGGGTCTCTACACGAACTGGCCCGACCGGTCCTCGCTGACCTCGGAGATCGACACCGACGCGCTGACCGCCCTGTTGCCGAGCCTCGACTCCGGGATGGTGCCGAAGATGGAGGCGTGCCTGCGAGCCGTGCACGGGGGCGTTCCCACCGCGCACGTCATCGACGGGCGGGTGCCGCACTCCGTGCTTCTCGAACTGTTCACGACCAAGGGCATCGGCACGATGGTGACCGCCCCGAATCACACTGAGAAGACCTGGATCTGACACACATGACGAACCAAACGATGCAGCAGCGGTGGAACGCCGCGCTGATGAACACCTACGGCACCCCGCCCGTCGCGCTGGTGTCCGGCAGCGGCGCCGCGGTGGTCGACGCCGACGGCAAGGAGTACGTCGACCTGCTCGGCGGCATCGCCGTCAACGCGCTCGGCCACGCGCACCCGAAGATCATCGAGGCGGTGACGCAGCAGGTCTCGACCCTCGGTCACGTCTCGAACCTGTACATCAGCGAGCCCGTCGTCCGCCTCGCCGAGCGGCTCACCGAGGCGGTGGGCGTCCCCGGAACCCGGGTGTTCTTCAGCAACTCGGGCGCGGAGGCCAACGAGGCCGCCATCAAGATCGGCCGGCGCACGGGCCGGACGCGGATGATCGCCGCCGAGGGGGCCTTCCACGGCCGGACCATGGGTTCGCTGGCACTGACCGGGCAGCCCGGCAAGCGGGAGCCCTTCGAACCGCTCATCGCGTCGGTGACGCACGTGCCCTACGGCGACGCCGCCGCACTGCGCGCGGCCACCGCTCCGGAGGCCGGCGAGGTGGCCGCGATCTTCCTCGAGCCGATCATGGGGGAGTACGGCGTCGTCGTCCCGCCCGAGGGTTACCTCGCGCAGGCCCGCGCCGCCGCGACCGATGCCGGCGCGCTCCTCGTGCTCGACGAGGTGCAGACCGGGATCGCCCGTACCGGAACGCTGTTCGCGTATCAGCGGGCAGGCGTGACCCCGGACGTCTTCACGCTCGCCAAGGGGCTCGGCGGCGGCCTGCCCATCGGGGCGACGGTGGCCGTCGGCGCCGCGGGCGAGTTGCTCACCCCGGGCCAGCACGGCACCACCTTCGGCGGCAACCCCGTCGCCGCGGCCGCCGCGAACGCCGTCCTCGACGTGATCGAGTCCGAGGGACTCGCAGAGCGCGCGGACGCGCTCGGCAAGCACATCGCCGCCACCGTCGAGGGACTGGGCCATCCGCTCGTCACCGGCGTGCGGGGTTCGGGCCTGCTACTGGGGATCACGCTCGCGCAGCCCGTCGCGAAGGCGGTCGAGACCGGCGCCCGCGACGCCGGATTCCTGCTCAACGCCGCCCAGCCCGATGTCGTCCGCCTGGCCCCGCCCCTCGTCCTCACCGACGAGCAGGCCGACCGCTTCCTCAGCGCACTCCCGTCCCTCCTCGATTCAGCCCAGGAGACTTCATGACCCGCCACTTCCTCCGCGACGACGACCTCACCCCCGCCGAGCAGCGCGAGGTGCTCGCCCTGGCCGCCGAGCTGAAGGCGGCGCCGTTCTCGCGGCGCCCGCTGGCGGGCCCGAAAGGCGTGGCGGTGCTGTTCGACAAGAACTCCACCCGCACCCGGTTCAGCTTCGACGTGGGCGTCGCGCAGCTCGGCGGCCACGCGGTGGTCGTCGATACCAAGTCCACGCAGATGGGCCGCGACGAATCCCTCCCGGACACCGCCCGAGTCCTGTCCCGGTTCGTCGACGCCATCGTCTGGCGCACCTACGCGCAGGAGGGCCTCGAGGAGCTGGCCCGGTATGCGACGGTGCCCGTCGTCAACGCCCTCTCCGACGACTTCCACCCCTGCCAGATCCTCGCGGACCTGCAGACGATCGCCGAGCGCAAGGGCGCCGAGGGCACCGGGTCGGTCGCCGGACTCAAGCTGACCTACCTCGGCGACGGTGCGAACAACATGGCGCACAGTTACATGCTCGGGTGCGTGACGGCCGGGATGGACGTGACCATCAGCGCACCGTCGGGCTTCCAGCCGGACGAGCGCTTCGTCGAGGCCGCCCGGGCCCGGGCGAAGGAGACGGGGGCCGAGGTCAGCGTCATCTCCGATCCGGTGCTCGCGGTGGCCGGCGTCGACGTGGTCGTCACCGACACCTGGGTGTCGATGGGGCAGGAGGACGACGGCATCGACCGCAACGCACCCTTCCGGCCGTACCAGATCAACGCCGAGCTGCTCGCGCACGCCGACCCCGATGCGATCGTGCTGCACTGCCTGCCCGCGCACCGCGGCGACGAGATCACCGACGAGGTGATCGACGGCCCGCAATCCGCAGTCTTCGACGAGGCCGAGAACCGACTGCACGCCCAGAAGGCGCTGCTCACCTGGCTGCTGGAGCACTCGTGACCGGCGCCGCGGCATGACTGATCAGCCGCTGGCCACGCGCGCGGGCCGGCAGGCGGCCATCGTCGAGATCCTCGCCAACCATCAGGTCCGCAGCCAGGCCGAGCTGCAGGCGCTTCTCGTCCGGGGCGGCTACGAGGCCACGCAGGCCACCATCTCGCGCGACCTCGACGAGCTCGGCGCCGTGAAGCTGCGCGGCGCCGACGGCGGTGCGGGCGTGTACGTGGTCCCCGAGGACGGCTCGCCCGTGCGCGGCGTGTCCGGCGGCACCGAGCGGCTCTCCCGCCTCCTGGGGGAACTGCTGGTCTCCACCGATCACAGCGGCAACATCTGCGTCCTGCGCACCCCGCCGGGCGCGGCGAACTTCCTCGCCAGTGCTCTCGACCGGTCGTCGCTGCCGGAGGTCGTGGGCACCGTCGCCGGCGACGACACCGTGCTCGTGGTCGCCCGCGAGCCCCTGACAGGCAAGGATCTCGCCGAGCGCCTCGTGGCGCTCGCCTGAACCCGCACACCTCACCACCAGATAGGCTTACCGACCATGTCCAAGGTCCTCAACACCCTGCCCGTCGGCGAGCGCGTCGGCATCGCCTTCTCCGGCGGCCTCGACACCTCCGTGGCCGTCGCCTGGATGCGCGACAAGGGCGCCGTGCCCTGCACGTACACCGCGAACATCGGCCAGCCCGACGAGCCGGACATCGACGCCGTGCCGGACCGCGCGAAGGAGTACGGCGCCGAGATCGCACGCCTGGTCGACGTGCAGCCGCTGCTGGTGCAGGAGGGCATCGCCGCCCTGCAGACCGGCGCGTTCCACATCCGCTCGGGCGGCAAGACCTACTTCAACACCACCCCGATCGGCCGCGTCGTGACCGGCACCATGCTGGTGCGCGCAATGAAGGAGGACGGCGTCGACATCTGGGGCGACGGCTCCACCTACAAGGGCAACGACATCGAGCGGTTCTACCGCTACGGCCTCATGGCGAACCCCGCGCTGCGGATCTACAAGCCCTGGCTCGACTCGCAGTTCGTCACCGAGCTCGGCGGCCGCAAGGAGATGAGCGAGTGGCTCGTCGCGCACGGCTTCCCGTACCGCGACTCCACTGAGAAGGCCTACTCCACCGACGCCAACATCTGGGGCGCCACCCACGAGGCCAAGGACCTGGAGTTCCTCAACACCGGCGTGCTCATCGTCGACCCGATCATGGGCGTCGCCCCGTGGGACGAGTCGGTGGAGATCGCGACCGAGGACGTGACCGTCACCTTCGAGGCCGGCGTGCCCGTCGCGATCAACGGCGTCGAGTACTCGGACCCGGTCGAGCTGGTCCGCGAGGCGAACCGCATCGGCGGCCGCCACGGCCTGGGCATCTCCGACCAGATCGAGAACCGGATCATCGAGGCCAAGTCGCGCGGCATCTACGAGGCGCCCGGCATGGCGCTGCTGCACGCGACCTACGAGCGCCTGGTGAACGCGATCCACAACGAGGACACCATCGCCACGTACCACAACGAGGGCCGCCGCCTGGGCCGCCTGATGTACGAGGGCCGCTGGCTGGACCCGCAGTCGCTCATGCAGCGCGAGGCGATCATCCGCTGGGTCGCGTCCGCCGTCACCGGCTCGGTCACGCTGCGCCTGCGCCGCGGCGACGACTACTCGATCATCGACACCACCGGCCCGAACCTCTCGTACCACCCCGAGAAGCTCTCGATGGAGCGCGTGGGCGACGCCGCCTTCGGCCCCGACGAGCGCATCGGTCAGCTCACCATGCGCAACCTCGACATCGCCGATTCCCGTTCGCGGCTGGAGCAGTACGCCGCGCAGGGCATCGTCGCGGGCGAGACGGCAGCGCTGGTCGGCGAGCTGGAGCGGGGCGGCGCGGAGGCCATCGTCTCCGGCGGCGAGCAGATCCCGTCGGCTCTGGACGAGGCCAGCAACCACGCCGCGTTCGACCTCGGCACCGACTAGTCACCCGACCCCGGAAGGGATTTCACGCCAGTGAGCGAGAAGCACGGCACCAACGAGGGCAGCCTGTGGGGCGGACGGTTCGCGTCCGGCCCCGCCGAGGCGATGGCCGCGCTGAGCAAGTCCACGCACTTCGACTGGGCGCTGGCCCCGTACGACGTGCGCGCGTCGAAGGCGCACGCCCGCGTGCTCAACCGTGCCGGGCTGCTGTCCGACGAGGATCTGGCCTCGATGCTCGCGGCGTTGGATCAGCTCGGGGCCGACGTGGCGTCCGGCGCGTTCGGGCCGGCGGAGTCCGATGAGGACGTGCACGGCGCGCTGGAGCGCGGGCTGATCGAGCGCGCCGGCGCCGAGGTCGGCGGCCGTCTGCGGGCGGGCCGGTCGCGGAACGACCAGGTGGCCACGCTGTTCCGGATGTGGCTGCGCGACGCGGTGCGGCTCGTGGCGGTCGGCGTGCTCGACGTGGTGGACGCCTTCGTCGCGCAGGCGCAGGCCAACCCCGAGACGATCCTGCCGGGCAAGACGCACCTGCAGGCGGCGCAGCCGATCCTGCTCTCGCACCACCTGCTGGCGTACACGCACCCGCTGCTGCGCGACGTGCAGCGGCTGCAGGATCTGGACAAGCGGATCGCGGTCTCGCCGTACGGATCCGGTGCGCTCGCCGGATCGTCGCTGGGACTCGATCCCGACGCGATCGCGGCCGATCTCGGCTTCGACTCCGCTGCCGACAACAGCCTCGACGCCACCGCCTCGCGGGACTTCGCGGCCGAGGCGGCGTACGTCCTCGCGCAGATCGCGGTCGACCTCTCGCGCTGGTCGGAGGACGTGATCCTGTGGAGCACCGCCGAGTTCGGCTACGTGACCCTCGCGGACGCGTGGTCGACGGGCAGCTCGATCATGCCGCAGAAGAAGAACCCGGACGTCGCGGAGCTCTCGCGCGGCAAGGCGGGCCGGCTCATCGGCAACCTGTCCGGCCTGCTGGCGACGCTCAAGGCGCAGCCGCTCGCGTACAACCGCGACCTGCAGGAGGACAAGGAGCCGGTGTTCGACTCGGTGGAGCAATTGCGTCAGCTCCTGCCGGCCGTCGCCGGGCTCACCGCAACGCTCACCTTCCACGCCGATCGTATGGGACAGCTGGCCCCCGCGGGGTTCACGCTCGCCACCGACGTGGCGGAGTGGATGGTGCGGCAGGGTGTTCCGTTCCGCGTCGCGCACGAGGCGGCGGGCGAGTGCGTCCGCGCCGCCGAGTCCCGCGGCGTCGGGCTCGACGGTCTCACCGATGAGGAGTTCGCGGCGATCCATCCGGCGCTGACCCCGCAGGTCCGCGAGGTGCTGACGGTGCGCGGCTCCGTCTCGTCCCGCAACGCCCGGGGCGGCACGGCCCCGTCGGCCGTGGCCCGGCAACTCGAGGTGGTCACGTCCGCCCTTCCCCCTCTGCGCACCTGGGCGACCACCACCGCCTGACCGAATTGAACGCTGTTACGGGGATTCCGACCTGCGGTTATTCTCTCCGTAACAGCGTTCAATTGCGGGGGAGTGCGCCGGTGATCACCTGCTGGAGCGGGGGCGCGGCGAGGTCGACCACCTCGTCGACGGTGAGCGAGGCGAGGGGTTCGAAGCCTACGACGTAGCGCGCCACGAGCAGGCCGAACACCTGGGCCACCATGAGATTCGCGCGGAGGGCCCCGTCGCCGGGGCCCGCGTCCATGCGGCCGATGAGTTCGGCCAGCGCGATCTCGAGCAGGAAGCCGCGCACGATCGCGGGGTCGCCGCCGGTGCCGAGATTGGTGCGGATCACCGCGACGCCGACGTCGCGCAGGGGCCCATCCCACATCGTCACCAGGGCGCGCAGCAGTGCCCGGGCGGCGTCGTCGAGCGGGGCGTCCCGGAGCGGCGCGCGCACGAACTCCGGGTCGACGGGGATCGCCAGGGCCGCGAGGTAGAGCTGCTGCTTCGTGCCGAAGTAGTGGTGCACCAGCGCCGAATCCACCCCGGCGGCCTCCGCGATCGAACGCACCGTCGTCCCCGCCAGGCCACCGCGGGCGAACCCGGCCCGGGCGGCGTCGAGGATCTGTGCGCGGGTGTCCGGGCTTCCGGACCGTCGCCCCGAGCGGCCCGCGCTCACGCGACCCTGCGCTGCAGCGTCGCCGCCGCGAGGGCGAGTGCCGCGACGGCGAAGCCGGCGACCACCGCGAGGGAGGTCCACATGGTCCCGGTCGGGGACGCGTTCGCACCCACCTCCTGCAGGGCCTGGACGGCGTAGGTCATCGGGAGGACGTCGGCGATGCCCTGCAGCCAGCCGGGCATCGCGTCGTGCGGGACGAACAATCCGCACAGGAACAGCTGCGGCACCACGACGATCGGCATGAATTGGACCGCCTGGAACTCGGTGCGGGCGAACGCGCTGAACAACAGGCCCAGCGCGACACCGAGCCACGCGTCGACCACGGCGATGAGCACCACCAGCCACACGCTGCCGGCGGTGCCCATGCCGAGCAGGTACACCGCGACCGCCGTCGCAACCGCCGCCTGCACTGTCGCGGCGAGAGAGAACGCGACCGCGTAACCGAGCAGCAGGTCTGCCTTGGCGAGCGGCGTGGTGAGCAGCCGCTCGAGCGTGCCGGAGACGCGCTCGCGCTGCATCGCGATCGAGGTCACGATGAACATCAGCGCGAAGGGCAGCACGCCGAGCAGCACCAGGGCGATGCGGCTGAAGACCGCCGAACCCCCCGGGGAATCGCGGTAGAGGAAGTAGAGCAGGGCCAGCAGCGCCGTCGGGACCACGACGATCATCGCGACGGTCCGCGGGTCGGCGCGCAGCTGCCGCAGGACGCGGACCGTCGTCGCACGGGTGATGCTCGGATTGAGGACGGTGCTCATGCCGCTGCCTCCTGGTCGCGGACGAGCGCGAGGAAGGCGTCGTCCAGGGTGGGCGCGCCGGTCCGGGTCAGCAGGTCCGACGGTGCGAGCTCGGCGACGAGCCGCCCCTCGCGGAGCAGGATCAGGCGCGCGCAGTGGGCCGCCTCGTCCATGACATGACTGGAGACCAACAGCGTGGTGCCGGCGGCGGCCATGGCAGCGAAGCGCTCCCACAGCTCCGCGCGCAGCAGCGGGTCGAGGCCGACGGTGGGCTCGTCGAGAATGAGCAGCTCGGGGTGCGCGACCAGCGCGCACGCGATGCTCACGCGCGAGCGCTGCCCGCCGGAGAGCGCATCCGCCCGGCGGCCGGCGAACGCGCCGAGCCCGACGGCGTCGATGGCCTCCGCCGCGTCGGCCCTCGCCGAGGCGCGGCGCCCGGGGTACAGCGCGCCGAAGTACTCGACGTTCTGGGAGACGGTGAGGTCGCCGTACACCGCGGGGGACTGCGTCGTGTAGCCGACGCGGGCGCGGAGGTCCGGGTCGCCCGCGGGGTGGCCCAGCACCGTCGCCGCGCCGCTGGTGATGCGCTGGGCGCCCACGATCACCCGCATCAGGGTGGTCTTGCCGGAGCCGGACGGGCCGAGCAGCCCGGTGATGGCGCCCGCGGGGATCTCGGCGTCGAGGTGGTCGAGGACGGTGTTGCCCGAGCGGGTCACGGTGAGCCCGGACAGGGTGATCGCGCTGGTCATGGCGCCTCCCAAAAAATTCACTCGACGATGAATTCATCGTCGAGTGAATTGTGCACCCGGCTGCTCCGGACCGTCAAGTGGTGATCAGCGGCGCTGCCTGCGATCGCCGAGCCGGCGCATGGCGCGGAGGACGGGCAGGCCCACGGACGGAGCCGCGTCGGACGTGCGAGCGACGACGCCGCGCCACCGCGGCACGACCCGGAAGATCTGGCGCGACTGCAGGAGGTCCAACCCGGCCGCCGCGACGTCGTCGGCGTCGAGGGGCTTCGGACCGGCGAAGAGCAGCGCTGCACCGGGATCCTTCTCCCGGTCGGTGACCATCGCGGTGCCTACCACGTCGGGGCAGAGCGCCCGGGCTCGGATCGGGAGGCCGGCGTGGTCGAGATCGCCCTGGAGGGAGGTCGTGTAGGAGAGCACCGCCGCCTTGGTCGCGGCGTACAGCGCGAGCCCGGGGACCGGGGCGAGCGCCGAGAGCGAGGCGACGTTGAGGATCGCGCCGCCCCGCGCGCCCATCGCGTTCACGGCCGCGGCGGAGCCGCCGATCGGCCCGCGCAGGTTGACGTCGAGGATCGACGCCACCTGATCGTCGGAGTGGTCCCAACTGTCGCCGGCGAACAGGATCCCGGCGTTGTTCACCCACACGGCGAGCCGTCCGAGCTGCGTGGCGTGTTCCGCGACGTCGCGGTGAGATCCGAGGTCGCGCACGTCCTGCGCCATCCCCACGGCGTCCCGGCCCACCTGTGCGGCCGCCGCGCGCGCCGCCTCGCCGTCGATGTCGGTGAGGATCACGCGATGGCCCTGGTCCGCCAGGCGGTGGGCGAAGCGCAGGCCGATACCGCGGCCCGCTCCGGTGACTACTGCGATCGATGTCATGCCGATGAACCTAAGGCCCGGCGCGGTTCCGGGGAGCCGTACCCGCGCGACGGCACGCTCGGGCCGCACTTCTCGACTGCTGGAACGTGTTCCCGTTTCTCCGTGTCCGGCGGAGAACATCGGATAACATCGGCGCATGACCGCAGAGCGCACCGTCCGCGGGCTCATCGACGAGCCGCGCCACTCCGAACCCACCGAGCTCGCCGGGCTGTTCGCGCAGCTCGAGCCCGTCTCGATCGAGTTCCTGCTCGGGGACTGGCACGGCGGTGAGCTGCCGTCGGGCCACCCGATGGACGGCGCCCTCGGCAAGGCGCGCTGGTACGGCAAGAGCTTCGTCTCGGCGAACGACGTGCAGCCGTTGGTCTGTGTGGACGAGCAGGGTCAGAAGTTCTCCAACGTCGCCCTCGGCAAGGGGGAGGCGACGCTGCGCCTCATCGACTTCGGCGGGACCGTGACCGCGTCGATGGTCTACGACGGGCAGCCGGTGATCGACCACTTCGCCAAGGTCGACGATGACACCGTCATGGGCGTGATGACCGGGAAGAAGCTGACCGCGCCGTACTTCTATTTCTACCTTGAGCGCGACGCCGCATCCGGTACGTCCGGCGGCTGCCTGGCGGACCGGTGACGGGCACCGTCGCGCGGGTCGTCGCCGCGCCGGGAGAGGCACCGTCGCCCCTCGAGATCCAGATCCCCGTGCCCACCGGCAACCAGGTCCTGGTGCGGATCCACGCGGTCGGGGTGTGCCACACCGACCTGACCCTGGCCGCGCAGTGGCCCGAACAGGGCCTGCCGG
Source organism: Tsukamurella sp. NPDC003166 (assembly GCF_040611135.1). Taxonomy (NCBI): domain Bacteria; kingdom Bacillati; phylum Actinomycetota; class Actinomycetes; order Mycobacteriales; family Tsukamurellaceae; genus Tsukamurella; species Tsukamurella sp. NPDC003166. The sequence goes on from NZ_JBEXNL010000008.1 coordinate 174,228, forward strand.
TGATCCTCGGCCACGAGGGCGCGGGCGTCGTGGAGGCGCTCGGACCCGACGCGCGCGGCCTGGCCGTGGGCGACCGAGTCTCGCTCACCTTCGACAGCTGCGGCGTCTGCGAGTTCTGCGCGGCGGGCACGCCCGGCTACTGCGAGCAGTCGATCACCCGCAACTACCTCGGCCTCCCGGGCATCCGCTCGGGGGAGACGGCCGTGACCGGCGGGTTCTTCGGCCAGTCGAGCTTCGCCGGCCTCGCGCTCGCGACCGACCGCAACACCGTGCCGATCGGCGACCTGCCCTTCGAGCTGGCGGCGCCGCTCGGATGCAGCATCCAGACGGGCGTCGGCACGGTGACCCGGGCCCTGCAGGTGCAGCCGGGCGAGTCGGTGGTGGTCTTCGGCACCGGCGCCGTCGGGCTCGCGGCGGTGATGGGTGCGAAGCTGGCCGGGGCGGGCACGATCGTGGCGGTGGACCCGCGCGCGGATCGCCGCGCGCTCGCGCTCGAGCTGGGCGCGACCCACGCGGTCGAGGCCGGCCCGCAGGCGGCGCAGCAGGTCATCGAGGCGACGGGCGGCGGCGCGCACGCCGCCGTCGACACCACTGCCCGCGCGGACGTCCTGAGCCAGGCGATCCTGGCGCTCCGACCGCGCGGCACCCTCGCGGTGGTCGGGCTCGGCGCCCCGTCGGCCGACCTGCCCGTCATGCTCATCATGGCCCGCGGCCTGCGCGTGATCGGCGTGATCGAGGGCGATTCGGAACCGTCCGAATTCCTGCCCGAGCTCGCGGCCGCCGCAGCAGCGGGTCGGCTGCCCGTGGAGCGGCTCGTGACCACCTTCGCCGACTTCGACGAGGCCTGGGCCGCCGCCCGCGAGGGCACCGCGGTCAAGCCGGTGTGGCTGCCCGCTGGGTAGCATGGGCGCATGGCCATCGACGCGACGCTGCTGAAGATCCTCGCCTGCCCGCAGGACAAGGGACCGCTGCTGTACGTGCCGGACGAGCTGTTCTACAACCCGCGCCTGCGCCGCGCGTACCCGATCGAGGACGGCCTGCCCGTGCTGCTGATCGGTGAGGCGCGGGACGTGGACGCCGCCGAGCACGAGGCGATCGTGGCCCGCGCCGCGCAGTGACGCCCGAGCGCGCGCGGGAGCGGCTGTCCGGCCACCCCCTCGATGCTGCGCGGCTCGTGCTCGGATCCGTCGTCACCGTGGGGGACGTGCGGGCCCGCATCGTCGAGGTCGAGGCGTACGGCTCGCCCGCCGACGGACCGTGGCCCGACCCCGCCGCGCACACCTACCCGGGGCCCACGCCCCGCAACCAGGTGATGTTCGGCCCGGCCGGGCACCTGTACGTGTACCTCTCGTACGGCATCCACACCTGCATCAACGTCACCGCGGGTCCGGACGGGACAGGGAGCGGCGTGCTCATGCGCGCCGCGGAGATCCTCGACGGTGGCGAGCACGTCCGGACCAGGCGCGGCGTGCGCGACCGTGATGAACGCCTCGCCGCCGGCCCCGGACGGCTCGGCCAGGCCCTCGGGATCTCCCTGGCCGACAAGGGCATCGACCTCCTCGATCCGGGGTCGACGGTGCGCCTCGACCTCGCCGCCCGGCGCGGTCCCGTCGCCGTCGGGCCGCGCATCGGCATCTCCAAGGCCGTCGGTCTGCCCTGGCGCCTGTGGCTGGCGGGTCATCCTTCGGTGAGCCGGTAGGCCCCTTGCGTCACAATGGAGCGCGTGAGTGCTGACATCCTCGAAGAACTGTCCTGGCGCGGCCTGATCGCGCAGTCCACCGACGTCGACGCGCTGCGGGAACGTTTCGACGCGGGGAGCATCTCGCTCTATGCGGGCTTCGATCCGACCGCATCGTCGTTGCACGCCGGCCACTTGGTGCAATTGCTGACCCTGCGCCGTTTCCAGGAGGCCGGGCACCGGCCCATCGTCCTCGGCGGCGGAGCGACGGGCCAGGTCGGCGACCCTCGAGATGTGGGGGAGCGGGTGCTGAACTCGGCGGACACCGTGGCCGAGTGGGCGGCGAAGATCGACGGACAGCTGCGACGGTTCGTCGCGCTCTCCGGCGACGAGGGGCTGATCGGCGACAACGGGGCGATCCTCGTGAACAACCTCGACTGGCACGGGCAGATGAACGTGCCCACCTTCCTACGCGACGTGGGCAAGCACTTCTCGATCAACGTCATGCTCGCGCGCGACACCGTCAAGCGGCGCCTCGAGTCGGACGGGATCAGCTACACCGAGTTCAGCTACATGCTGCTGCAGGCCTACGACTACGTGGAGCTCTCCCGTCGGTACGACTGTGCGCTGCAGATCGGCGGTTCCGACCAGTGGGGCAACATCGTCTCCGGCGTCGACCTGAACCGGAAGATCGACGGTCGGCATGTTCACGCGCTGACCACGCCGCTGGTGACGTCGTCGGACGGGAAGAAGTTCGGCAAGTCCACGGGCGGTGGCTCGCTGTGGCTGGATCCGGAGCTGACCAGCCCGTACGCCTGGTACCAGTACTTCGTGAACACCGCGGACGCCGACGTGATCCGCTACCTGCGCTGGTTCACCTTCCTCACGCGGGAGGAGATCGCCGAGCTGGAGCGCGAGACCGCGGACGCGCCGCAGCGGCGCACGGCGCAGAAGCGGCTCGCCGCCGAGATGACGACGCTGGTCCATGGGGAGGAGCACACTCGCGCAGCCGAGCTCGCCTCGCAGGCACTGTTCGGTCGCGGCGACCTCGTCGACCTCCCGGAGGGGACCCTCGCGGCCGCCTTGGCCGAGGCCTCGGTGGTCGAGGTGGCCGCGGGGGAGCCGCGCACCATCGTCGACCTCCTGACGGCGACGGGGCTCTGCGAGTCCAAGGGTGCCGCGCGCCGCGCGGTGAAGGAGGGCGGCGCCTATGCCAACAACGTGAAGGTGGAGTCGGAGGAGTGGGAGCCGGCACCGAGCGACCTCCTGCACGGGCAGTGGCTGGTCCTCCGCAGGGGCAAGAAGTCCTTCGCCGGTGCTCGCATCGCCTGAATCCCCTGGTCACCACCACACAGGCCGTCCCGCCATCGAGCGCGGGGCGGCCTTAGTGCTGCGGATCACAGTCAAGGGATTCGACGGTGCGCTCCCGCCTGCGGGCCGCTGACCTGCGTAGATGAACGGCACGTTACAGGCTGACCTGCAGATTTGTGCTTCCGTTCCACGATGCGTAACTTATTCGAAGTCAGAGCGACACCGACCAGGACGGGGCCGAAAAGCCCAGGTCAGAGGGTAGAAGTTCAGACAGATTGACAACATGGAGCCGAGCCCCGGTTTGACACCGAGATCGACTCCGATATAAGCTGGAACGGTTGCTCCGAGCAGCCAGCCTCCACGGAGAGATTAGCTCTCGAACGTATGACACGGTCGAGGGGGTTCTGATGTGGGACTGAGCGGTTCGAGGCGCTTCCGAGAGTGGCCCGCGAGAGCGAGTTGCACACGGAAATCCGATCTGCTAGGCTTGAACGGTTGCTCCGAAGCGGGCCGGCCAGGGTTTTTGACTGGGTGGTTGTGTGGAGGGTAGCTTGGACGGCCTGCGAGGGTGCGGTTCACACGGTCAGCACGGGCTTGTGGTTCGTGTGGTGTGGGCGGCCGCGTTTGGCGTGTTCTTTGAGAACTCAACAGTGTGTCGATGAAATTGTCAGTGCCAAAGTTTTTTGGCACGCATGGACAATCAAATTTTTTGGTTGTTTGTGTTGTGGCTTTTCTCGTTTATTTCTTTGCGAGATGTATTTCTGGAATCATTGATTTTTGTCAGTGGTTTCGTTTTGTTCA
>NZ_JBEXNL010000009.1:0-173248 GCF_040611135.1 Tsukamurella sp. NPDC003166
TGACCCATGCCACACCGTTGGCGGTGGCCCTGCCGATGAGATTGCGGGCGATCTCCGCCGGCATGCTGCCGCCACCGTCGAGATGCACGGTGCCCAGCCGGTCCCCGAGGAGGACCTCCGCCGAGACGGTGAGATTGACCGTGACCGGCTGCCCCTCCACCGCTTCCCGACCGGTCAACCGGGCGAACGCGGTGTCGGCCATGAGCTGCGGCCGGGTCCGTAGTTCCTGATCGTGCCCGACCTGGGTGTCGGCGTGCGTACGGAGCGCGGCGTACGCGCCGACCCCTTGCGCCATCGGCAGCAGCAGCGACAACCGGGCCATCCCCTCCGGCAGGGGCCGCAAGGTGACGGTGCGGTCCTTCTCCGCCGCCGCGATCCGATCCACCGTCGCCTGCGCATCCACGCGGTAGGCGACCTGCTGCACCGTCCCCGCCAACTGCTTGAGCCCCACCCCCGCCAACACCGCCGGATTCGCACAGAGCTCCTCGTCGGCGCGCTGTCGGTCCGCGATGTCCACGTGACTCAGGCCCGCGAGCAGCGTCGGGATCGCCTCCGGGGACAGGTCACCGTCGTAGAGCCGGGCCCGGGTGTGCGGCATGTACCGCTCCAACTCCACCGCCCTGGCGACGAACCGCCCGGCGGTGTTCGGGGAGATGTGCAACGCCAGCGCGACCTCCGCGGCGACGCCCTGCTGCCACCGATCCTGCGGCACCCCCGCCGCCACCCGCTCACACACCCGCTGCCGCAGCAGATCCGCCGCCAGCGCGTACTGCTCCACAGCCAACCGGCACCGCCGGACCTCACTCGAACGCAACCGATCCACCACATCCCCACCCGCAGCTGCATCAGGAGGCGGATCATCCTTTACTGCAATACTTTCGTCCATACCAGGACGCTACCCGGACCCACTGACAAGTTTTCGAGATGCGGAGATATATCGAATAGATGTCCGGTGCGCGACTCCTTCGCCCCGCCGTTAGCACCGCAACACCCAGCACGGCGGGTGGCCACCCGAATAGATCAGTAGTTACTAACCACTGGTCACAACACCCTGCTCGTCGGCGACCACGTCCAGCGGACGGCACGGGCACCACCCTCCGCGCGTCACCGGAGGCCGCGCCCGCTCGACGACGATCGATCCGTGCAGGGCCCCGTCCGAACCCCAGTGCAGGATGTCGTGCGTCCACGGCTCGAGCAGGATCTGGCGCCGCTCGTACAGCTCGACATGGGTGCGACGGAGCTCGCCGAAACGTGCCCACATCTGCGTGAGGTGGTCGTGGAATCGCATTGCTCACCCGCCTTTTCGCTCGAACCATCGTTCTCCACGATCTTGCGGGACCCGCGGGGCCAGGTCCAGCGAGTATTTCTACCGCCACCCGGTGGCGATACTGAACGGTTACCCTGGGCGGCGTCCACCCAGACCGGGAACACCCCAGAACGGAGAAGACACACCATGATCTGCACCAGGCCCCTCGCCGCCGCCGGATTCGCCGCACTCCTCGCCGCCGGGGGTTGCTCGAACGACGGGGCGCAGACCTCGCCGTCCGCGACCTCCACGACGGTCACCAACACCACTACCGCCCAACAGGATCCATCGCCGCGGACCGCTCAGCCGTCGGCAACGGTCACCGTGCAGCCGACGCGCCGAGCCCCGACCACGATCCCGAAGCCCCCGAAACCCACCGGACCGGGCAGCGAGTACGACGTCCCGTGCACCGGCGGCCCGGGCGAGGGCACGATCTGCACCAACCCGAACCACGGCGCCGGCGACGATCCCTATGGAACCGGCAGCGTCGCACCGACTCCGTCGAAGCCGCGGTGAGTCAGAGCGCCCGCAGCGCCGCCTTCGCCGCGTGCCACCCGACCATCCCGTGCACGCCCGGGCCGGGGGCCGCGGCGGCGGAGCAGAGGTACACCCGATCGGTGAGCCGGTAGGGATCGACCAGGGTGGGTCGGCGGACCAGCTGCGCGGGAATCGCAGCACCGGCGGCGATGTCGCCGCCGACGAGGTTGGCATTGCCCGCCTCCAGACCGGCCGGCCCCAGGGACCGGAGTTCGACGATGCGCTCCCGAACGCCCGGCGCGTGCCGCTCCACTTCGGCGATCACCGACTGCGTGAGGTCGCCCGGGAATCCGTTGGGGCAGTGCGCGTACATCGACACGGGCACCAGCGAACCGGCGCAGCGCGACGGGTCCGCCAGGTACTGCTGGGAGAGGATCATCACGGGGCGCTCCGGCATCCGGCCTCGGTTCACCATCAGCTCCTTGGCCGCGATCTCCCGCGCCGTGCCGCCCAGATGGACGAAGGCGGACCGTCGGAGATCCTCGTGCGCCCAGGGGATCCCACCGTCGACCACGAGGTCGACCTTGAACGCGGCGGCGCCGAACCGCCACCGTCGGACACGGCGCCGCAGCCACCCCGGTGCGCGCTCCCCCACCAGGTTCCGCGCCGCGGGCAGGCCCGTGTCGAGGAGGACGAGGTCGGCGTCCGGTAGCGCCGTCACCCGCTCGCCCGTGCGGATCGTGCCGCCGTGCGCCAGCACGAGCGCGGCGAGCCCGTCGGAGATCTGCTGCGAACCGCCCAGCGGCACCGACCAGGGCCGCACGCCCGCCAGGATGTATCCGAGCGAACTCGTGAGCGGCAGGTGCTGGGGCACGATGCCGTGCGCGGCGACCCCGGCGAAGACGGCGCCGCCGACGCGGCCGAGCGCGGCGGCGGTCACCGCGGCCGGTAGCGCGAAGCGCGGCCCCCATCGAGTCGCGAGGACGGGGTGCCGCGGCACATCGGTCATCGGCGCGAAGAAGGCCGCCATCACCTCGGGCCCGCAGTCCGGCACGTCCGCGAGCGTGCCCACCGCGTCGGCCGGGTCGGGCGAGAGCGGGTGCGCCACGTCGATCTCCGCCGTGCCCCACGCGATGTCGAGCCCCACGTCCCGGAGCGCGGGCGAGGCGTACGCGAGGGGATGCCCCGTCGAGAACCGATCGACGACGGTCCCGGCCATCCGATCGGACCTGCAGGCGCCGCCGAGTGTCGCCTCGGCCTCGAGCACCGTCACCTCGAGCCCCGCGCGGGCCAGGTAGGCGGCGGCCGTGAGCCCGTTGGGTCCGGATCCGACGACGACGGCGGTGGTCATGCCGCCAGGCTACGCGCGACCGGCTCCGCCCAGGTCAGAGCGGACTCACCCGCAGGAGGGACTTCACCTGCTTCTGTTCGGCCATCGCGCGGTACCCGGCCACGACGCCGCCGAGGTCGGACTCCCACGTGAACACCCGTCCGGGATCGATGGTGCCGTCCAGCACGTCGGGCAGCAGCTCGGGCAGGTAGACGGGGACCTGGCACGGCCCGCCGCGCCATCCGACGTTCCGCCAGAACGCCTCCCGGACGGGCGGATCCAGGTCGTCGGAGATCCCGACGAGCCCGACCATCGAGCCGGGCCTGGCGATCCGGAAGGCGGTGTCGACGGCCTGCGCGGTGCCGACGCACTCCAGCGTCGCGTCCACCCCCACGCCGCCGGTCATCTCGAGCACCCGCTCAGTGGCTTCGTCGCCGCGCTCCGCCACCAGGTCGGTGGCGCCGAACTCCGTGGCCAGCGCCTGCCGCACCGGCGAGCTGCTCAGCGCGATGATCCGCTCGGCGCCCAGCCGTTTCGCGGACAGGACGCCCAGCAGGCCCACGGCACCGTCGCCCACCACGGCGACGGTGTGCCCCGGCCGCACCCCGGCGCACACCGCGGCGTGGTGCCCTGTGCACAGCACGTCCGACAGCGTGAGCAGGGACTTGAGCAGGGCATCGTCGTGCCCCGTGCCCGGAACGGCGTGCAGGCTCCGGTCGGCGAAGGGCACACGCATGGCCTCGCCCTGGCCACCGTCGTTGGTGCCGTTTCCGAACGTCGCGCCCCGGACACAGGCGAAAGGGGTGCCGCCCAGGCAGTGTGCGCACTCCCCGCAATGGAACTGCAGCGGCACCACCACCAGATCCCCGGGGCGCACGGAGGTCACCTCCGCGCCCGTGTCCTCGACCACCCCGATCGCCTCGTGGCCGATCGAGCCCACGGCGTGCGGACGCTTCCCGCGGTAGTAGGTCAGGTCCGAGCCGCACACGCACGACAGCACGACCCGCACCACCGCGTCCGTGGGGAGTTGCAGCGCCGCGTCGGGCCGCTGTCCCAGCTCGATGGCACCCGATTCGGTGTACACAGCAGCACGCACGGCCACTCCTCACAAATAATATATTATCGAGGTCAGTACATCACGGACTCGGCACCGCCGAGGCGATACAGTCGTCTTTCATGCGCACCGTCGGACGCCTCCAGCCCTTCACGTCGACGATCTTCGCGGAGATCTCGGCGCTCGCCGCCGAGACCGGCGCCGTCAACCTGGGGCAGGGGTTCCCGGACACGGACGGCCCGGCCGGGATGCTCGCGGCCGCGAAGGCGGCGATCGACGGCGGCATGAACCAGTACCCGCCGGGCGACGGCCTGCCCGAGCTCCGTCGGGCCGTGTCCGCGCAGGTCGAGCGCGAGTACGGCCTGCACTACGACCCGGACGGCGAGGTGCTGGTCACCGTCGGCGCCTCCGAGGGGATCGCGGCCGCCGTGCTGGGCCTGGTCGAACCGGGCCAGGAGGTGATCCTGATCGAGCCCTTCTACGACTCCTACGCCGCGACGGTGGCGATGGCCGGCGCGACCCGGGTCGTGGTGCCGCTCGTCGACGACGGCGGCCGTTACCGCCTCGATCCGGCGATGCTCCGGGCCGCGGTCACGGACCGGACCGCGGCGATCATCGTCAACTCCCCGCACAACCCGACGGGCACCGTTCTCGCCGACGACGACCTGCGCCTGATCGCCGACCTGTGTGTCGAGCGGGACCTGCTGTGCTTCACCGACGAGGTCTACGAGTACCTGCTCTTCGACGGCCGGGTGCACCGCCCGCTCGCCGCCTTCGAGGGCATGCGGGAGCGCACGGTCCGGATCTCGGGCGCCGCCAAGGCCTTCAACGTGACGGGGTGGAAGGTCGGCTGGATCACCGCCCCGCGCGAGCTCGCCGACGCCTGCCGCTCCGCCAAGCAGTGGCTCACCTTCACGGGCGCCACCCCGCTGCAGCACGCGGTCGCGCACGCGCTCGACAACGAGTCCTCGTGGCTCGAGAAGCTCGCCCCCACACTGCAGGACAGCCGCGACCTGCTCACCGCCTCGCTCGTCGAGGCCGGCTTCACGGTGCACCCGTCGGAGGGCACGTACTTCGTCGTGGCCGACGCGCGGGCCCTCGGCTACGACGATGCCGCCGCCCTCGCCCGGGAACTGCCCGGCCGCATCGGTGTGGCCGCGGTTCCGGTCAGCGCGCTCGCCGACGACCAGGCCCGCTGGGGGCACCTCCTGCGCTTCGCGTTCGCCAAGCGCGAGGAGGTGCTGGCCGAGGGGGCCCGACGTCTCCGGGCTCTCACCTAGGTGGTCAGAACACCTGGGAGAACGCGGGGATCACCTCGCGCTCGAAGAGTTCGAGCCCCGAGGTGTCGTAGGCGATCTCGGGGAAGTAGCAGATGGCGTAGGTCATCCCCTCCGCCTCGAGCCGCTTCAGGTTCGCGACGATCTCGGCGGGCGTCCCCACCCCCGGCATGCCGAGGAAGCTGCCCATCGTGGCGTCGACCGCCGCCTCGGGCACGTGCTGGAGCAGCCGATTGCGGGTCTCGTCGAGCCGGGTCTGCACGTCGCGGGCGGCCTCGCCGATCGCGATGTTGTAGTTCGAGGACCGGGTGATGGCATCGAAGTCGCGGCCGAGATCGGCGCAGTGGCGCCGCAGCACCTCCGACTTGTGCGCGAACCCTTCGAAGGTGCCGTCGAAGTTGGTGTACTGCGCGTACTTCGCGGCGATCCGCAGTGTCTTCTTCTCACCGCCGCCGGCGACCCACAGCGGAATGCCCCCGTCCTGCACGGGACGGGGCTCGCAGATCGCACCGTCGACCTGGTAGTACTTCCCGTCGAGCGTGGCGGCCCCCTCGGTCCACGCCTGGCGCATGATCTGCACGCCCTCGTCGAGGCGGCCGAGCCGCTCGCCCGCCGACGGGAAGCCGTAGCCGTAGGCGCGCCACTCGTGCTCGTACCAGCCGCCGCCGATCCCCATCTGCGTGCGGCCGCCGGAGATCAGGTCGACCGTGGCGGCCACCTTCGCCAGGTACGCGGGGTTGCGATAGCTCATCGCCGTGCACATCTGGCCGAGCTTCACGCGCTCGGTCGTCGCGGCGAGGGCGGCCATCAGCGACCACGCCTCGTGCGTCGCCTCGTGGCTCGGGACCGGGGTGGTGTGGAAGTGGTCGTACACCCACACCGAGTCCCAGGGCCCGGCGTCGGCGCGCTGGGCGAGGCCGTTCATGACGGACCAGTGGTCCGCCGGATCGATGCCGACGAGGTCGAAACGCCAGCCTTGCGGGAGGAAGAGTCCGAATCGCACGCCTCCAACCCTACGGAGATCGCGCCGGACTTGTCAGGGGGACCTCGTATCGTCTCAGGCGATGCAGGATTCGCTGTTCGACGATGCCGTACCGCTGGCCCCGCACCGTCGGGACCTGGCCGGCGGTGCGTGGCTCGACGTGCGCGCGGCGTGGCAGTCGGAGCCCGACGAACTCTTCGAGGCCCTGGGCCGCGACGTGCCGTGGGTCGAGGAGAAGCGCCGCATGTACGAGCGCACGCTGCCCGTGCCGCGGTTGCTGCGCTACTACGGAGACGAGGCGCCGCTCCCCCATCCCGAGCTGGCTCGTATCCGGGACCGGCTCACCGAGCTGTACTGGGACGATCTGCACGAGCCCTTCACCTCCGTCGGGCTGTGCCTCTACCGCGACGGCGCGGATTCCGTGGCCTGGCACGGCGACACGATCGGCCGCGGCGCCACGCACGACACCATCGTCGCCATCGTCTCCCTCGGCGCCACCCGCCCCTTCCTGATGCGGCCGCGCGGCGGCGGCGCCAGCACGAAGCTGTCGATCGGCCACGGCGACCTCCTCGCGATGGGCGGCTCCGCACAGCGCACCTGGGAGCACGCGGTACCGAAGGTCCCGCACGCCGGGCCGCGCATCAGCGTGCAGTTCCGGGTGGCCGGGGTCCGCTGACCCACTGGTCATGACCTGGTGTGACAAGATGAGGTCATGATCGCGGACGGCCCGATTCCGAAACACGAGCAATTGCGGGCGCTCCTCGAGCAACGCTGCGCCGAGAGCCTCGCGCCGGGCGCGGCGCTCCCCAGCGAGCGCCAGCTGTGCGAGGAGTACGGGGTCTCGCGGATCACGGTGCGTGAGGCGCTGCGCCAGCTCGTCGCCGAGGGCACGCTGGTCCGGATCCGCGGCAAGGGCACGTTCGTCGCGGACCGTCCCGCCCGCTCGCAGCTGCACCTCGCGTCGTTCCACGACGACATGCGGCGGCTGGGCCGCTCACCGTCGACGGTGGTCCTGCAGACGGAGCTGCGGGTCCCGCCCCCGTCGACGACGGCGGCACTGCGGATCCGAGCCGCGGACAAGGCCTTCCACGTCAGGCGGCTGCGGCTCGCCGACGGGGTTCCCATCTCGATCGACGACGCCTGGTACCCGCAGGCCGTCGCACCCCAGATGGACGCGCACGACCTCACGCGGTCGATCTACGACCTCCTGCGCACCGAGTACGGGCACCCCATCGATCGCGCCGAGCAATCCATCGGGGCTATCTCCGCCGACGGCGAGCTCGCCCGCCTGCTCGGAGTGCCCTCGGGCGCACCGATCCTGGCCTTCGATCGCGTCTCCTTCTCCGGTGAGACGCGCGTGGAGCACAGCTATTCCTGGTATCGCTCCGACCGCTACCAGGTCCAGATGACGGTGACCGAGGCCGGCGGCGCGCGCTGAACGTCCCGTCAGATGGCCTCGTACTGCGGCTCGCCCCGGAACCGCGAGGCGCGGCCGCCGATCCCGAGCGCCGACCACACCCGACGCGACACCGGGTTCATCAGTCCGATGCGCTCGGCCAGCGCGCGGACGTCGCCGAAGACCTCGGCGCGCATGCGACGCGTCGCGGGATCACGCCAGAAGATCTCCGTGCGCACCTCGTCCGGCACGTCGAAGGTCTCCCAGAACTGCTTGGGCGGCACCATGATCACGTTGTTGAGCGACCACATGATCAGCGGCGCGACGACGGAGAGGATCCCCCGCTGCACGCGGCTCATCTTCGGCACCTGGTACTCGAGGAGCTGGTGCGCGAACGAGATGTGGCGCGCCTCCTCCGCGACATGGATCGCGATGATCGCGGTCATCGCCGGGTGCTGGGTGTCCGCCGCGCGCAGCTGATGCTTCTGCATGTGGTCGATCGGCTCCTCGCCGCCGAGCACGCCCACGAAGAAGCCGGGCGGCGCCCAGACCGCGGCGCGGGTCAGGCGCGGCATCACGGCGCGGAACCAGCGCGGCGCACCGGGCACGTTCTGGCCGGTCCGGTTGACGAACTCCTGGAACATGAGCGTGTGGTTGCACTCCTCGCGGGCCTCGTGCGTGGCGTAGCGGAACTCCGGGGAGCCGTTGCGCTGCACGAACGAGTACTGCATCAGCGCGGCGATGAGCACCTGCTCGAACTGCATGCCCGCCTTGACCAGGTTCGCCTGCCGCCAGACGCCCATGGCGATCCGCTTCTCCAGGGGCTGCGCCTGATACCAGGGACTCCTGCCGATGTAGTCGAGCTCGGGGTGCAGCACCCACCGCCGGTCCGCGGGGTCGATCGCGAGCTCCGGAGAATCCCAGGCGATGTCCAGGTAGGGGTCGAAATTGCGCTCGACCGACGCGTTCGACAGGTCCGACAACGTCCGGTGAAAATCGGCGCGCGGGGCGCTGATGCGCGCACCCCGGGCATCCGTGTGGGCCACGTCAACCATGATCACCTCATGAAATAGACAGTCTGTTGATGACTGTCTACCACATGTGGTTCGAGCTCACGCCCCCGAGAAGCCCGACGACGGGGTGAAGCAGGTGCCGTAGAAGTCCCGGCCGAAGGGCGTGATCTCGATCCGCCGGCGGACGGTCTTGGCGTACCGGCCGGCGGTGCTGATCGCATCGATGATCTGCGGCTGGACCTGGAGCAGCTCGTACCGCCGCACCTCCACCTGCTCCTTCGAGAACCAGATCAGGCCCAGGCGGTGCAGGTTGCCGAGGTACGCGGCGATCCGCTCGGGATGGCGGCAGCCGGCGACCTCCGGGATCATCGAGAGTCCGGCGGCCACGGTCTCCGCGCCGACCCCGAACGGGCGGTTGGTGCGCACGTCGATCGCGGGCTGCGCACCGTCGTTGTGGAGCAACCGCAGGATGCGGGCCTCGTCGGGGCAGAGCTCCTGCAGGATGTGCGCGAACGCCGGATGGGGAGCCTGCGCCCCCGCCGGCTCGGCGGACTGCGCGAGCAGCCGGTCGCCCGTGCGGCGGAGCTCCTCGGAGGTGGTGACGGGCTCGTCCTCACGCTCGTCGAGCTCCTCGACGACCTCACCGTGCACGACGACGCGCGGCGCCACCTCGGTGGTCAGCGCGACGTCCACGAGATGCCCCGCCTCGCTGACGAACTGCTGGGTGAGGCGCTGCGCCGAGCCGCCGATCTCTCGGGTCACGTTGAACGCCGAGTTCGACACCCGCCCGAGCCGCCCGAGGAGGCCGCCGCCGGACTCGGGCTTGCCGGCCTCCGCGAGCTCGCCCTCGCCACGCACCGCCAGCTCGCGGCCCTCGGCGTCCCGCGCCGCGTTGGAACCGGACTTGTCACTCACGTCTGTCACACCCCGAAGATCGCTAGATGAAGGAACCCGGCGAACGAGCCGAGCACCGCGCCGTGCAGGAACAGCAGCCACTCGTCCTGCTTGATCGCCGACCGGAGCAGTTCACTGAGATCGTCCGGGCTGAGCTTGCTCATACGCTCGATGACGAACTCGCGGACCTTGGTCTGCTGTTCGGCCACGAACTGCGGCTGGCTGACCGTCGCCTCGGCGACCTTGAGCGCCTCGGCACCGACCAGTTGCGGCACGCGGTCGTAGGCCTCGCTCCCCACCGACAGCTTGACGAAGCCGCGCGCCCAGCCCGCGGCGTTGTCGATCGAATCGCGCAGCACCGTCTCGACGGTGGCCCGGGTCCGGTCCGAGCGCGGCCCGTGCAGCAGCTCGTCGCAGATGTTCTCGATGGTGATCACCTTGTCCGCCATCACCATGGCGTACTGCTCACCGATCTCCTTCTTGCGTTTGAGGAACAGGCCCTGCTTCCACGGCACCCACCAGGTGGGATGGATCGGCTCGAAGATCATCAGGATGCCGATGTAGTTGACCACGTAGCCGATGACGATGCCGCCCAGCGGCAGGAGCCACCAGTACGGGAAGAAGTGCAGGAGCGCGACGAGGAGGAAACCCATCGGGAATCCGAAGTAGAAGCCGAAGTTCTGCATGAACTTCAGTTCCTTGCGGCCCATGTTGTAGAAGATGTCCTTCAGAACCGAAGGATTGTTGGTGAGGTACCGGATCACCAGGAGCTTGGCGTCGATGTAGTCGTCGATGTTCTCGCCGATGGTCGACGTGATCCGCCGGACGTCCTTCGGCAGCGACGCCGACACGCGCCGGTAGACGAGCAGCTTCACGTCCTCGGGGAGCGAATACCACAGGCGCGGGTTCTCGCGCTGCATCACGGATTCGACGATCGACGGGATCATCGGCAGCGACGCGCGGGTGAGCACCTCGGAGACGTGCTCGGGATCCATCACCTCGTAGAACTCGGCGATACTGCCCACCTTGTTGAGCGACTTGTCGACGGCGATGCTCGCCATCTTCTCGGCTCTCGAGGGCACGATCCCCTGCCAACCGACGCGGCCGTCCGGCTGGATGGCCGGGATCACCTGAACCCGCCGCGGGAGCAACGGGTACAGGGTGGCCATGCCGGGAACCTTGACGCCGTAGAACCGCTTGGGCTCGAACAGCATGAGAATGCCGGTCCAGTTGGTGATGTAGCCGATGATGCCGGTGAACAACGGGATCGTGATGAGCTGCTCGATCAGATGCGCGTTCACGACACAGACACCTCATCGACGTTCGTCGTCGAGCGCACCACGTACCCTCCATCTCCGCTCGCGCGGCCCGAATCACTCGTCCTACGAATGGTTCACGGTCACCCGCTCGACATCATTCGCGCTCACAGTACTCAACAAGATGAGAGGATTACTCCTCGATTCGATCACTGTGACCAGATGAACACGCCGAGACACGAGCTCGATCACATCGCAAACAGCACCTCTCCCGCAACCACTTCGCGCTCCTCAGGATCCGGAACCGACCCGGGCGTGGAATCCATCACCACGACCGGACAGATGGCACTGAGCCCCCGATCGCGAATGCCCGACGGGGAGAACGAGATCAACGGATCCCCCGCGGCGACCTTCGACTTCTCCGCGGCCAGCAGCGTGAAGCCCTCGCCCCCCAGATTCACGGTGTCGATTCCGACGTGCACGAGAACACCGACGCCACCGTCGCCGAGCACGATCGCCGCATGCGGATGCAACTTGAGCACCGTGCCCGCGACGGGGGAGACGACGACGGCGTCGGCACCGCCGGCGGGAACCGACGGCTCGATCGCGACACCCGAACCGACCATCTGGCCCGCGAAGACCTGATCGGGGACCGCGGAGAGCGGCACCAGCCGCCCGGCCACCGGCGCGAGGATGTCGGTCACAGGAGGTCCTGCACTTCCTCCGCGAGGGCGTCGGCGGTCGGCCCGACGACGACCTGGACCGCGGATCCGGCCACCATCACGCCGTGCGACAGCTTCTTGAGCGCGGCCTGATCGACGAGACCTGCGTCTTTCACCTCGCACCGCAGGCGGGTGATGCAGCCCTCGACCTCCTCGATGTTGTCGGCCCCGCCGAGTCCGTTCACGATGTCCTGAGCCTTCGACATGTCTGCCGCCCTTCCGGAGAGGTTCGGGGAAACCGGCGCACGCCGCCCCAACTGGTTATAACCTGTCGTCACCCTAGTGGACTCGTCCCTCGACAGGAGCGAAAAATGAGTTCCTCATCCGGATCCGGTATATCAGCACGACGGCTCGATCTGACCGGTCTCCAGAAACTCGGCCGCAGTCTCATGCTGCCCATCGCGGTCCTCCCGGCCGCGGGCCTGCTCCTGCGACTTGGGCAGGACGATCTGCTCGGCCGCTGGTCGTCGATGAAGACCGTGGCCGCCGTCATCGGCGGCGCCGGAAACGCGCTGATCGGCAACCTGGCGATCCTCTTCGCCGTCGGTATCGCGATCGGCTGGGCGAAGAAGGCCGACGGTTCCACCGCGCTCGCCGCGCTCGTCGGATACCTCTCCTTCCAGGCGGTCGAGAAGGCGATGTCGCCGGTGGTGCTGGCCGGCAAGGTCGACAAGGCGGGCGACCCCGCGATCGTCGACTACGGCGTGCTCGGCGGCATCGTCATCGGCATCATGTCGGCGATGCTGTGGCAGCGGTTCTACAAGACGAAGCTCCCCGACTACATCGGCTTCTTCTCCGGCCGGCGCCTGGTCCCGATCCTCACCGCGTCCGGCGCGATCGTCGTCGGCGTGATCATGTCCTTCATCTACCCGGCCTTCAACTGGGCCCTCACCGGCCTCGGCAACTGGGTCGCCGAGCACGCGGTCGTCGGCGGCGGGGTCTTCGGCACCGTCAACCGCCTGCTGCTCCCGCTCGGCCTGCACCACATCATCAACTCGGTGGTCTGGTTCGTCCTCGGCGACTACCACACCGCCACCGGGCAGGTCGTGCACGGCGACATCTCCCGCTTCCTGCAGGGCGACCCCACCGCCGGCACGTTCATGACCGGCTTCTTCCCCATCATGATGTTCGGCCTGCCCGCCGCGGCCCTCGCCATCTACCGCTGCGCCAAGCCCGAGAACCGCAAGGTGGTCGGCGGCATCATGCTCTCCGTCGCGCTCACCAGCTTCCTGACCGGCATCACCGAGCCGCTGGAGTTCTCCTTCATCTTCGTCGCGTGGCCGCTGCTCGTCGTGCACGCGCTGCTCACCGGCAGTTCCCTGCTCATCGCGAACTGGCTCGGCATCCATCACGGGTTCACGTTCTCCGCGGGCGCGATCGACTACGTCCTCAACTTCGGCAAGGCCACCAATCCGCTGTGGCTCATCCCGATGGGCCTCGTCTACGCCGTGATCTACTACTTCACGTTCTCGTTCATCATCAAGCGCCGGAACCTCAAGACCCCCGGCCGCGAGGACGAGGACGAGGAAGCAGAGGTGACGGCGTGACCGAGTACCTGCGCGGCACCGTCGTCACGCCCTCCGGGGCGATCGACGACGGCGTCGTCGCGTACGGCGGCGGACTCATCACGGAGGTCGGGCCGGCGTCGGCCTTCCCCCCCGCCGGCCTCCCGGCACCGTCGGACCGCGTGTACGTGCCCGGCATGATCGACGTGCACTGCCACGGCGGCGGCGGGTTCGGCTTCCCCGACTCCGACGCCGACGGTGCCCGCGCCGCCGCCGCGCACCACCTCGGCCGCGGTACGACGACGCTGCTCGCCTCGCTCGTGTCGGCGTCGCCGGACAAGCTTCTCGAGCGCATCGCGACGCTCTCGCCCCTCGTCGACGACGGCACCGTCGCCGGCCTGCACCTGGAGGGGCCGTTCCTGGCCCAGGAGGTGTGCGGGGCGCAGGACCCGCGGTACATCATCGACGGTGACCCGGCGCTGCTGGAGACGCTCCTCGACGCCGCGGGCGGCCGGATCCGCTCGATGACGGTCGCCGCCGAGACGGCGCACTTCGACGTGTTGGCCCGGCAGTTGTCCGAGGCCGGCGCCGTCGTCTCGGTGGGGCACACCGCCGGCGACTACGACACCGTCGAGGCCGCGCTCGGCGCACCCTCCGGGCCGGTGAGCATCACGCACCTGTTCAACGGCATGCACCCCATGCACCACCGGCATCCCGGCGCGGTCGGCGCGGCCCTCAAGGTCGCGGGCGAGGGACGCGCGGTCGCCGAGGTCATCGGCGACGGGGTGCACCTGGCCGCCGGCACCGTCGCGATGGTCTTCGCGACCGTCGGGCCCGACCACGTCGCGCTCATCTCCGACGCGATGCAGGCGGCCGGCATGCCCGACGGCCAGTACTCACTGGGGCCGCTGGAGGTCACCGTCGGGGGCGGCACGGCCCGCCTGACCACGTCCGACGGTACGCCGGGCGCGATCGCCGGGGGCACCTCCTCGGTGTTCGACGTGTTCGCGCGCGCCGTCCGGTACTCGGGAGTCGCCCTCGCCGACGCTGCCCGCGCGGGCGCGACGACGCCCGCTCGGCTGCTGGGCCTGAGGGACCGGGGCGAGCTGTCCGCCGGCCTGCGGGCCGACCTGCTCGAACTGTCCGCCGACCTGGACCTGCTGCGGGTGTTCCGCGGGGGTGTCGAGGTCTCCTGACCGAGCCGTTCCATCAGTGTGACACCTGCAGTCGCGGTGTTACACTGACGGCATGCCCACCACGCGCCCGCGGCACGCCATCACGGAGACCCCCGAGATCGCGCACGCCCTGGAAGTCGCCCGGCGGCGCTGGCCGACACATGCCGACAGTCCGTCGCGACTGCTGCGCGAGCTGATCGCTGCAGGAGCCGACGCAGTGGACGAGTCGACGGAGAGCGAGATCGAACGGCGCGTGGCGGTCGCGAATCGGCTCGCCGGAAGCATGACCGGCACCTTCCCCGACGGCTACCTCGAGGAACTGAGGTCCGAGTGGCCGGAGTAGCCGTCCTCGACGCGAGCGTCCTCATCGCCTTCTTCGAGGAGGGCGATCCGTTTCACCCCGAGTCCGTTCTGGCCGTGACGTCCGCGATCCGGCGCGGCGATCGACTCCTCGCCAACGAACTGACCGTCGCGGAGTTCCTGGTCGGCGCCGTCCGATCGGGGATCCTCGACGATGCGGAGGCGCGCATCGCCGAACTCGGCGTCGAGCGCCAGGAGTTTCCACCGAGGTTCGCACCTCGACTCGCGCAGATCCGGCACGACGCCCGGATCAAGCTTCCCGATGCCGCCGTCCTCCTCACCGCCATCGAGGCCACAGAACACGGGACCGTCACCGTCTCCCTCGCGACCTTCGACGAGCGGCTCCGCGCCGCCGGCCACGCCTACGGCGTCTCGCCTGCACCCGGGACGGTCACGTCCGAGTAGTTGCACACCTCAGCCGAGCGCCACGCTCCCGGTGATCGTCGTGTTCGTCGCGCCGCCGATCCAGATCTCGCCACCTACGGATTCGATCTGCACGCGGCCACGTCGGCCGAGCACGGTCCCCTGGGAGGCGACGTAACTCGGCGGCAGCTCGTCCGTGCCGATCAGCCATTGCGCGATTCCTGCGTTGAGGGACCCCGTGACCGGGTCCTCGGGGACGGCGAGGCCGGGGCAGAAGGCGCGGACCTCCACATCGGCGTCGCCGCCGCGCGGATACGACCCGACGACGCCGACGTTGAGCTCCCCCATCGCTGCGAAATCCGGATTCAGCGCCAGCACCGCGTCCGCGTCCCGCAGCCGCGCCGCCACCCAGCCCGGACCGTTGTCCACCCACTCCGCGGCGAGGACATCCGAGACCGGGATCCGCAATCCGGCTGCGATCCGGTCGACGGTGTCCGCGTCCGCCTGCCCGGAACGGACGAGTGGCGGGGCCGCGAAGGCGATTTCGTCTCCGCGGCGCAGCCGCACCAGGCCGGCCGCGCACTCCTGTACCACCGTCCCGGACGACGCCGGGACACCGCCCTCCTCGAGCCAGGCGTGCGCGCTGCCCAACGTCGGATGCCCGGCGAAGGGCAGCTCGCCGCCGGGCGTGAAGATCCGCAGCCGGTAGTCCGCCGCCGGATCGGTCGGGCGCAGCAGGAACGTCGTCTCACTGAGATTCGTCCAGCGCGCGAACGCCGCCATCCGGTCGTCGGTGAGGTCGTCGGCGTGGTGCACCACCGCCACCGGGTTGCCCCGCAGCGGCTCGGAGGAGAAGACATCGACCTGGCGGAATCGGTACATGGTCCTAGTAAAGCTCACGCCCGTAGCCGATGCCGTAGTAGCGGTCCAGTTCCTCGAGCGAGTCGTCCGGCCGCTCCAGAGATTTGGCGATGACGGCGCGCCGGGGCACGCCGTGGTCGTCGTCCTGCGTCGGCCAGGTCGACGGCTCCCACGCCTCGGACCGCAGGAAGGCCTTGCTGCAGTGGAAGAAGACCTCGCCGATCGCGACCTCGATGATGAGCTGGGGCAGCTTGTCCCCCACCGCCATTCGCTGCGCATAGGGCGCATCGGCGAGCACGACGGCGGTTCCGTTGATCCGCAGCGTATCGCCGCGCCCGGGGATCACGAACTCGAGCGCGACGTGCGGGTCCTGCAGCAGGTTCCGCAGCCCGTCGACGCGGCGGTTGCCGGGCCGGTCGGGCAGCGCGATCGTGCGGTCGTGCGGTCGTCGAGGATGAGCACGCCGCCCGCGGGGTCGCCCTTCGGGGAGACGTCGAGGTCGCCGGCCGCGCCGGAGGTCGCCACGAAGTACAGCCGCGCCGCCGCGAGGAACAGACGGTGCACCTCGTGCAGCTCTGACTTCGCCTTGTCGCGGATCCGCGGGATCGGCTCAGGCACCAGGGCCCGCAGCTGGTCGATCGTCGTCACCGGCGTGCGCTCGTGCCCCATGCGACGAGCGTAACGACCCCTACAGCGGCCGCAGGATGCGGTCGAGGAACTCGCGGGTGCGGTCCTGCTGCGGATTCCCGATGACATCCGCGGGCCGACCGGCCTCGAGCACCAAGCCCCGGTCGACGAACAGCACCTGATCGGCCACGTCCCGCGCGAAGGCCATCTCGTGCGTCACCACGACCATGGTCCGGCCCTCGTCCGCGAGATCGCGCATCACGGTCAGCACGTCGCCCACCAGCTCCGGATCGAGCGCCGAGGTCGGCTCGTCGAACAGCACGACCCGCGGCCGCAGCGCCAACGCCCGCGCGATCCCGACGCGCTGCTGCTGGCCACCCGAGAGCTGGTGCGGGTACTTGTCCGCGTGCTCGGCCAGCCCGACCCGCGCGAGCAGGTCCCGCGCCTGCGACTCGACCTCGGCCGGGGGCCGCTTCTGCACGACGACGGGCCCCTCGGTCACATTCCGCAGCGCCGTGAAATGCGGGAACAGGTTGTGCGACTGGAAGACCATCGCGCTCTGCGAGCGATAGCGCGTCAGCTCCGCCTTCCCCGGCGGCCCGGCACCGAAGTCCACGGTCGCGTCGCCGACGGTGACCGTTCCCCCGTCCGGCAGCTCGAGCGCGTTGAGGGAGCGGAGCACCGTCGTCTTGCCCGACCCGGAGGGTCCGATGACGACGGTGACCGTACCCTCCGGCACGGCGAAATCGATGCCGCGCAAGACGTTCACGTCGCCGAAGGACTTGGTGAGGCCGCGCACCGAGATCAGGTCGGTCATCGCGTCACGTACCTTTCGAATCGCGTCTCGAGCCTCGACTGGAACACGCTGAGGATCTGGCAGACCACCCAGTAATAGCAGGCCGCGACGACGTACATGGTGAGGAAGTCGAAGGTGGGCGCCGCGGCGATCTGGGCCTGCCGGAACACCTCGGTCACGAGGATCGTGGAGGCCAGCGAGGTGTCCTTGACCAAGGAGATCAGGGTGTTCGCGAGCGGCGGTGTGGCGGTGCGCGCGGCCTGCGGCAGGATGATCCGGCGCAGCGAGGTGCCGTAGTCCATGCCGATGGTGGTGGCCGCCTCCCACTGCCCCCGCGGGACCGCGCCGATCGCGGCGCGGATGATCTCGGCCGCGTAGCCACCCACATTGAGCGAGAACGCGATCGCCGCAGCGAAGAACGGATCGAAGACGAGCCCGATCGCCGGCAGTCCGTAGAAGATGATGACCAGCTGCACCAGCAACGGCGTCCCGCGGATCACCGAGATGTACGCGGTCGCCAGGGCCCGCAGCACGCGGCGGGCGGACATTCGCGCGAGTGCGACGGCCAGCGCGATCACCAGGCCGATCACGAAGCTGATCGCGGTGAGCGGCAGCGTCATGGTCACCATGGCCCGCAGCAGCGGGACCAGCGTGCGCCGCACCAGGTCCCACGTGGTGGACTGCTTCGGCGCGGCGTCGTCGGCGCCGAAGTACTTCTGCGAGATCCGCTGGGCGGTACCGTCGGCGCGGATCTCGGCGAGGCCGCGGTTGATGGCGGGCATGAGCCCGGATCCCTTGCGCGCCGCGAACACCGACTCGGACGTGTCGGGGGTCTGGGCGGCGATCTTCACCGGTGCCGAGGAGTTCACCGCGAGGTAGTTGCGGATCACGCCCGTGTCGTTGACCACCACGTCCACCCGACCCTGCGCGAGCAGCGTCGCCGCCTCCGCGAACCCGGCGACCGACTCGATCCGCGCGCCCGCCTTCTCCGCGACGCCGGACCAGCTGCTCGTGGAGCTCTGTGCGGCGAGTCTGCCGCGGATGTCGTCGAGGGACTTCACCGAGTCGTCACCCTTGCGCACCAGGATCGACCCGCTCGCGGTGCTGTAGGGGTCGGACAGGTCGTACTTGGCGGCGCGTGCCGGATTCGCGGCGACCTGGTTCGCCACCAGGTCGAGCCGGTTCGACTCCAGTGCCGCGAACATCGAATCCCACGGCGTCTCCACGAATTCGACACGCATACCGATCTTCTCGGCGACCGCGGTGATCATCTCCACGTCGTACCCGGTCAGCTTCCCGGAGTCGTCGTGGTAGCTGTACACCGGGTACACGCCCTCCGTGCCCACGCGCAGGACGCCGCCGGCGGGCGGCGCCGGGTCGGCGTGCGCGGGCAGCGGCGCCGCGACCAGCAGCATCACGAGCAGCGCGAGGACTGCCCGCCGGAATGCGTTGCGCCGGGCGGGGGCGGCGTCGGTGACCGCTGCTGTTCGCATGCGTCGTTCCTATCACCGACGGCGCCCGCCGTCCCGGACATGTGTATTCAACCCGATGGTTGACCAACGGAGCCGGACGGCGTACCGTCGTATTCAATCGATTGGTTGAACATGAAGGAGGTGCGCCACGGACGACACCGACGACCTGTCCCGCGCGTTCGCCGCGCTGGCGGACCCCACGCGCCGCGACATCGTCGCCCGGCTCTCGGACGGCGACGCCACGCTCACCGAGATCGCCGAGCACTACGCCATGAGCATCCAGGCCGTCTCCAAGCACCTGTCGGTGCTCGAGAACGCCGGCCTGATCAGTAGGACCCGACGGGCGCAGGCCCGGCCCGCCCACCTGGAGGCGGAGGTCTTCGACCTCATGAACGGGTGGATCGAGCGGTACCGCCGCCGCGCCGAGCAGCGCTACCGGCGCCTCGACGCGGTGCTCGCCGAGATGAACGACGAAGAGAACCCCACCGACAGCACCGAACAAGGAGCAGCATCATGACCATCGTCAACGCCGAGGCCGGCATCGAGGCCTCCACCACCCTCCCCACCGTCACCATCACGCGCGACTTCCGCGCCACTCCCGCACAGCTCTTCCGCGCCCACACCGACCCCGAGATCTACACCCGATGGGTGGGGCCGTCCGACATCGACACCGAGATCGTGCACTGGGACGCGCGCACCGGCGGCAGCTGGGCCTATGTCAGCACGCGCGGCGACGAGCGGTACGCCTTCCACGGCAGCTTCCACGACGTCCGGGAGGACCGGATCGTGCAGACCTTCACCTACGACGACATGCCCGACGGGGTCTCGCTCGAGACCATGACCTTCGAGGATCTCGGCGACGGCCGCACCCGCCTGCGCGTCGTCTCCCTGCTGGACAGCTTCGCCAGTCGCGACGGCATGCTGGCCAGCGGCATGGAGGTCGGCATCGTCGACGGATACGCGAAGCTCGACGACCTCCTCGACGCCGGCGAGGTCTGACCCGGGCGCGGCGCGGGGCCGGTACGTTGTCGGCATGAGGTTGCCGCGGCTCCGCGCCGACTACGGGTCGGTCCTGCTGGGCTCCACCGACGACAGCCCGCGGACCACCCGGGTGCGGATCCAACTGGTGCTCACCACCGGCGTACTGATCGCGAACGCCATCGGCGTGGGTCTCTCGATCGCCCTGGCCACCGTCGGCATCCCCAAACCCGCGATGCGCTGGGACGCCTGGTGGATGCCCTTCCTCGTGATGCCGATCTACATCGGCATCGCGTTCCTGCTCGGCGTCGTGCTCGGCACGGTCCGGCTGGTGCGTTCCCTCCGCTGGTCGATCCGGGGGGACGCGCCCACGGCGCGGGAGGCACGCGCGGCGATGACCGCGCCGTGGCGGCTCACCGTGATCCAGGCCCTGCTGTGGGCGGGCGGGACGATCGTGGTCACGGTGGGCTACGGCATCGTCGACCCCGAACTGATACCGAAGGTCGCCCTCGTCACCGGGCTGAGCGGCGTCGTGGTCTGCGCCATCTCGTACCTGATCACCGAGTTCGCACTGCGGCCCGCTGCCGCGCGGGCCCTCGAGGCCGGCTACCCCATCGCGCGCCGCAGCCGCCTCAAGGGACGGGCGCTCACCGCGTGGGCGGTGGGCTCGGGCGTGCCGATCGTCGGGATCCTCCTCGTCGTCGTCTTCGCCGCCGTCGGCGGCAAGTCGTCCCCGATGGACATCTGCATCGCCGTCAGCGCGATCGCCGCGATCGCGCTGCTCACCGGCCCGCTGCTCACCCTGCTCAACGCCGACACGATCGTCGGGCCGCTGCGCGTGCTCCGCGCCGCCCTGCGCCGCGTCCGCGACGGCGAGCACGACGTCTCGATCACGGTGTTCGACGGTTCCGACATGGGCGAGCTGCAGGCCCGGTTCAACGAGATGACCGCCGGGCTGGCCGAGCGCGAGCGGCTGCGCGACCTGTTCGGCCGGCACGTCGGCCGCGAGGTCGCGGAGCAGGCCCTCGGCTGGGGCGTGCAGCTGGGCGGCTCCGAACAGGTGGTGGGCGTGTTGTTCGTCGACGTGGTCGGCTCGACGACGCTGGCCCGGGAACGGCCGGCGACCGAGGTCGTCGCACTGCTCAACCGGTTCTTCGAGGTGATCGTCACCGCCGTCGAGGAGAACGACGGGCTGGTCAACAAGTTCGAGGGCGACGCGGTGCTCGCGGTGTTCGGCGCCCCGCTCCCCCACCCGGACCCCGCGGGCGGGGCGCTGCGCGCGTCCCGGCTGATCGCCGACCGCCTCCCCTCCGCGGTCCCGGGCCTCGCGGCCGGCATCGGCGTCTCCTACGGCGTCGTCGTCGCGGGCAACGTCGGCGCGATCGAGCGGTACGAGTTCACCGTCATCGGCGACCCGGTCAACGAGTCGGCCCGCCTGTCCGAGGTGGCCAAGCGCGACACCTCGCTCCCGGTCGCCTCCGAGCCCGCGGTCATGGGCGCCCGCGAGGCGGAGTCGCGGCACTGGCGCTTCACCGACGAACAGGATCTGCGGGGCCGCAACGAGATCACCCGGCTCTACGCGCCGGGCCACTCCGGTGGCGACAGGACCAGCACGTCGTCGACGAAGGTCGTCCCGCCCACGGTGAACGTGCGCGTGCCCGCCACCACGAACCCCGACTTGGCGTAGAACCGCTTCGCCCGCGCGTTCTCGGCGTTGACGCCGAGCCACACCGGCAGTCCCTCCGCGCCCGTGCGGACGGCGTCGAGCAGGGCGCGGGCCACGCCGCCGCCGTGGTGCTCCGGGTCGACGTACAGCTTGGACAGGTAGGCCGACGGTGCGCCGCGCAGCGCCTCCGGTCCCTCGGCGTGCGCGCCGTGCAGCACCAGGGCGTACCCGACGGGGCCGCCGGCACCGTCGACCACGAGGACCCGGTGCGCGGGATCCGCCAGGTGCCGGTCGAACTCGGCCTCACTCAGGTGCGTCGCGATGAAGTCGGCGACGTGCTCGCGCGCCAGCGACGGAGGGCACGCCAGCGGGAAGGTGCGGGCGGCGAGCGCGGCCACGGAACCCGCGTCCTCGGTCCGCGCGCGCCGGACGGGTGACGACATCATGCGATCCACGGTAGTCACCTGCGGGCGGACGGGCGCCGAGCCGGATATTGTGTATTAAGTTCAGGAGTTCGACAGCAGAGGAGCGACGCCGTGGCGAAGACGGACGACCTGCCCGCACGCGGGCGCACCAAGCGGCGCCAGCTGCCGGAGGAGGTCGCGGGCTACGTCCGCGAGCAGATCATGTCCGGCAGGATGCGCCCGGGCGAGTTCCTGCGGATGGAGCCGATCGCGGAGGCGATCGGGGTTTCGATCACGCCGGTCCGCGAGGGCCTGCTGACGCTGCGCAGCGAGGGCTTCGTCACCCTGGTTCCGCGGCGCGGGTTCCAGGTGGCCGAGTTCACGCGCCAGGACGTGCGCGACCTCTTCTGGGCGCAGGGGCAACTGGCCGGCGAGCTCGCGGCGCGCGCGGCGAAGGCCGCGACGCCGGAGCTGCTCGAGCGCCTCGCGCACATCAACGAGCGGACGATGGCGGCCGCCGCGGCCGGCGACACCCAGGCCGTGGGCGACCTGGGCCACAGCTTCCACCGCGAGATCAACCTGGCCGCCGATTCGGACCGGCTGGCGCGCCTGCTGGCGGGCGTGGTCAAGCACCTGCCCAACCAGTTCTACGCGTCGCTGGAGGCGCACGTCGAGGCGACCCGGCTGCAGCACATCGAGATTCTCGACGCACTGACCGCCCGGGACTCGCGCAAGGTCCGCAAGCTCATGGAGGCGCACCTCGTGGACAGCGCGGATCACGTGATCGCGCTGTTGGAACAGGCCGGGCTCTGGGTCGAGTCCTGAAGGACTCGGCTCGCCGGAGCCCGGCCCGGGATCTGTCGCCCGCTCAGGCGTTCGCGGCCACCGAGTCCGCGAGCGCGATGATGCCCTCGGCGGTCTTCACGTGCGCGATGTCGATGTGCTGGCCCTCGAAGGTGGCCGCCGAGCTGCCCGCGGCCTCCGCCTCGTGGTACGCGGCGAGCAGGCGACGGTAGTAGGCCACGGTCTTCTCGTCGGGCGTGAAGACCTCGTGCGCGACCGCCACGTGCGACGGGTGGATCACGACGAGGCCGCGGTACCCGAGGCGGCGGTTGTCGAGGCAGAAGGTGCGCAGCCCGTCAAGGTTCTTGATGTCCTGCCACACGCCGACCACGGGGTGACTGAGCCCGTTGGACGCCGCGGCCAGCACCAGGCGGCTGCGGAGGTAGAGGGTTTCGAGGCCCTCGGGGGTGAACTCGATGCCGAGGGAGCGACCGGCGTCGGCGTCCGGGCCGGTGGCGCCGAGCAGCGAAGCCACGCGCGGGCTCGCCGCGGCGATCTCCTCGCACCGCGCCATCGAGGTGGGCGTCTCGTACGAGACGAGCAGCTGGATCTTGCCGATCTCGAGGCCGTCGCGACGCTCGATGTGCGTGATGACCGCGTCGAGAGCGGCGATGTCGGCCGCGTCGTAGACCTTGGCCAGGAACAGGCCGGTCAGGCCCGGCCGGATGACGGCCTCGAGGTCGCCGTTGAGCAGCCCGGTCTCGTCCGGATTGCACCGTACCCACAGGTCGGGGCGGATGCCCTCGGCCGTGAGCCGGTCGATCGTGCCCGCGACCGTGGCCCGCGCCTCGACCTTCTCGGCGGGCGGCACCGAGTCCTCGAGGTCGAGGATGATCGCGTCGGCACCGGAGGCGATGCCCTTGTCCGCCCAGGCCGACTTGTGGCCGGGAACGAAGAGCATGGAACGGTACGGCTTCATGGACATATGACTGCTCCCTCGATGATCTGCGTGTGACCTCAGACACTAGCAGTAAATATATTATATTCGCAAGGGTTGGGCCGGAAGGTACCGTCGGGCACCCTCAGGGGCGACGATGACCGCACCCCGCTCCCGCAGGACCTCCAGGTGCGAGCGGATCTCACCCGTCGCGATCATCCGATGCTCGACCGCCAGCTCGTCCAGCGCGTGCCGGCGGCGGGTCCACCGCATCGACGCGGCGATCGCGTACGCGGTGTCGAGACCGTCCGCGACGAGGCCGAGGACCTCGGCGAGCCGGTCCTCGTGGTGCGCGATCTGCTCGCGGACCCGCTCGTGGGTACCGGGGAGCACGGACCCGTGGGCGGGCAACAGCAGGCCGTCGGCCAGCGCCAAGGTGGCATCGAGCGGGGCCAGGAAGGAGCTGAGGGGCGAGGGCTCGGGCGACCACTCGAAGCCGATCGACGGCGTGATCCGCGGCAGCACGTGATCGCCCGTGATCAGCGCACCGGAGGAGGTGTGCCGCAGGATGACGTGCCCGCGGGTATGCCCCGGCGTGGCGATGACCTCGAACGCACCCTCGGCGAGAGGGATCGCCTCGCCGTCGTCGAGCCAGCCGTCGGGCGCGTGGTACCCCATCGCCGTCTCCAGGTCCGGCACGCCCATCGAGGCGATCGCATCGGCGAGATCGGCGGCGCCCTCCTCGCGCAGCTGCGCGACCTGGGTCGGGTAGCGGACGGGCGCATCCACCGAGTAGCCGAGCACGCTGTGCCGCTCCTCGCGCCCGATCAGCTGGCGGCTGCCGATCGTCTCGCGCCAGCGGTTCGCCTGCGAGTAGTGATCCCAGTGATGATGGGTGCACACCGTGGTGCGGACGTCCGCGAGCGAGTATCCGAGCACCCGCAGCACGCGGATCACCTCGGCCTCGCTCTCCTCGGTCGCCCAGCCGGGATCGACGTACACCAGCCCATCGGGGCCCTCCGCGAGATAGGAGTTGACGGCTGCGAGACCTGCGATGGGCAGCGGCAGCGGGATCCGGTAGAGCCCCTGGGCCACCTCGTGCGGTCCCGCCGCGGTCCAGTCCTGCTCGTTCGCAACCATCGCCACCACATCCCGATATCAAGTAGGTCTTCTAAGCTCTATCAGATGCGGCCACCCGCGCGAAGTTCGCCGACGAATCGCTCTCCGGTCGGTCGTAGAGTGGATGGAAGAGCTCGAGAGGAGGCGTGGTGAATACAGACTCAAGGGCGGCCCCGGCCGGGGATCCGATTCCCCCGGGCTATGTCACGTACGCCGACCTCGCCACAACGCTCCGGGCCGACGCCGATCTCCGGGAGGACCCTTCGCTCGCTGTTCGGGTGCTGCGAGAGTCGGTGCTTCAGGCCGAAGCCCTCACCGACGCGAACTCACTCGACGCCTTTCACGCCGAACCGCCACTGACCGGCCACCCCGGCTGGGACGCGCTCTTCGCAGGCGTCGCGGTGTTCACCGGTTCCGGACGCGTCTCACCGGGCGTTCTGGACTGGTGCTCGCAGCCGGGCCGCATCAGTACCGACCTGTTCGACCCGCTGCGCATCCCTGCGCGGTACCGGCTGCTGGAGATGCTGCGCACCCCGGTCGCCCTCCGCGAACGCAACGTGATCCTCGCTGCCGGCAACCTCGAAGGAGTGTGACGTGCCCCTGACTCTCAGCGCCGCGCAGATCGAAGATCTGCTCGGCGCGCTTGAGGCCGAACTCCGCCGGCGCGGCCTGGAGGGACGAGTGTTTCTCGTCGGCGGCGCGGCCATGGCCCTGGCCTACAACGCGGGTCGCTCCACGGGCGACGTCGACGGCGTGCTGCGCCCTCGCGACGAGCTCCTCGACGCCGCGCACGCCGTTGCGCGCGAACGCGGGCTGCCGTCGAACTGGCTGTCCGACGGCGTGACACAAGCACACATGCCGCCACTGTCCGACGACCACCCCATGACCCGCCGGATCGGCCCCGCACTCAGTATCGAGATCGCCTCACCTGAATACATACTCGCGATGAAGGCGATGTCGACCCGCCTGTCCGACGGGGACCTGCGGGATGCCGCCACCCTGTGCCGACTCCTGGGGTACACCCACGAGGAGCAGATCGAGGCGGTCATCCGCCGGTACTTCGGTGCCGACACGGGATTGTTCGGGGCGCAGGAACTGTGGTTCGAACGGATCATCGACGCCGCATCAGTCCCGCCCGAGTAGCCGATCGGTCTCGCGGCGCTCGCGCTTGGTGGGACGCCCCGCACCGCGGTCGCGGTGCGGCATCGACGCGGCGATCTCCCGCGGCGGGGGCGGCGGACTGTGGTCGATGTAGCAGGTGGCGGCGACCGGCGCGCCGACGCGCTTGGGAATCAGCGTCGCCACCTCGACGATCCGTTCCCGCCCGCCCAGCCGCAACCGCACCTCGTCGCCCACGACGATGTGCTGCGCGGGCTTGGCGGCGGCGCCGTTGACGCGCACGTGCCCGCCGCGGCACGCCGTGGCGGCGGCGGACCGCGTCTTGGTCAGCCGCACCGACCACAGCCAAGCGTCGACCCGCACCGCTACCGCGCGCGCAGCAGCCGCGACAGACCGACGGCGCCGAGCGCGCCCAGCGCCACGAGCAACAGGATGCCGATCCAGGGCTCGACGACGAATCCGACGATGACCACGACCACCGCGGGCGCCGCCATCGCGGCGACCATCCCGGGATGCTGCTTCACGACGTCCAGCGCGGCCTGCTTGCGCGCGGGATCGAGCTCTTTTCCTGCCATGTCACCAATGTACGCATTCCCGGCAGGGCAAGATCGGACCATGACGGTGCTGGCACTCATGCGACACGGCGAGGCGGGCATGTCGATCCCCGACGAGGCCCGCCCGATCACCGAGAACGGCAGGGACCAGGCCCGACGGTCCGCGCAGTGGCTCGCCGAGCAGGGCCTCGAGCCCGACCACGCGCTCGTCTCGTCCGCACGGCGGACCGTCGAGACCTTCCACGCGACGGGACTGCGGTGTCCGATGACCGCGACGGAAGAGCTGTACGAGTGTCCCGGTCGCCGCGTGCTCGACGAGATCAACGGCATCCCCGGCGACGTGCCGGTCCTGCTGGTGGTCGCGCACTTCCCGGGCCTGCCCGAGGCGGCGGCCGAGCTCGACCCGCACGCCGAACTGCCGGGCTTCTCCCCCGGCACCGTCGTGCTGCTGGACCTCGACGACGGCCCCGCCGCCCCCGGATCGGGACGGTTGCGAGCGTGGTTCACCCCGTAGGATGCCCTTTCATGGACACCCTGATCCTGCTGCGGCACGGAAAGTCCGCGTACCCCGACAAGGTGAAGGATCACGACCGGCCGCTGGCGCAGCGCGGGATCCGGCAGGCGGCGCTCGCGGGCAAGGCGATCCGCCGCTACGGGCACGTCGTCGACCTGGTCCTGTGCTCCACCGCCGAGCGGGCCCGCGCGACGCTCGACCAGGCGGCCGTGGACGCGCCGGTGCGATACATCCCGAAGCTGTACGGCGCGACCGGCGAGCAGATCTTGACGATCGTGGCCGCGGAGCGGGGCGAGGCTCACACGGTGCTCGTGGTGGGCCACGACCCGGGGCTCGCGGAGGCGGCCCAGATCCTCGATCCCACCTTCACCTTCGCCAAGTTCCCGACCTCGGCCTTCGCGGTGGTCGAAGACGGCCACGCGGAGCTGCACATTCCTCGCTAACGTGAGGGCGTGACGGTACGCGCGCGTTTCGAGAACTCCGCAGGCTCCCTGTTCACCGACGGTCTGCGGGGCGTCCTCGCGGCCCACCCCGATGCGGCGTGGCACGACGCCGGGTTCGTCGCCCGCCGCACGCCGCGCTCGTCCGGGGTCGCCCTGGTCTCCGGCGGCGGGTCCGGGCACGAGCCGATGCACGTCGGCATGATCGGTGCCGGCATGATCGACGCGGCCTGTCCCGGCCTGATCTTCACCTCCCCCAACGCCGTTCAGATCGCCGCGGCGACCCGCGCCGTGGACACCGGTGCCGGCGTACTGCACATCGTGAAGAACTACACCGGCGATGTCATGAACTTCGCCGTGGCTCGGCGGCTGGTCGCGGTCGCCGACGGCGAGATGCCTGCCGTCCAGACGGAGGTCGTCCTCGTCGACGACGACGTGGCCACCGAGGACACCTCGGGCCCGGGCCGCCGCGGCACTGCCGCCACGGTCGTGGTGGAGAAGATCTGCGGTGCGGCAGCCGATCTCGGGGCGCCGCTGACCGAGGTCGCCGCGCTGGGCCGGCGTACCGTCGCCCGCGCCCGGTCGATGGCGGTGTCGGTCTCGGCCTGCAACGTGCCCGGCGCGACCGAGCCCTCCTTCGACCTCGCCGACGGCGAGATGGCGTTCGGCGTCGGTATCCACGGCGAGCGCGCCCGAGACGAGCGGCCTGTGGTGGCCGCCGAGGAGATCGTCACCGATCTGCTCGCGCGGATCCTGCCCGGCACGGGCCTGGCGTCCGGCGACCGCGCGCTGGTCGTGGTCAACAACCTCGGCGCCGTCACCGATCTCGAGCTCGGCGTGCTCTTCGCCGAAACGGTGAAACAGTTGGGCGAGCGCGGGATCGAGGTCGTGCGCTCGCTCGTCGGGCGCGTGATCACCGCCCTCGACATGGCCGGCGCCTCGATCACCGTGGTCCCGCTCGACGACGAGCTGATCCGGCTCTGGGACGCGCCGACCGCGGCGCCGGGCTGGCCGAACACCGCCGCGGCACCGTCGAACCTGGATCCGCTCGCGCAGGCGCTCCCGGACGACTCCGCCGCGCGCGGCGAGCCGAACGTCTGGCTGTCGGACTTCGTGGGGCGGGTGCAGCGATCGGTGGACGAGCTGACCGAGCTGGATCGACAGGCCGGCGACGGCGACTTCGGCACCAACATGGCCGCCGCACTCGGCCACTTCCCACTGCCCCTGCGCGGCTCGGATTCCGACGTCCTCGGCGCAATGGCCACGTCCTACCTGGTGCGGTCGGGCGGCACCTCCGGCGCCGTCTTCGGGACCTTCCTCACCGAGCTCGCCCGGGCCCTTGCGCCCGACGGTGCCGGCCTCGCCGCGGGCGTCCGGGCCGGGCTCGACGCCGTGGTCGAGCTGGGCGGCGCGCGGGTCGGCGACAAGACCGTGGTGGACGCACTCTCCCCCGCCGCCGACGTCCTCGACACCGGCGGATCCCTCGCGGCCGCGGCCGCCGCCGCCGCACACGGCGTCGCGGCGACGGCGGACAGCGCCGCCTCGCGCGGCCGGGCCAGCTACCTCGGCGACGCGGTGCGCGGCGTGCCGGATCCCGGCGCGCTGGTGATGTCCTGGCTGTTCGAGGCCGCGGCGGAGTCGCGTTAGGCGAGCACGCCGGCGTCGTGCAGGCGCCCGAGCTCGCCGTCCGACAGGCCGAGCACGTCGGCGAGCACCGCGTCGGTGTCCGCCCCGAGGGCCGGCGCGGCCGCGGTGGGCCCGTACTCCCCGGATTCGCGGATCGGGCTGTGCGCGGAGACGACGGGGCCGATGCCCGGCTGCTCCACCTCGGCGAGCACGCCCGACGCGGTCCCGGCCTCGAAGTCCGCGACCAGGTCGCTCATCCGGCGGTAGCGGCTCCACAGCACACCGGCCTCCGTGAGCACACCGCCTGCCGTCTCCAGGTCGCGAGCGGCGAACCAGGGGCGCATGACCGCGGCGAGCGTCTGCCGGTGCACGTAGCGGGCGGCCTCGTCGGTGAAGTCCTCGCCGACGGCCTGCTCGATCGCGGCGACAACGGCCTCGGTGCCGGTCGCGGCGAGCAGCGCCTTCCACTGCCGCGGCGTGAGCGCGACGATCATGACGCGGCCGCCGTCGGCGGTCTCGAAGTCCACGCCGAAGCTGCCGTACATGAAGTTGCCGTGGCGCGGCCGGTCGCCGCGCTCGCGCACCTCGGTGAGCCAGCCCAGGTTCGCGATGCCCGTGATGGCGATGTCCTCCAGGGCGATCGCGACGTCGGAGCCGGCGCCGGTGCGGTCGCGGCGGCGCAGCGCCGCGAGCAGCGCGGTGGTCGCGGCCTGGCCGGCGATGATGTCCCACGCCGGGAGCACGTGGTTGACCGGCGTGCGGTTCTCGCCCGAGCCGGTGAGGTCGGTGACGCCGACCTCGGAGTTCACGGTGTAGTCCACGGCCGGGCCGCCGTCGGCGCGGCCACCGATGTGCACGCGGATCGCGTCGGGGCGTCGCTCGGCGAGGGCGGCGTGGGTCAGCCAGGGCCGACCCACCTGGTTGTCGACGAGGACGCCCGCGTCGGGCCCGGGGGCGGTGGCCAGCGCCAGGACCAGTTCCCGCCCCTCCGGGTTGCGCACGTCGACGGTGACCGACCTCTTGCCGCGGTTGAGCGAGTTCCAGTAGAGGCTGCCGCCGGTCTGTTTCGAGACCGGCCAGCGGCCGTTGTCGGGTCCGCCGCCGAGCGGGTCGACGCGGATCACGTCGGCGCCGAGCTGCGCGAGGGTCATGCCCGCGGACGGGCCCGCGACGAAGGACGCGAACTCGACGACCCGCAGGCCGTCGAGGGGGCTGTTGCCGGCGTTCACGCGGTGGCCCCGGCGCGCTCGGCCGCCGAAGCGGTCTCGGTGGTGTCCGGGGTATCGACGAACAGCACGCCGGCAGCGATCAGGCCGTCGATCTGCTCGGCGGTGAGGACCTCCGCCGCGACGGAACGGCTGTCGCCGCCGACGCGGGGCGCGGTGCCGGCGCGGTCGGGTCGCTCGCCGTCGAAGGTCCATGGCGGCCGGACCAGCGGCAGCCCGTCGTCCTGGGGCTCGAACATGCCGAGGTGCTCGACCTGCGGATGCTCGCGGTAGCCGCTCATCGTGAGGACCGGCGCGAAGGGCACGTCGTTGGCGGTGAGGATGGCCTCCCACTCGGCGTACGGCCGCTTGAGGAACTCGGCGGCCACGATCGGCACCAGCTCGAAGTAGTTGGCCTCGCGCGGCCGGTACTCGCCGAACCGCGGGTCCTCGAGCAGGTCGAGCCGGTCCATGGACTTGCACAGCGAGCCCCAGAACTTCTGCGACGAGGACAGGTGCACGGCCATCGACTCGCCCGAGGCCGTGTTGACGCAGAAGTTCTGCGCCTGCGGGTGCCGGCTGGTACGCGTCGGGTTGTGGCCGAGCTCGAAGAGCTGCGCCATGGAATCCGCGGTGAGCACGCTGACCGCCTCCATGATCGAGGTCTTCATGTACTGCGACTGGCCCGTGTTCTGCCGCCCGACGATCGCGGCGAGCACGCCGGTACAGGTGGCCATGCCGGTGATGAGGTCGGCGGACAGACCGCCGGCCAGCTGGGGGTGTCCCTCGTCGCCGAAGATGGAGTAGAGGCCGCCGAAGGCGTGGCCGATGGTGTCGTACGCGGGCCGGTCGGCCAGGGGCCCCGTCGACCCGAAGCCGGTCACGGAGCCGTAGATGATGTCGGGCCGCAGCGCCCGGCAGTCCTCCAGGCCGAGCCCCATCGCGGCGACCTTGCCCGGGCGCAGGTTCTCGAGCACCACGTCGAAGTGCGGGATGAGCGCCTTGACCAGGTCGACGCCCTCCTGCGACTTCAGGTCGACCGCGAGGCTGCGCTTGCCCGTGTTGTACTGGCGGAAGTACGGGCTCTTCTCGTTCTGGTGCCGGCGGAAGTCCTCGCCCACGACGGGTCGCTCGATCTTCACCACCTCGGCTCCGAGGGCGCAGAGCATCGAGGTGCCGTACGGCAGCGCGATGTACCCGCCGATCTCCAGGATGCGGATGCCTTCCAGCGGCTTGTGCTGCATGATCGCCTCTCCTCACGTGACCCGAATCACAAATATTTTATATACATTAGCATGACGGCGCGCGCGGCGTAACCCCCGCCGCGCGCCCGGCGAGCATGTGGCCCGATTCACACCAAGGGCTTCCGCTCGTCTCATAAATATAATATAGTTTGCTGTGTCAGCGGTCACACCGAGCGCCGAAACATGGATTCACCTGCATGTTTCGATGAACGGGAGACGTGATCCGCACCACGCGAACCGGCAGAAGGAGAAGGCCCGATGAGCGATCAGGGTTGGCAGGCACGCTACGACAAGCTCTACATCGGCGGAGAGTGGGTGAGCCCGTCGAGCACCCGCACGTTCGACGTCATCAACCCCGCCACCGAAGAGGTCGTGGCAACGGTCCCCGAGGCCGTCGAGGCCGACGTCGACAAGGCGGTCGCGGCCGCGCGGCAGGCGTTCGACCACGGGCCCTGGCCCCGCACGCCGCTCGAGGACCGCATCGCGCTGCTGCGCAAGCTGAGCGCGAAACTGGCCGAGCACGAGGCCGACGCGGCCGCGCTGGTCACCTCGGAGATGGGCGCCCCGATCACCATCTCGACCAAGATGCAGTCCATCGGCCCCCGGCTCCTGCTGGACGCCTTCCTGGACCTGGCACCGCAGTACCCGTGGACCGACTTCCGGCAGTCCGTCACCGGCAACGCGATGGTCACCCGCGAGCCGGTCGGCGTCGTCGGCGCGATCGTCCCGTGGAACGCGCCGCTACTGATCACCATGATCAAGCTCGCGCCCGCGCTGCTCGCCGGCTGCACGATGGTCATCAAGCCCACGCCCGAGACGCCGCTCGACGCCTACTTCCTGGCGCACCTGCTCGACGAGATCGGCCTCCCGCCGGGCGTCGTCAACGTCGTGCCGGCGCAGCGCGAGGTCAGCGAGTACCTGGTGCGCCACAACGGCGTCGACAAGATCTCCTTCACCGGCTCCACCGGCGCGGGCCGCCGGATCGGCGCGATCTGCGGTGAGGCGCTCCGACGGTGCACCCTCGAGTTGGGCGGCAAGTCCGCGGCCGTCCTGCTCGACGATGCCGACCTCGACGCCGCGATCGCCGCCATCCGCGCCGTCTCGCTGCGCAACAGCGGGCAGGTCTGCTCCAACAAGACGCGCATCGTGGTGGCGCAGTCGCGCCGCGACGAGCTCTACGACCGCCTCGTGGACCTCATGGCGTCGATGCCCGTGGGCGATCCCTTCGATCCCGCCACCGAGATCGGCCCCATGGCGAGCGCGAACCACCGCGCGCGCGTCGAGGACTACATCGGCATCGGCGTCGACTCCGGCGCGCACGTCCTCGTCGGCGGGCGCGGCACGCCCGACGGCCTGGACCGCGGCTGGTTCGTCAAGCCCACGATCTTCGCCGACGTCGATCCGAACGCGCGGATCGCGCAGGAGGAGATCTTCGGACCGGTGCTCACCGTCCACACCTTCGACACCGAGGCCGAGGCCGTGGCGATCGCCAACAACTCCGAGTACGGCCTCAACGGCTCGGTCTTCGCCGCCGATCCCGAGCACGCGCTCGCGGTCGCCCGGCAGATCCGCACCGGCACCGTCGAGGTGAACGGCAACGGCGTCGGCTTCACCGCGCCCATCGGCGGCTTCAAGAACAGCGGCATCGGCCGCGAGGCCGGCCTCGAGGGCTTCGACGCCTACGTCGAGCTCAAGTCCTACGGCCTGCCCGCCGCCACCTACGACCGCCTGTCCTGACTTCGAGGAGGACCACTTCCATGACAGAACTCACCATCGAGCAGGCCGCGGCCGCCTTCGTCACCGGCCTGACCTTCGACACGATCACTCCCGAGGCCCTCGCGGGCACCCGCCGCCTGATGGAGGACCAGCTCGCGCTGCAGGTCGGCTGCAGTTCGCTCCCGTGGTGCCAGGCCGTACTGGACCTGACCCGCGCCTCGCACGCCCCGGGCGCCTCCAGTGTCACCGCGTCGGATGCGAAGTTCAGCGCCGCCGACGCCGCTTTCGTCAACGCGACCTTCGGCCACAGCTTCGAGTACGACGACGCGCACAGCGCCTCGCTCAGCCACCCGGGCAGCGCCGTGGTGTCCGCGGCGATCGCGATCGGCGAGGAGATCGGCGCGACGATCGAGGACGTCCTGGTCGGCATCGTCGCCGGCTACGAGATCTACACCCGGATCGGCACCCTGGCCGCGCCGATGCTGCTGCAGAACGGCTTCCACCCGCACGCGGTGCTCTCCCCCTTCGGCGCGGCGGCCGTCGTCGCGAAGATGAAGGGCTACGACGCCGAGACCACGCTGCACGCGCTGTCGATCGCGTTCAGCCACAGTTCGGGTACCACCGAGTACACCAGCTCGGGCGGCTCGATCAAGCGCATCCACTCCGGCATCGGTACCCGCAACGGGATCCGGGCCGCGGAGATGGCGGCGGCGGGCATCACCGGCCCGACGAAGTTCCTCTCGGGCAACAAGGGCTTCTTCAACACCTTCGTGCGGCGCGAACTCACCGAGGCCGACACCGACCGGTTCGCGCTGGACCGCCCGTTCGAGATCGCGGGCCCGCTGTTCAAGCCCTACTGCGCGTGCGGCTACAACCACGCCTTCATCGACGGGGCGCGCACCCTCTCGAGCCGCGTGGGCGAGATCGAGAAGGTGGAGCTGGCGATCCAGCCCTCGGGCGACGTGGTCGTGGGCAACAAGAACGTGAGCGCCTGGGCGCCGCAGAAGATCGAGCAGCTGCAGTACGCGCTCCCCTTCCAGTTCTCGCTGTCCGCGCTCGGGATCGGGAACGGCTACCAGGTGCACAAGGCCTACCTGGACGGCCGCCTCGACCTCGGCCCGTCCAGCGAGGTCGCCGAGTTCGCGCAGCGCATCACCATCCGTCCGGAGCCGGAGCTCGACAAGGACTACGGCCGGAAGATGGTGGGCGACATCACCGTCACCTTCACCGACGGTTCCACCGAGCACCTGTTCGTGGAGGACTCCGTGGGCTCGGCCGACAACCCGATGTCCGAGGCCGACCTCGATGCCAAGTACCGCGACCTCGCCGTCGAGGAGCTCGGCGACGCCCGAGCCGACGAACTGCTCACCGCGATCAAGGGCGCGCCACTCGACACGCCGGCCTCGGTCTTCGCGGCCCTGCTGCGGCGCTGATCACACCGACCACAACGTTCGACCCGTAGATACACCCTCACCCAAGGAGAGAAAAATGCCCGGAGAACACCTCAACGCGCAATCCCGCCTGATCGTCACGGGCCTGGACGACAACGGCAAGTCGACCATCATCTCGGACGGCAACACCGAGGTCCGGGTCGCGACGCCCGGCTTCACCGTCATGGAACTGTGGCAGTTCGACTCGATCCCGAACAACATCCTCGCCCCGAACACCCTCGGCACCGACCCCGTCATCGATCCGCCGGCCAACGGCCTCACCGTCCGCATCGCGAGCTTCCCGCCGGACAGCGAGTTCGACGCCGCCGCGTACGCCGAGTCGCTCGACGCCTTCCACGGCGGCGACAGCCACGACGGTGCCGAGGAGGGCCAGGCGGGCGGCCTCTGGCACGAGACCGACACGGTCGACGTCGTGACGCTGCTGTCGGGCGAGCTGTACGCCGTGACCGAGACCGGCGAGACGAAGATGGTGCCCGGCGACACGATCGTCAACCGCGGCATCAAGCACATCTGGAGCAACAAGACCGACAAGCCCGCCGTCGTGCTGGCCACCATGGTTGCGGCGACCCGCTGATGAGGGGCGTCTACTTCAAGGGCAACCGGGAACTCGAGGTCACCGACTTCCCGGACCCCACGCCCGGACCCGGCGAGGTGGTCGTCCGGATCAAGGCCTCCGGCCTGTGCGGCAGCGACCTGAAGTTCTACCGTGATCCGCCGGAGGAGGCCCTGAAGGCCCTGGGCTTCAAGGACTTCTCCGAGCGGGGCATCACCGAGGTCCCGAAGATCGTCGCCGGGCACGAGCCCTGCGGCGTGATCGAGGAGCTCGGCCCCGGCGTGGATCCCCGCGCCTGGAGCGTGGGCGACCGCGTGATGGTCTTCCACTACAAGGGCTGCGGCTACTGCGACGCCTGTCGCACCGGCTGGTCCCAGCTGTGCGTGCAGGGCGCCACCATCTACGGCGCCACCGCGAACGGCGGCCACGCCGAGTACATCGTGGTACCCGCGGAGACGCTGGTGACGCTGCCGGATTCGATCAGCTTCTCGGCTGGCGCGGCGATCGCCTGCGGTACCGGTACGGCGTTCGGCGCGATCAAGCGCGGCAACATCACCGGCAGCGACACGGTGCTCATCGCGGGCGCCGGCCCGATAGGCCAGGCCGCGATCCAGTTCACCAAGGCCCTGGGCTGCAAGGTGATCGTCACCGACGTCACAGCGGACAAGCTGTCGACCGCGGCGCGACTGGGCGCCGACTACGTGCTCGACTCCACCAAGGTGGACGTCGCCGACGCGGTCAAGGATCTGACCAAGGGTCGCGGCGCCTCCGCGGCGATCGACACCTCGGGCGTCCCGGCGGCGCGGAAGGCCGCGACGCGTGCCCTCGGCACCTGGGGCCGCATCGTGCTCGTCGGCCTGGGCGGCAACATCGACCTGGACGTCTCGCCCGATCTGGTCATCAAGCAGGTCTCGGTGATCGGCTCCTACACGTTCAACAACGTGGGAATGGGCGAGTGCGCCCGGTTCGTCGCCAACCACGGCATCGACGTCGACGCGGTGTTCAGCGACCGCTGGAGCATCGAGGACGCCGGCAAGGCGTACGTCGAGTTCGACAAGCAGACGCGCGGCAAGGCCGTCTTCGAGTTCTGATCCGCGAGCTTCCGCTCGCACCATCACCACACAGCGCGTGCGAGGTGCCCGACACCCTCGGGCACCTCGCAAGCGTGTTTCGTCGTACCCCTTCACTGTTCGGAGAGTCCCATGTCCATCCCCGGTTCCATCACCGCGCGACGCAGCGGCCTCGCCGTGGCGTTCCTGTGCTTCGCCATCATCGTCGCCGACGGTTACGACATGGTGATCTACGGCGCAGCCCTGCCCGAGTTGCTCGACGAGCCCGGG
This sequence comes from Tsukamurella sp. NPDC003166, assembly GCF_040611135.1. Lineage (NCBI taxonomy): Bacteria > Bacillati > Actinomycetota > Actinomycetes > Mycobacteriales > Tsukamurellaceae > Tsukamurella > Tsukamurella sp. NPDC003166. Next base: position 36,516 of record NZ_JBEXNL010000009.1, read on the forward strand.
TGGCACCTGTCGAAGAGCACGGCCGGGCTGATCGGCTCCTGGACGTTGGGCGGGTTGATGCTCGGCTTCCTCGCGGCGGGACCGCTGGCCGACCGCCGCGGCCGCCGCTCGGCGCTGTTCGCCGGGATCATCCTGTTCTCGGCCGGCTCCCTGCTCAGCGCCCTCGCGCCCTCGGTCGCGGTGTTCGGCGTGTCCCGGTTCATCACGGGCGTGGGGATCGGCGCCGTCGTCCCGTCCGCGGTGGCCCTCACGCTCGAGTACGCCCCGCCGAAGCGCCGCATGCTCTACAACGGGGCGATGCTCACCGGCTTCTCCTTCGGCGGCATCCTGGCCTCGCTGGTGGCGATGTGGATGCTCCCCCACCTGCACTGGCGGTCACTGTTCTGGGTCGCGGCCTGCTTCATCGTGCTGCTGCCCGTCATGTACCTGCGCCTGCCCGAGTCCGTCGAGTACCTGGTCCGCTCCGGCCGCCTCGACGAGGCCCGCGCGCTCGCCGCGCAGTACGGCCGGCAGGACACGATCGACGGTGCCGTGCTCGCGGCGTCGGCCGCGCCGACGGCCGACCGGCAGGGCGGGCTGCGCACGCTGGCGACCTCCTCGATGGTCGTGCGCGTAGTGCTGTTCGTCCTGATCAGCATCTGCGTCAACGTGATGGTCTACGGCCTGAACACCTGGGCGCCGGCCCTGATGCGGAGCCAGGGCTACGCGCTCGGCTCGTCGCTGCAATTCCTGCTCGCCCTGCAGGCGGGCGGCGTGATCGGCGCGGTGATCGGCTCGTACTTCGCCGATCGCGTCGGCCCGGGGAAGGTCGTTCCGGCTCTGTTCCTCATCGGCGTGGTCGCGCTCGCCGTCCTCACCAACAAGATGGACACCGGCCTGCTCCTGGTCGCGATCGTGTTCGCGGGAATCGGTGGAACCGGCACCAACACCGTGCTCTACGGGTTCGTGGCGAACAACTTCCCCGAGAACGCCCGCGGATCGGCCCTCGGCGTGATCATGGGCCTCGGGCGCACGGGCGCGATGCTCGGCCCGGCGGTCGCCGGCTGGATCCTCGATGCCGGCCACGGCGCGTCATGGGCCTTCTACGCGTTCATGATCCCCGGCGCCATCGGTGCGGTCCTGGCGCTCGCGGTGCCGGTGGTCGTCCGCCGGCGGCGCGAGTCCCTCGAACCGGTCGCGGCCTGATCACTCCCCCGTTCCAGGCCGACGGTGCCCGGGCAGCCCCGCTGTCCGGGCACCGTCGCCGTTACAGGGGCCACTGGACGTGCTTGACCTCGAAGAACTCTCGAAATCCCTCGTCACCGCCCTCGCGACCGATCCCGCTGGCGCCCGGGCCGCCCCACGGCGCGTCGGGGCGCATGCCGCCACCGCCATTGATGGTGACGGTGCCCGAGCGCACGCGCCGCGAGAATTCGATCGCCGTCGGCGTCGGTCCCCAGATGTTGGCGTTCAGCGCGTACCGCACGTCGTTCGCCAGGCGCACCGCGTCGTCGACATCGTCGTACGGAACAACGACGCCCACCGGGGCGAAGAGCTCCTGCTGCGCGATCTCCGCGCCGTTGCCGACCCCGGTCACGAGCGTCGGATCGAGGTAGAACCCGTCCGCGAGGACGCCACCGGGCCGCGTGCCGCCCACCGGGAACGCGGCGCCGTCGGCCTGCGCACGGGAGAGGAAGCCCTGCACGGTGGACAGGTGCTCGGCGGAGCTGAGCGGTCCCAGCACCGTGCCGGCGTCGAACGGATCCCCCACCGTCAGGGTGCCCAGGAACGCGCTGGAGAGTTCGACGTACTCCTCGAGTTCCGCCCGCGGGACGAACGTGCGCGTGGTCGCGCCACACGCCTGCCCGCTGTTGCGGGTGAACCGCAACGCGGACGGCCCGACGACCTTCGACAGATCCGCCCCGGGGAGCACGATGTTCGGCGACTTCCCGCCCAGTTCGAGGACTGCCTTGGTCAGGTTCGGCGCCGCGAGCTGCAGGATCTTCGCGCCAACGGCGGGCGACCCGGTGAACGTCACCATGTCCACCAACGGCGACCCGGCCACCGCGGCAGTGACTTCCGGTGGACCGAAGACGAAATTGACCGCCCCCCGGGGGAATCCGGCCGCGTCGACCAGACGCACGAAGGCCTCGGTCAACAGCACGGATTTCGGTGAGGTGACGAGCACCGTCGAGCACCCTGCCGCGAGCGCCCCGCCCAGCTTGTAGGCCGACATCATGATCGGCACGTTGTAGGCGACCACGGCGCCGACCACCCCCACGGGCCGCCGGAGCAGCATGCCGCTGGTGGTGATCGGATCGTGGTCCAAGGGCATCGGCTGCTCGTACCCCTCGCCCGGCCCGCGAAGAGCGGCGTCGCCGAACCACCGGAAGTACTTGGCGGGCAGGTCCACGTGCAGCGTCGGCCCCGTCGAGATCGGCGTACCGAGCTCGATCGCGGCGGTCCGGATCAGCTCGTCCCGGTTCTCCTGCATCAGGTCCGCGAGCCGATGCAGGAGGGCACGGCGGTCCGCCGGCCCCAGGCGGCTCCACTCCCCTCCGTCGAACGCCGCCCGCGCGGCCGCCAGCGCAGCGTCCACCTGGCCGGAGCTCGCCGAAGGCGACTGTGCCACTTCCTGTCCCGTCGCCGGTCCGACGGTGACGACCGGGTCCGAGTTCCCCGCTCGCCACACGCCGTCGATGTACAGTTCCGCCGCGCGCAGACCGGTTGCAACAGTCATCGTCATCATCCTTCTTCCCGCCCGGTCCGGGCACTTCTCAGTGGTAGGCCGAAGCGATCTCGGTGATCGCCGCGACAGTCGCGTCCTTGGTGTACGCGGTGGCGCCGCCGTCCACCGTGATCGATGTGCCGGTGATCCACGTGGACAGGTCGCTGGCCAGGAACAGCGCGGTGTTCGCGATGTCCTCCGCCACTCCGGCGCGGCCGATCAGAGTCTGGTCGGCGATCGCCTCCCCGACCCCGGTCAGGAACTGCTCCTCGTCGGCGGCGGGGATCCCGAACATGTTCGTGATGATCGACGTGAGTACCGCGCCCGGCAGGATGGCGTTGCAGCGGATACCGGTTCCCGCGGCCTCCAGGGCGGTCTGACGCACCAGGGCCAGCACGGCGGCCTTGGCCATGGAGTACGCGGCGCCGTTCCAGCCGGCCTGCAGCGCGGCGATGCTCGCGGTGCTGATGATCGAGCCCGGCACGCGCTGCTCACGGAACGCCGCGGCCGCCAGCCTGTGCGCCGTCACGTGCGCGTGCAGGTTCAAGCGCAGAGTCCGGTCGAGCCCCTCGGCCGTCAGCTCCGCGACGGGAGCGAGATCGACGGCGGCTCCCGCGTTGCTGAACATGACGTCGAGTCGTCCGAACTGCTCACGCGCTGCGCCGACGGCGCGCTCGAGGTCAGCCTCGGCGGTCACGTCGGTGTGCACGAACCGAGCGGCCGCGCCGAGGCGCTCTGCGAGCGCCACCCCCGCCCCGTCCTGGACGTCGGCGAGCACCACGCGCGCGCCGTTGGCCACGAACACCTCTGCCGCGGAGCGGCCCATGCCACTGGCCGCACCGGTGATCACGGCTACTTTGCCGGTCAACAGATCCGCCATGGGTCAGCCCACCCGCGACGCGGGCCAGTCCCTCGCGGGGGCTCGCCACGCCGGCCAGTTGTCCTCGGGTTCGGGACGGGTCACCGACACGTGGTGGAAGCACTCCTGGCACTTGACCACCATGCGGGGACCGAGGTAGTTGGCCACCGGGTAGCGCGCGAGGGCGGCCTTGCCGCAGGCCGGGCACGTGCCCTCGACGGGGGTGCGCTCGACGTACACGCGCGCCGTCTCCGGGCGGGGGAACAGGAGTCGATCGACTGCCATGATGTCTTTCCTCTCAGAGCTTCCAGGTGTGGGGGATGGCGATCGGCACCTGCCACGTGCCGGCGTCGCGCTCGGCGGCGAGCCGACCCCGCAGGTCCGCGGTCGCCGCCGCGTCGACGGCACCGTCGGCGATGACGACGCCGTAGGCCTTCTCCGCGTGCTCAGGGGTGATGAGCGCGGACTCCACGTCCGCCAGGACCCGCGCGGTGTCGCGGACGAGGGGATCGCCCCACCCGCCGCCGCCGCCGATGACGAATCGGAGGCCGTCGCCGGCCTTGACGAGGTGGTTGGAGAACTTGCCGGTCCGGTACATCGCGCCGCGTCCGAACTCGCCGCCCACGGGGTCCGGCCGGCCCTCCTCGTCGAACACTCCGAACAGGGGCTCCGCGCCCCGCAGGTCCAGGGTGTCGCCGTGCCGCTGGAGGTCGAAGTCCTTGATGTACCAGCCGTAGGCGGGCATCCCCGCGCCCCCGCCCTTCGCGCCGGGCGCGCCGCGCTTGAGACGGTCGGCCACCACCGTGATCAGCGTGTCCGACTGCGCGTACACCGAGTAGACGGATCCGAGCCCGCCGCGGAACTCGCCCGCGCCGGCGCTGTCGATCACCATCTCCTGTTGCACCACGACGAGCGGGCTCTCGATCTCGACGTGCTCGAGGACCGAGGTGCGACAGTTACCGATCGGCGTCACGCAGAACGAGACACCGTCCTCCTTCCACGTGCCGCCCCAGCCTCCGCCGCCGAGCGCGTACGCACCCCAGGGCACGCCCTCGTGGCCTGGCCGGGTGTCGATGCCGCTGAAGCCGACGTAGAGCGCGGTGCCCGTGTCCGGGGCGAAGGATTCATCCGTGGCCTTGCTCAGTGCCTGGGTCACCACGTTGATGCCGCGGGGCCCGATGTCCGCGTGGCTCGAGCAGCTCGACGGCGGCAGCACCTGCACGACGCTGCCCGCGGGCAACAGGACGTCGATGGGGCGCAACGTACCGCTGTTGACCGGGGTCGACGGGTCGACCATCAGCTTCACCGCCTCGATGCACCGGCTGGCCTCGCACCAGGCGGTGCCGCAGTTGCCCAGCGGCTGACGACCGGTCCCCGAGAAGTCGATCTCCATCGAATCGCCGCGCACCTTGACCGTCACGTGGACGGGGATCTCCTCGTCGGTCACTCCGTCCTCGTCGAGGAAGTCCTCGGCGGTGTAGTCCCCGTCGGGGATGGCGGCGATGCCGCGCCGCATGCTCGCCTCCGTGGCGTCGATGGCGTACCGGCCCGCAGCGCGGACCTGCTCGAGCCCGCCGCGGCTGATCAGCTCCTGCAGCTGGCGCTCCCCGACCACCAGGCAACCGTGGAGCGCGCGCAGGTCACCGAGCACCATGTGCGGCACGCGGTTGTTCTCGAGCAGGAAGTTGAACGTCGGGCGCACTGCGACGTCGTTCGCGTACAGCAGCGTGGGCGGCAGCTTCAGCTGCTCCTCGAAGTGCGTCGTCGCGCCGTTCGAGAACCCGCCGGGGATCGGGCCGCCGAGGTCCACGAGATGCGAGGTCGACTGCAGGAGGAACTCGACGCGACCGTTCACGAAGACCGGCCGGAACAGATTGACGTCGGCCTGGTGCAGCGAGCCGCGCCACGGGTCGTTGGTGAAGACGACGTCGCCGGGCTGCATCGAATCGACGTCCCACTCGTCCATCACGAAGTTGGCGATGTGCGGAGCGACGAAGGCGTGCTGCATGCAGCCCTCCCACAGCGCGGCGACCTCCCACCCCTCGTCGGTGCGCATGTGGATGACGACGGTGCAGTCGAGGATGTCCCGGCAGATGGGCGAGAACGCGCTCCGCATCAGGGAATCGAGCATCTCCCGCGCGACCTCGATGAGGCCGTAGCGGAGGATGTCGAGTTCGACATCAGTGGCGGAGCCGGCGGGACCGGCATTGTCTGTGGTCAGGGTCATGACTGGTGCTCCTCCGCGGGCAGGGACTCGATGATCAGGTTCAGGCCGTCGTCGATGTACGCATGGCGGCCCGGCAGGACGAGGGTGGTGGCGAATTTCTCGGTGACCAGTGCAGGACCGGTCACCGGCTGGTTCGGCGTCATCCGCTCGCGCACGTAGAGCGGGACGTCGGCCGGTGCGCCGGTGCCGGGCACCAGGACCGACGCGGTCCGCAGGAACGGATCCCCCGCTTCCTGCTCGGTGCCGATGGCGTTCTGCTGCCGCGCGATCACCGCCGTCACCTCCACCGTGGACACCACGACGGGGATCTCGTCCGCGGCGAATCCATAGGACTCGCGATAGAACTCGTGGAACCGTTCCACCAGCGCCGGCACGTCCTCCGCCGTGATCGGTCCGCCGTCCACCGCGATCCGGTTGTCCCACGTCTGGCCGGCGTACATCGCGAAGACCGCGCGCTCGAACCGGATCTCCGAGACGTCGACGCCCTGGTCGGACAGCTCCGTGCGGATCCGGTCCTGCAGGGCCACGAAGGCATCCTCGATCACGCCCGCCTGGTCCGGCCGGAGGCCGGTCATGATCGACCGGGCACGGGTCACCATGAGGTCGCTGCGCAGGAGCCCGAGGGCCGAGAACTGGCCCGGGCTCTGGGGGACGATCACCCGGTCGAGCCCGAGGATCTGGCCCACTCGATCGGCGAGCATCGGGCCGGCGGAGCCCGACGGCTGCAGCGCGAACTCGCGCACGTTGAACCCGCGATAGACGGAGATGGTCCGCACCTTGGCCGCGATGTCCTGGCAGGCGATCTCGTACGCGGCGGAGGCCAGCTCGGAATCGGACATGTTCCATTGCTCGCCGGTATTCCGCAGCGCCGCCCGAGCGGCTTCCACGTCGAGCGTGATGGCTCCGTTGGCGAAGAGGTCGGGCTGCAGTATCCCCAGCGCGGCACACGCATCGGTGAGGGTGGGTTCCACGCCGCCGCGCAGATAGCAGACGGGGCCGGGGTCGGAGCCGGCCGACGCCGGACCTACGGCCACAGTGCCGAGCGTGTTCGGGCGGATGAGGCTTCCGGCGCCGGACCCGATGGACTCGACGTCCACGAGCGGCATGGTGAGGGTGAGGCCGGTCTCCAACGTCCAGCTGTCGGTGAGTGGCGTGCTCGCGCCCCGGATCGCAGCGACGTCGGTGCTGGTGCCGCCGACGTCGATGGTCAGGAGGTTGGGGTTGCCGCTCTCGGCGGCGAGCTTGATGCTGCCGCTCACGCCACCGACGGGTCCCGAGACCAACTGGAAGACCGGCGCTTTCGCCGCGTCGGCGAAGGTCGCGACGCCGCCGTTCATCATCATGATCCACAGCGTGCCGCCGAAACCCTGCTCGGCGAGCCGCGCGTTCAGGCGGTTGAGGTACCCGACCACCGACGGGCCGACATAGGCGTCGAGGGCCACTGTCGCGGTCCGCTCGTGCTCGCGTGTCACCGGGTACAGCTCGGACGTCTGGATGTAGACGTCCGGCAGTTCCTCGGCCACGATCTCCGCGGCGCGCTTCTCGTGCTCGCCGTTGGCGTACGAATTCAGCAGGCAGACGGCGACCGACTTCGCGCCCTGCGCGGCCAGCTCGCGGGCAGCGTCCCTGACCGCGTCCTCGTCGAGGGCGAGGATCGCGGCACCGTCGGGCCCCATCCGCTCGGGGACGCCGAACCGGGCCCCGCGACCCACGATCGGGCGCTCCTGGTGTGGTCGAACCCACGTCGGGTCGTAGAACCGCTCGCCGAACTCGCGGTGCATCCGCCCGATGTCGAGCAGGTCGCGGTGGCCGCCGGTAGCGATCAGTCCGGTGCGCTCGCCGGTACGACTGAGCAGGGCGTTGATCCCCACGGTGTGCCCGTGCACGATCTCGGCGACGTGCGGCACCGCGATGTCGATCGCGTCGAGCGCGGCGAGGACGCCGACTTCCTGTTCCTTCGTCGACAGCACCTTGCCGTCCCGGACCTCGCCGGTGGACCGGTTGAGTCCGATGATGTCGGTGAACGTGCCGCCCACGTCCACCCCGACGATCCATTCGTGAGGCGGTCCCACGACCTGTGTCATCTGCGTCTCCTCGCTGAGGGTTTGTGTCGCAGATCACTTTCGTCGCGGCGCGGCGGCGCGGCATCACCCCTGAGTCGTAGCTTCGTACGACCTTCGGCCGGACGGCGGGATCACGCTCCCCGAGCGGACGCGCGCAACCACATCGACACCGCCTCAGCGCGATTGGCCGCACCCAGCTTGCGGAGGATGTGGGTCATGTGGGATTTCACCGTCGCCTCGGAGATCACGAGCCGGCGGGCGATCCTGGCGTTGGCGTCCCCTGCGGCGACCATCTCCATGATCTGCACCTCGCGACGGGTGAGCACCGGATCATCCTTGATCACGCGCGGAGCGGGCGCCGCCCGCCGGGGTGACGGGCTCCACGACGACACCGCGTCGAACCGCTCCCGGAGATCTGCGAGGCCGTCGAGAACCGCCAGCCGGGCGAGGTTCTGGCTCACCCCGGCGGCGAACGCGGTCAGCAGATGCGCATCGTCGTCCGTGAGCACCCGGCGCTGGTGGTAGTAGTCGCCGTGCAGGAGCCCCACGACGTCGCCATCCACGAGGAGCGGTGCGATCCCGTACGACGCGGAGCGCGTGATCTCGGCGAGGGCGCGATTGACCCGCGGATTGTCCTGCACGTCGTGTACGAGCGTCGCGCGAGCATCGACGACGGTGTCGTTCTCCACGATCGTCCGGTCCAGCACCGGAGAGGCCTCCTGCCCGACCGCCACGATCTCCTCGGCCCACCCCGGGTCGCGAACGACGTGCATCGTGTGCAACCGCCACGTCCCGTCGACCGTCGAGACGAGGGCGCGGTCGAAGCCCAGCCTGCACGCCGCCTCCGGGACCACTGCGAACAGCGCCTCCACCGAGTCGGCCCCTGCCACCGAGGACATCGCGGACGCGAGGCGCCCGAGGAGCGCGGAGCCCTCGGCCGCCCGCTGCTGTGCGTAGGCCTCACCCGTCTCGCGGATCCGGTCGAGCAGCGAGAGTAGTTCCGCACGGCGTGCATCGGGAACGTTCGATCGCATCTCGGAGGCGACGAGGTCCCAGAGCGTGTCCACCCTGTCCTTCGACCCGCCGCGCCCGAGGACGAGTGATCGGACGTCGCGATCGAGCAAGGCGCACACGTCGTCCAGCAACTCGGAGAACGCGACTCCGTCCTGTGCCGCTGCGTCGATGGACCTGACCATCGGGTGTCATCACCTCACTCGGTGCCCGTCGATCCGAGGATACTCGCGACGACCACCGGGCGGGTACGATCGCCGGTCAATCCCGGGGCCGCGCGAGCGCCAGGATCGTGGCGACGTCACCGACGTTCTCGAGGTCGAACACCGCTGCGGCGAGCTCCTCCGCGGCAGCGTCGGAGATTACCCCGTCGGCGTTGTGCCGGAACTTCGCCGTCAACTGCTCGTCGGTCATGTAGGTCTCCGGGTCGGCCGACGGTACGCCCTTCGGGTACTGCCGTGCGCCCTCGAACACCCTTCCGCGGGCACGGATCTCCAGCTTCGTCGTGCGGGCCGACGGATCCGCCGCCAGGGCGGCCGCGAAGTCGGGGTGGGTGTGGAAGTGGGAGCGCCGCATCAGGGACAGGACCGACGGATCGTGCACTGCCGCGTCGGTCTGCCAGTCGCGCCCCGGAGCGAGGTCGTGCGCCGCCATCGCGAGGCCGTGAGTCATGCTGAACTGCGCGTCACGTGGATTGCGGATGTCCTCGTTCACCCACACCGGCTGCTGCACGAAGCTCTCACCCCAGGCGTCGATCGACTCGATCTCGTCGGGGCGAAGACCGTTGTCGGCGACGATCTCGCGCAGGGCGTCGAACAGTCCGTGCATCACCCGACAATGGGGATACGGCTTGAAGGCCTGGAACTGCGGGAACCTCCAGGTCACGCCCAACTCGTCGGTGATCGGGGCCGGCTCCCACCGCTGGGTGCCGATGAATCGGGGGAACCCGAACTCGCGGTCGTCGAGCATCTGGACGTCGCCGGTGTGCCCCAGCTCCGCCAGGTTGGCGGCGGTCACCGCGGTCAGAGCCATCCCGCCCGCCAGCTGGTATTTGATCGTGGTCGACGGGGCGTGCATCATCCACGCCCGCTGCGTGTTCGTGGGCATCGTCGCGCCCATGATTCCGAGCGCGGTCGCGAGCCCGTCCTCGTCGAGGCCCTTGACCACGCCGACCGCGGCCGCCGCGCCGAACAACGTGCTGCTGTAGCCGATCACCTTGGGTATCGTGACGACGCCGTCGGTGATGTCTCGCAGGTAGTCGGTGGCCTGGCCGATCCGGAAGGACATCTCGTGGGCGACCGCGATCGCCGTGAGCAGCACCCGACCCGGCACGCGCTGCGCCTCCGCCGTCGCGAGGGCGCCCGGCACGACGTACGGCGCGACGTGCCCGGGTGGGAGTACCGCATCCTGGTCCAGAGCGTTGATCAGCTCCGCGTTCGCGAACGCCGCCGCGGGCACACTCGTCGCCACGCCCGTGCCCAGCACCGTCGCCGGCCCCGAAGTCCCGCCCAGGTATTCGGCGTACGACACGGCCCGCCCCGCCGCGTCGTCGCCGGTCGACGCGAGCGCGCAGCCGATGCTGTCGAGGAGGATCCGCTTGGCCTCCGAGCTCACGACGGCGGGAGCCTCCGTCAGATCCGCGTCGTGCGCGAACTCCGCCAATCGCTCGATGATCGTCGTCATGATGGTCCGGTCACTTCCTTGCCACTGAGATGCCGGCGCGCACCGCCGCGCCTCTGCGTTCATCGAGTGTGGTCGCCGTTCGCCGCCACGCACATCCCCCCTCGGTCCCACGTTCGTCCGACTCTCGGGGGAGTCGCACCATGAACACCGTGTTCACTCCACGTCGCGCCCCCGCCGGGTCCGGTGTCGTCGCGTCCCACCGGACGCCGGCGACGAGGTCCTGAGAAGCCGCCGCAGCCTGACGATCAGTCCCCGATGGACACCGGCCGCCGCCACACCAGGACCGCCACTGTCGCAACCAGGATGACGGTGGTGAGGGCGAAGGGCACCGGGATCAGCGGATCGACCAGGACCAGCAACCCCGCCGCCGGCACCACGGCGTTGACGATCCGGTCGCCGTGCGGCCGGATCGCCAGCGCCCAGATCCCGAGGATGAACACCGCGAGCGGGATCGTGTAGGCCAGGGACGCCCAGGGGTGATGCAACGCGCTGTGCCCTGTCAGGACATCGATCTCGACCTCGATCCCGGCGGAGAACGCGCCGGCGGCGGCGAAGATGAAGTAGTGCCCGTAGCCGTAGGCCAACGACCGAGACAGTCCGTCGATGGCGCTGTGGTGCGGGGCCCAGAAGTAGATCCACCACAGCGCGGCGGTCGCGATCAGCGTGAGCGCGGCGATCGAGATCAGGGGCGCGAGCGCCTCGGCCCGGTCGAGGGCCTCGATGATGGCGTTCGCCGAGCCGAGAAGGCTCTCCCCCAGGAGGATCAGTGTGAACAGGCCGTAGCGTTCGGTGATGTGGTGCGGATGCCAGGGCGTCGTGCCGCGACGCTCGGCGACGATCGGCACCGCCAGCTCCGCCGCGATGAGAATCACGAGCGCGACCGGGAAGAGACGTTCCGGGAGCAGCAGGGCGGCGAGCCAGAGCACCTGCACCGCAGTGATTCCCACCGCGTACGTCAATGTGGCGCGCCTGGTGGGCCCCGCTGAGCGCGACGCCCGCAGCCACTGCGCGACCAGCGCGAGGCGCATCACGACGTACGCGATGATCAACACGGAGAAGTCGTGATCCTCGAAGGCCGGCTTGATGCCGGAGGCGAGGACGAGCACGCCGCCCATCTGCACGATCGTCAGCACGCGGTAGAGCCAGTCGTCGGTGTCGAAGGAGGTCGCGAACCAGGTGAAGTTCATCCAGGCCCACCAGATCCCGAAGAACACGATGGCGTAATTGACGACCCCCGAACCGACGTACCCTTCGGTGAGCGCATGATGCAGCTGCACGGCGGCGATGCTGACCGCCACGACGAAGACGAGATCGAAGAACAACTCCAGCGTCGATGCGGCCCGGCCGCTCTCGCCGGGGTCGCGCGGCTTCATCGGCACGAGCCGGAATCGGGACTCCTCGGTCATCTCTCCCCTTCGAGGTCGGCGGCGCCGGCCGTGCGGCTCGGGTCCTCGTCGTGGGAGTCTACGACGTCGCCGGCCGGGACCGCGGATTCCTCAGCGCGGCAGGGTCCTCGACGGGGCCTCGCCGAACCTCGCCCGGTACTGCTGCGCGAACCGGCCGAGGTGGTGGAAGTGCCACCGATTCGCCACGTCGCTGACGGACTCGCCCCTACCGGCCCGGAGGTCGTCGCGGGCACCGTCGAGCCGGACGTTCCGCACGAACTCGCTCGGCGTGAGTCCCGCCTCGCGGCGGAACCCCGACTGCAGGGTGCGCGCCGTGACCCCCGCCAATTGTGACAGCCGCGCCACCGACAGGTCCTCCTGAGCATGAGTGCGCACGTACTCCATGAGCTCGCGGATGCGATGGTCGGACGCCTCGCCGCCCGACCGGGTGAGCGCCGCGGTCAGGTCGCTGCGGGCCACGAGCAGCACCTGCGTCATCAGCGCAGACTCCAGTTCGCGCTGCACCGCCCGCATCGTGACCAGCCCACCGTCGCGGGAGAGCTGGCTGTAGTAGAAGGCCACCGCCGAGCACAACGACTGCCCGGCTGGGTTGTCCAGCGGGAAGGTCAGATCGAAGGCGATCGGTGAGACGGACGTCTGGCCGGCGAGCCGGGCGGCGTGCTCCTCCAGCGTCCGCCGCGACAGCTTCAGGTGGTACTGCGCGCAGTCCGCGCTCCAGTCGATGTACACGGGCTCGTCCGGCCCGAAGACGACGCCCGACTGGTTCCGCTCGGCGGAGAACTCCGCGCGGCGCCCGGCCTGTTCGACGGTGCAGCGACCCGAGACCAGCAGGTTCACGTGGTAGCAGTCGCGCATCGCCGGGCCCACGATCCGCGCCCGCGTGCCGTAGGCCATCCGCCCGACGGTGACGTCCGGCGTGACGGCACTGTCGAGGCGGAACCGCACGGCGTCCGCCCCGGAGACGGTCATCTCGTGCTGCGCGAAGGTCCGCTCCACGTAGCCGTGCGCCGCATCGGGGTCGGTGGTCGTGAACGAGCGGTGCACGGATCCGTCGACCTCGGCGAGAGCGTGCATCGATGCCTCCGATCCGTGACGGCCGTCACATGTTGCAAACATCATATATGACTGCACCCCGCACCCTCCCCTCGATGCGAATCCCGATTTCGCGTTCCGGACAGCCTTCGCATCGCGGATTGTGGCGCGGATCACTCCCTCGTACCGTGGCGGCACTCCACCGAAGAGAGAATCCCCGAACAGGTTGGGAGCAACCCATGGACACCACCGCACCGTCGGCGGAACGGACGCCGGTCGCGGGCACGTGCCCGCGCTGCGCACAGAGCGCGCTCGCCGAGTACGAGGTCGTCGGCGAGGAGGGCTGGGTCCGCGTCGTCAAGTGCCAGAACTGCCTGCACTCGCTGTCGCGGACGCCGGCGAACCGCCTCGGCCCGATCACGCTCCTCGTCGACCTGGTCTGAGCAGACCCCGCACCGAACCACCGAAAGTAGAGAACGAAATGATCGCCGTAGACGTAGGCGGAACCTTCACCGATGTCGTCGGGTGGCGCGACGGCAAGATCCTCACCACCAAGGTGTCCACCGAGTACACCGACGTGGCCGCACCCGTCCTGCGCGGGGCCGAGAGACTCGGCGTGGACGGCTCGGCCGTGTTCAACCACGCCAGCACGCACGGCCTCAACGCCGTGATCACCCGCAAGCTGCCGAAGGTCGGCTTCCTCGCCACCGAGGGACACCGCGACATCCTGGACATGGGCCGCGTGTGGCGCCCGCAGGACGCGATCCTCGACCCGAACTGGCGTCGAAGCTTCGGCGACGCGGCCCAGCCGCTGGTCGACCGGTACCTGCGCCGCGGCATCGCGGAGCGCATGCTCGCGAACGGGGAGGTGCTGTTCGAGCTCGACGAGGCGCAGGCCCGCGAGCAGATCGAGGTCCTCGGCCGCTGCGGCGTCGAGGGCGTGTCCATCTGCCTGATCAACGCCTACGTCAACCGCGCCCACGAGGAGCGGCTGCGCGAGCTGGTACTCGAGATCCTCGGCGACGTCCCGGTCTCCATCTCCAGCGAGGTCTCGCCGTTGGCGAAGGAGTACGCCCGCGCCTCCACCACGGTGATCGACACCCTGATGAAGATCATCTACTCGGACTACACGGCCCGCCTCGGCTCGGGCCTGAACGAGCTCGGCTTCACCGGCTCCCTGAACTTCGCGGACTGCGCGGCCACCCTGGTCCCGGCGGAGCACGCGATGGCGAAGCCCTTCCGCATCGTCTTCTCCGGCCCGGCCGCGGGCACGGTCGCCTGCGCGCACTTCGGCAAGCTGATCGGCGAGAACGACCTGCTGTGCGCGGACGTGGGCGGCACCTCGTGCGACATCAGCGTCGTGACCGCGGGCGAGCCCTTCGTCAACACCAGCTTCGAGCTCGAGCACGATCTCGTCGTCAACGCCCTGGCCAACGACATCAGCTCGATCGGCGCCGGCGGCGGCAGCATCGTGCACATCGGCGCCGACGGCGAGATCCAGGTGGGCCCGGACAGTGCCCGCGCCGAGCCCGGCCCCGCCTGCTTCGACCGCGGCGGCATCCTCCCCACCACCACCGACACCTGCCTGATGATCGGCATCCTCGACCCCGACGGCTTCGCCGGCGGCGAGGTGGCGATCGACCGGGCCCTGTCCCAGCGCGCCTTCGAGGGCCTCGACACCGCGTTCACGCTGCCCCAGCGGGTGCGATACGCCTACGAGATGGCCGTGCACAACATGGCCGAGGGCCTGTTCAACGTGGCCATCAAGAACGGCGTGGACCCGCGCGACTACAGCCTGGTCGCGTTCGGCGCCGCCGGACCGATGCTGCTGCCGGCCGTCCTGGACGCGGTCCAGTGCAAAGAGGCGATCATCCCGCCGAGCCCCGGCCTGTTCTCGGCGCTGGGCCTGCTGTCGGCCGATCAGGTGTTCACCGTCAACCGCAGCGCCTACCTCATGCTCGACGGCGCGAACGCCGAGAAGATCGACGCAATCTTCACCGACATGGAGCGCGAGCTGCGCGAGCAGATCGGCGACGCCGATGCCGTGCTGCACCGCAGCATGGACGCGCACCTCGTGGGCCAGAGCTGGGAGACCCCGTTCGTCCCGGTGCCCGACGGCACCGTCGACGCCGACGCGGTCGCGGCCATGGTGACCTCGTTCCACGACACCTACCAGGCCCGCTCGGGAAACCGGTTCGAGATGATGCCGGTCGAGGGCGTCACCTTCCGGGTGCGTGCCGTACTGGCCACCGACAAGATCGAGTACCCGAAGCTGCCGCCGCGCGGCACCGAACCCCTGACCCCGACGGGCACGCGCACGCTGCGCTACCTCGGCGACATCTCCGACGGTGGCGACGGCGCGCAGACCGCGCAGGTGTACGACCGCGAGTCCCTGCGCTTCGGCGACGTGATCCCCGGGCCGGCCATCGTCAACGAGGGCCTGTCCACCACCCACATCGGCGCGGGCCAGACGGCGACCGTCGGCGAGTACGGCCAGATCGTGATCCGGAGGAACTGACACCATGACCACCACCGAACGCTCCAGCGATGCGGTCACCCGCATCCGCGACCTCTCCGACGAGGCCTTCGCGGCCGCGTACGGCAGCGACCGGTTCACCGCCTCCGTGCTCAAGAACCGGCTCGACTACGTCGTCGAGCACATGTCGACCGGCTTCATGCGGGAGGCCTTCTCCCCCATCATCCGCGACTGGTACGACTTCGCCTGCACCATCAGCGGCCCGCCCGAGCAGGACTATCCGATGGCCGTCGTCTCGAACAGCCTGATGGTCTTCCTCGGCACCATGGGCGACGCGGTGCGCAACACCGTCGCCGAGTACGGCCCGGAGAATCTCAAGCCCGGCGACGTGCTGATCTGCAACGACCCGTACCGCGGCGGCCGGCACGTCAACGACGTGGCCTTCATCCGTCCCGTCTTCCACGAGGGCCGGATCGTCGCCTTCGTGAACATGTGCGCGCACCAGCTGGACATGGGCGGCACCGTGCCCGGCGGCTTCTCGGCCACCAAGCGCAATGTCTTCGAGAACGGTCTCGTGATCCCGCCGATGCTGCTGTGGTCCGGCGACGAGCCGGTGCGCGGGACCTTCAGCCTGATCTTCGACAACACCCGCTGGGGCGGGATGCTGTTGCCGGACTTCAAGTCCATCTTCGAGCAGCTCAAGCTCGGGGAATCGTTGGTGCGCGCGAACATCGAGCGGTACGGGATCGAATCCTTCCTCGGCACACTGACTTACGCGTGCGACAGCTCGGCCGAGCGGATGTCCGACGCCATCGCGCAGGTCCCCGACGGTGACTACACGGGCTCGGCCCTGATCGACGCCGACGGCCTCGACGACAGCCTCGAGTACCGCGTACAGGTGCTCCTGCGCAAGCGCGGCAACGACATCGAGGTCGACCTGTCCGGCACCGCCGCGCAGGCCCGCACCGTCATCAACTGCGGCGTCCTCGACACCAAGACCTCCGTCGGGGTGGCGCTGACGATGCTGCTCGACCCGTCGATCCCGTTCACCTCCGGCACCTGGCGCAACGTCGACCTCGTCACCGCGCCCGGGTCGATCGTCTCCTCCCTGCCGCCCGACGGCGGCATCATGATGTTCTGGGAGGCCTCGGGGCCCGTCGTCTCGGCGATCTTCGACGCGCTCAACCCGGTCCTCGGCCGGCGCGGCGTGGGCGGCGACTACGGATCGACCAACACGCACAACGCCTCCGGCCTCACCGACGACGGCCGGTTCTGGACCAGCGCCACCCAGTGCGGCGGCGAGCACGGCCCCTGGGGCGCGACCGCGGCGGGCGACGGCGACAGCTACACCGTGCTGTTCACCCTCAACAACCTGGACCCGGCGACGGAGACGATCGAGCACGACTCGCCCGTCGTGCTGCTGCGCAAGGAGCACGCGATCGACACGGGCGGGGCCGGCGCCTTCCGCGGCGGCGCCGCGAATCTCAAGGACACGCTGTGGCTCACCGCCGCCGAGCAGTACCTCTCACCGTTCCGCACGAAGGAGCCGAGCGGCGTGGGCGCGAACGGCGGTGAGGCGGGTCCGAACGGCGCCATGTGGCTCTTCCCGCAGTCCGACGGTGCCGCACACCGGATGGTCCCGACCGCTCCGGACGCGTACCGCGACAGCGTGCCGGTGGCCGGCGTGCTCGACCCGGAGTCCAAATGGCTGGACCCGGAATCGGGCAGCTACCACTTCTTCGCGAGCGAGCAGGTGTGGCGGACGGCGCCGAACACGGTGCTGCGCTGCCTGACCAACGGCGGCGGCGGCTGGGGCGACCCGTTCGCGCGCGACCCGCAGGCGGTGCTCCGCGACGTGCGCAACGAGTACGTGAGCATCGAGGCCGCGGCACGCCAGTACGGCGTGGTCGTCGTCGGCGATCCGCAGCGTGATCCCGAGGGCCTCCGGCTCGATGACACCGCGACCGCGGCGCTCCGCGCCGACCGGAAGAAGGAGACGAACTGACATGCAGGGCATCACATTCCCCGGCGACGGCACCGTCGAACTGAAGGAGTTCGCCGAGCCGCGGCCGGGCCACGGCGAGGTGGTCGTGAAGATCCGGGCCTCCGGCATGTGCGGCTCCGACCTGCACTTCTACCACGGCAATTTCGAGTTCGACCATGCCGTGGTGCAGGGCCACGAGCCGTGCGGCGAGGTGTACGCGGTCGGCGAGGGCGTGCTGCCGGCGCAGGCGAAGCCCGGCGATCGCGTCATGATCCACCACTACTTCGGCTGCGGCACGTGCCGCCGCTGTCGCGCGGGCTGGCCCCAGATGTGCGAGACAGCGCCGGGGAAGACCATGTCCATCCACGTCAACGGCGGCCACGCGCCGTACGCGCTGGTCCCCGTCACATCGCTGCTGCCGATGCCCGACGCACTGTCCTTCAAGGCGGGCGCCGCGATCGGCTGCGGCACGGGCACCGCGTGGGGTGCGATCAAGCGCCTCGGCGGGGTGGAGGACACCGTCACGGTGGTGATCGGTCAGGGGCCGGTCGGACTGTCCGCGACCATGTTCGCGGCCGCGATGGGCGCGAAGGTGATCGCCGTCGATGTCGACGATCGCCGGCTGGCGCAGTCCAGCACCTTCGGCGCCGACGTGGTCGTGAACTCGCGCAGCCAGGACCTGGTGGCGATCGTCTCCGAGTACACGGGCGGCCGCCTCGCCGACGTGGTGATGGAGACCTCGGGCCGCGCCACGGACGACGCGCTGTCCGTCCTCGGCACCTTCGGCCGCGTCGTCTTCACCGGACTCCCGGGCGAGGTGGCGTTCACCACCCAGGCGGTCTACAAGAAACAGTGGACCCTGATGACCTCGTGGACCATGTCGTCGATCGAGCAGGCGCGGTGCGCCGATTTCATCGTCGCGCACGACCTCCCCGTCGACGAATTGTACTCGCACACCTGGCGTATCGACCAGGCCGCGGAGGCATACCAGTGGTTCGACAAGCAGGACGCCGGCAAGGGCGTCTTCGAATTCGACTAGATACTCGGAGCAGGACATGACAACGGTAGAGACACCCGCCTTCATCGGGCGGAAACAGGGGAACCTGATCGGCGGCAAGTGGGTTCCCGCCGCCTCGGGCGAGACCATCGACGTGATCAACCCCGCCAACGGCGAATCCCTCGGCACGATCGCGGCCGGCGGCGCCGAGGACGTGGACGCCGCCGTCCGCGCGGCCCGCGCCGCGTTCGAGGGCGCATGGTCCACGTGGACGCCGCACGAGCGGCGCAAGCTGATTCTGCGCGTCCACGACGTGATCCTCGAGAACTTCGACGAGCTCGCGCTCATCGAGACGCTCGACATGGGCGCGCCACTGAGCCGCACCACCGGCCTGAAGGAGTGGACCTCGCAGGTGCTGCAGTTCTACGCCTCGCAGACCGGTGCCGCCGGCGTGGCCGCGCAGCCGAACTCGCTGCCGGGCGACTTCCTCACGCTGAAGTACCAGCGCCCCGTCGGCGTGGTGGGCGGCATCATCCCGTGGAACGGGCCGCTGATCGGCCTGTGGTGGATCTTCGGCCCCGCGCTGGCCACCGGCTGTACGGCGGTGCTCAAGCCGGCGGAGGACGCCTCGCTCTCCGTTCTGCGCGTCAGCGAGCTCCTGCAGGAGGCCGGCGTCCCCGACGGCGTCATCAATGTGGTCACCGGCTACGGGCGCGACGCGGGCAGCGCGCTCGCCGAGCACCACGGCGTCGACCGGATCGCCTTCACCGGCTCGGTCGGCACCGCGCAGACGATCGTCCGCGCCTCGGCCGGCAACCTCAAGCGGCTGCAGATGGAGCTGGGCGGCAAGTCCCCCGACATCGTCTTCGCCGACGCCGACCTGGACAAGGCCGTGCCCGGCGCCGCGATGGGCGTCTTCACCAACAGCGGCCAGGTCTGCGTCGCCGGCACCCGGATCTTCGTGCAGCGCCCGATCCACGACGAGTTCGTCGCGCGGATCGGCGAGTTCACCACGTCGGTCCGCGTGGGCGACGGCCTCGACCCCGCGACACAGCTGGGCCCGCTGATCTCGCTGCGGCAGCTCGAGCGGGTGCAGAAGTACATCGAGATCGGTTCCGGCGAGGCCGAACTCGTCGCGGGCGGCGGCCGCCTCGGCGGTGACTACGCGAACGGCTTCTACGTGGAGCCGACGGTCTTCGCGGGCGCGCACAACGAGATGACCATCGCCCAGGAGGAGATCTTCGGCCCCGTGGCCACCGTCATCCCGTTCGACACGATGGAGGAGGCGATCACCCTCGCCAACGCCACCCCGTACGGGCTGGCGGGCGGGCTGTGGACCGAGAACCTCGGTACGGCGCACAAGGTTTCGCAGGCGATCGACGCCGGCACGGTGTGGGTGAACTGCTACGGCGTGCTCGATCCCGCGATCGGCTTCGGCGGCACCAAGATGAGCGGCTACGGCTGGAAGGGCGCGAAGGAACACGTGGAGAGCTACCTCTACCCCAAGGCCGTGTACATGAACCTGGGCTGAGTCCTACAGACCGACCGGAAGGGGCGCGATCCGCACGCGGATCGCGCCCCCTGTCGGATTCCCGCCCGGACCGCGAACCTGCTCGCTATATTATATTTAATAGACCGAGGAGATCGTCATGCCTGAAGCCCTACACCCGATCGTGCGCCGCGTGGTCACCGGAACCGACGGCGAGGGGCGGTCCGTCGTCGCCCACGACGGGCCCTGCGATGCGGTCGCGCCCCGGCCCGACGGCTCCCAAGTGATGGACGTCTGGCGGATGCCGGCCGTTCCGCCCCGTCTGCTCGACGGTGACGGGCTCGTCGGCGGCGTCGCCGGCCCCGACCTCGGAGGCCTCGTCTACCGGCTGTGCTGGGTCGCCCCCAACGACGACATGGACGCCGCCGCGTACGCACGGGCGTTGGCCGACACCTACGGCGACGGTGCCGTCGCCGGTGCCGCCTCCGGCATGGTCGGCGGGCACGCCACCGAATCGGTCGACGTGGTCACCGTCGTCCGCGGCCGGCTCACGGCCGTCCTCGAGGCCGAGGAGGTCGAGCTCGGCCCCGGCGACAGCCTGGTGCAGCGCGGCACGGTGCACGCCTGGCGCAACCGCACCGACGAACCGGTCCTCATGGTCGCGCTCATGGTCGGTGCCGCCCGGTAGAACGCCCGACAGTTGGTCGGGGCCCGGTCACGCGGGCCCCGACCCGGCTACAGGATGAGATCGCCGCCGTTGATGTCGACGGTAGCGCCGGTGATGAAGTCGGACTTCGAGGACAGCAGGAACAGGACGAGATCGGCGATGTCCGACGGTGTTCCCACCTTCCGCAGCGGCGTCGCGAGGCGGAACTCCTCCACGCGCTCGTCTGCGACGGAGCCGCTGAGCATCGGCGTGCGCACGAGGCCGGGCGCGATCGCGTTGACGTACACGCCGTGCGGCGCGGCCTCGAGCGCTACCTGCCGGGTGAGCCCGAGGATCGCGGCCTTCGACGCCGCGTAGTGCGCGCCGGCGAAGTTGCCGAGCGTGCGCCCCGCGCGGGACGAGACGTTGACGATCTTGCCGAAGCCCTGCTCCTTCATCGTGGGCATCACCGCGCGCGTCCAGTAGAAGGCGCCGTCGAGATTGACGCCGAGCATCCGGGACCACTCGTCGTCCCCGATGGTCTCGACCGGGCGCGTGGTGCTGACGATCCCCGCCGCATTGACCAGGAAGTCGACCCGGCCCGCGTCCTGCAGGATCCGCTCCCCCGCCGCCCGCACAGCGCCGGGGTCGGTGATGTCGCACGCGACGCCGCTCACTCCGTCGGCGTCGTCGGCCCGCAGGTCGACGGCATACGCGCGGGCCCCTTCGGCCGCGAGGCGTGCCGCGACCTCCGACCCCATGCCGCCGGCACCGCCCGTGATCACGGCCACCCGGCCCTCGAAGTCGCTCATGCTTCAGGCCTCCACGGGCAGCAGCGGACGCAGGAGCGTCTCGACGACATCGGAAGACTTCTCGAGTGCGAGCACGTCCGCGATCATCGCGTCGATGGTCTCCTCGCCCAGAGGAAGGATCGAGTACGGCACGCACTGGCGGAACTTGGCCACGAAGTCCGCCTCGTCGAACGGGTTCTTCGGGTGTCCCTTGACATACACGTACTCATCGGTGAACTCGCGGCCATCCCGCAGAGTCGTCGTCATGCGGCAACCCCAGTCGGAAACCCGCGGATCCCGCTCGGACGAGATGCGGGTCATCAGCTCGCGCACCTCGGGCCGGCTCGACGCCGCGGGCTCGTAGGTCTGCAGGAAGACGGTGCGGTCGTACGCCGCGCTCGCGACGGCGAACGGCAGGCTGAACTGCAGCTCGGGCACCGTCACCGGGGCCCACTTCTTCTCGACGGGCTCGCACACGGCGTCCCACCCGGACGGCGAGACGGCGATGTGGATCGTCGCGATGTCCTCCGGCCCGAAGTCGCCCTTCGTCATCTGGTCGATGATGCCGTCGATGGAGCTGTGCGAGAAGTAGCAGGCGCTGTAGCCCTTGGTGGTGATGTTCTCCATCACCCACTGCGTGCCGAGGCCCTCGACCACGCCCGACGGGTCGATGTCCCAGCGGACGCTGGAGAAGAAGCCCTTGGGGCCGGTCAGCACCTGCTCCCGCGGTCCGGTGATCCCCTTGAGCGCCAGCTGAACACAGGTGATCGCGGCCTGCGAGACGAGTCCGTGGTGCACTCGCACCATGAGCGTCGCGGGCGCGTAGATGCCCATCGTGTGTGGCTGGGTCATGGTGCGCGCGATGCCCATCGCGTTCTCGAGCTGCTCGTGCGTCAGGCCTAGGAGCCGCCCGATGGACGCGACGGCGCCGAAGATGTAGTGCCCGCCGCAGTCCCCGTTCGGGATCGCGGTGCTGATCACCTTGTACGCGGAGCCCAGCCGGATCAGCACCTCCTGCCCGACGACGGTGGCCGCCAGGAACTCCTCGCCGGTCACCGGGGTATCGCGCAGGCCGGTGGCGGCGAGCAGGCTGGACACGATGTACTCGCTCACGTGCCCGGCCTCCTCGTGCAAGTCGCCGCAGTCCATGGCCCGCGGCATGGGGCCGAGCGCGAGTGCCACCTCCGACGCCGGGTAGGCGCCGCCGTAGAAGGGCAGCGGCGTCTGCGGGGCGCCGCCCTTCTCCTGCACGAGCTCCACGATCTCCGGGATACCGTCCATCCCGGAGCCGCCGATCATCACGCCCATGCCGTCGAGCAGGGTGTACCTGGCGTGCCGCAGAACGGATTCCGGCAGGTCCTCGTACCGCGTGTCGAGGATCATCCGCACCAGTGCGGGCATGGGTTCGGGGAAGGTGCGTGCGTCCGGCATTCACCCGTCCTTTCGATAGTGCGACGGTGCAGCCGGCCTCGGAATCGTGACCCGCACCACTTTCATATGTAATATATGATCCATCTCGCTCGACGGTCAACTCCGCTCCAGTGGGATTCCCCTCCCCCGGCTCGTCTGTCCGGGGACGACTCCAGGAGTACGACATGACCGATTCGAACACTTCGGGCGCGCCGCGCAACGGCCTCTGGGTAGTGGGGTTGTGCCTGTTGGCGATCGTCGCCGACGGCTACGACCTCATCGTCTACGGCGCCACCGTGCCCAGCCTGCTCAAGGAACCGGGGTGGGAGCTCTCGAAGACCACCGCGGGTGCCATCGGCAGCTGGACCCTGGTCGGCCTGATGGTCGGCTTCCTGACCGTCGGCCGCCTCGCCGACCTGGTCGGCCGCCGTCGGCTCATGCTGATCGGCGTCACATGGTTCTCGCTCGCCTCGGTGGCCTGCGGCTTCGCCACCTCTCCGCTGTTCATGGGCGTGGGCCGTTTCCTCGCGGGCATCGGCCTCGGCGGCGTGCTCCCGCTCGCACTGATGCTCGCCATGGAGTTCGCCCCGCGCGACCGCCGGCAGCTGTACAACGGCCTCACCATGTCGGGGTACGCGGTCGGCACGGTGATCTGCTCCCTCCTCGCGCTGCAGGTCATTCCCGCGCACGGCTGGCGTCCGATGTACTACGCGGCGGGCGCCTTCCTCCTGATCGTGCCGCTGATGTGGTTCCACCTCCCCGAGTCGGTCAGCTGGCTGGTCTCGAAGAACCGGATGGACGAGGCTCGCGTGGTCTCGCAGCGCTACGCCGTCGACCTCGACGCGATCGTGAGCGAGCTGCAGGCGCAGCGCGACCTCGCGCAGGGCGCCGAATCCGCGGGCGGGTACCGGGCGGTCTTCTCCCAGCGGTACTGGCTGGCGACCGTCATGTTCATCGTCGCCAGCATGCTGATCAACATCGTGATCTACGGGCTGAACACGTGGCTGCCCGAGATCATGCGCAGCGCGGGGTACTCGCTGGGCTCGGCGCTGCAGTTCATGCTGGTGATGCAGGTCGGCACGCTCATCGGCCTGGTCGGGTGGTCCGCGCTCGCGGATCGCTTCACCCCGCGCCGGGTGATCGCGCCCGCGTACTTCCTCGGCTTCCTCGCACTGGTCGTGATGAGCTTCAACCTCCCGGCCGGCCTCCTGATGCTGACGATCGGAATCGCAGGCATCGGCACCGTCGGCGCGAACGTGATGACCTACGGCTTCATCGGCGCGTTCTACCCGGTCGCGCTGCGCGGCACCGCCCTGGGCGTCGCCATCGGCCTCGGCCGGTTCGGCTCGATCCTCGGGCCGATGCTGGGCGCGTGGGTCTTGAACGCCGATCTCGGCACCGGATGGAGCTTCGCGAGCTTCGCGATTCCCACGCTCGTTCTCGTGGTGGTGACCCTGCTGATCCCCAAGTCCCCGGCGGAGAAGGCGAGTCGGGCCGCGGCGCCCGTCGCGGAGAAGGCCGCCGCGTAGTATTCGCGCACGACGACGAAGGGGGTGTCCGGATAACCGGACACCCCCTTCGTCACACCGGAGGTCAGGCCCTCGACCGCTCCTCGAGCACGGCCCTGAGGGTTCCCACGGCGGAGACCGCGGCGGGCCAGCCGGCGTAGAAGGCCACATGGGTGATCGCCTCGACGAGCTCGTCCTCCGTGACGCCGTTGTCGAGCGCGCGCCCCAGGTGCCCGTGGAGCTGTTCGGGCCGGCTCTGGGTGACAAGGGAGGTGACGGTGATCAGGCTCCGGTCCCGCGGCGACAGCCCCGGCCGCGCCCACACATCGCCGAAGAGCACGTCGTCGGTGAGCTGGGCGAGCTTCGGCGCAAGGTCGCCGATCAGCCGCTGTGCGCGGCTCTTCTCCGTCATCGGACCCGCTCGATCAGGTTGACCTTCACGTGATCCGGGCGCTTCAGCGTGAGCTCCGGCACCAGGTTCACGACGACCTTGACGTTCAGTGCGGACCGCACCCGCGATTCGATGTCCGCCGCGAGCTGCGCCCGTGCGGCCTCGCCCACGCCGTCGGCGTACTCGACGACCAGCTGCAAGGGCTTCTGGGTCGAGTGCCCCTCGAAGTCGGCGCGGATGCGCATCTCCCCGGTGGCGACGGGCTCGAACTCGGCAACGAGCTGCTTGACCGCCGACGGGAACAGGTTGATCCCACGGACGATCAACATGTCGTCGGTGCGGCCGACGCACCGCACCTTGTACCCCGTTCGGCCGCAGGAGCAGTCCGTGCCGGTGACGACGACGTGGTCGCGGGTGCGGAAGCGAACGAGCGGGGAGGCCTGCCGGCGCAGCGCCGTGTACACCAGTTCGCCGTGGGCGCCCTCCACCGCGGGCTTGACCTCGCCGGTATCGGGGTCGATCAGCTCGACCACGAGCAGGTCCGGAGAGTGGTAGTGCATGCCGTCCTGGGCCTCGCATTCGCCCCAGTAGACGCAGCCGAGGTCGGTGCCGCCCAGCATCTCCCGCGACGAGGCGCCCCACAGACCCTCGATCTTGTCGCGGGTGGCGGGCAGGCCGCCGCCGGGTTCGCCGCCGACGGAGATCGCCCGCACGCCCAGATCCCGAGCGTCCTGCCCCACGATCGACGGTGCCTGCTCCGCCAGGTAGGCGAGGAAGTTCGGCGTGCCGATCAGCAGGTTCGGCCGCTGGTCGGCCTGCACGCGCAACAGCCGATCGGCGCCCGCCTCGGCCCCGATCGGGATGTCGACGATGCCCATGTACTGGGCCATCTGCAGGATCGGGATGCCGCCGACGAAGCCCTTGCTCATGCCGAAGCCGTGCAGCAGCCGATCACCCGGGCGGAAGCCGTTCGCGTACAGGGCGCGGGCGCCGAGCTCGGACCACAGCGCCACGTCGGGGCGGGTCAGGCCCACGTACGACGGGCTGCCGGTGGTGCCCGACGAAGCCTGGATCTGCACGATATCGGCATCTGCCGCAGCTTGGTGCAGCCCGAGCGGCCGGCGCTCGGCGAGCGAGTCGCGCAGCTCCTGCTTCTCGGTGAAGGGCAGTGCGGCCAGATCTGCGGTGGTGCGCACGGCCAGCGGGTCGACGCCCGCCTCGGCGAACTTTCGCCGGTAGAACTCGCTGTGCGCGGCGACGTACGCGAGTTGCTCGCGCAGGGCCTCGTTCTGCACCTCCGCGGTCCGCGCGGGCGGTAGGGTCTCGATCTCGCTCCACACGTTCTCGGAGTGGGGCTGCACGGTCGGCGCCACAGCGTCGATCTCCTTCCGCCCGCGCGGTGCGGGCCTCATCTGTTCTGTTGTGCCCTAAGCGCTCTCGAAGGTCGCCGCCAGGCCCTGTCCGCCGCCGATGCACATCGTGGCGAGGCCGGAGCCGCCGCCGCGGCGCTTCAGCTCGTGCAGCATCGTCGTCACCATCCGGGCGCCGGTGGCGCCGATCGGGTGGCCGAGAGAGATGCCGGAGCCGTTGACGTTGATCCTGTCCGCGTCACGGAAGTCCCAACCCTCGAGCACGGCGAGGACCTGCGTCGCGAAGGCCTCGTTGAGCTCGACCAGGTCCTGCTTCTCCAGCAGGGCCTTCGCCGACTCGTAACCGCTGCGCGCGGCGAGCCGCTCCACGGCGGGCACGGGCCCGATGCCCATGCGCGACGGATCGCAGCCCGCAGCCGCCCAGCCGGTCAGATAGCCGATCGGCTCCAGGCCCAGCGCGTCGAGCTGGTCCTCGGCCACGATCAGCATGCCGGCGGCGGCGTCGTTCTGCTGGCTGGAATTGCCGGCGGTCACGGTGCCCGACGCGCCGATCGAGCGGAGCTTGCCCAGGGTCTCGACGGTGGATTCGCCGCGCACGCCCTGGTCGCGGTCGAAGACGATCGGATCGCCCTTGCGCTGCGGGACCTCGACCGGGATCACCTCGTCGGCGAACCGGCCCTCGTTCCACGCGGCGGCGGCGCGCTGCTGGCTCTGCGCGGCCCAGGCGTCGGCGGCCTCGCGGGTGATCGAGTAGTCCACGGCCAGGTTGTCGGCCGTCTCGATCATGCCGCTGATCTCGCCGAACCGCCAGACCGGCTGGCTGCGCTCGCGGCCGCGGTCGAGGCGGTCGTAGAGCTGGACGGTCCCAGCGCGGGCGCCCCAGCGGTTGGTGGTCGTGTAGTACTCGATCCGGCTCATCGACTCGACGCCGCCGGCGAGCACCGCGTCGGCGCCCCCGGTCTGGACCATCATGGCGCCGGTGATGAGGGCTTGGAGCCCGCCACCGCACCGTCGATCCAGCTGCATGCCGGGGACCTCGATGGGCAGGCCCGAGTTGAGCGCGAGCCAGCGGCCCACGCACGGGACCTCGGAGTTGGCGTAGGACTGGGCGAAGACGACGTCGTCGATGCGGGACGGGTCGATGCCGGAGCGCTCGACCACCGCCTTGATCACCGCGCCGCCCAGGTCCTCGACCGGCAGGTCCTTGAGCGCCCCGCCGAAGGTACCGACTGCCGTGCGGGTGGGCGCGACGATCGCGGCGCGACGCAGCCCGTTCCCGGCCGCCATCAGAGCGCAACCTTGTTGCGCGAGATCAGCTGCGCGGCGATCACGTTGCGCTGGATCTCGTTGGTGCCCTCGCCGACGATCATCAGCGGGGCGTCGCGGAAGTACCGCTCCACGTCGTACTCCTTGGAGTAGCCGTAGCCGCCGTGCACGCGGATGGCGTCGAGCGCGATCTGCATCGCGGCCTCGGAGGCGAACAGCTTCGCCATGCCCGCCTCCATGTCCGCCCGCTCGCCCCGGTCGAGCTTCTGTGCCGCATCGGCGGTGAGCAGGCGCGCGGCCTGCTGCTTGGTCGCCATGTCGGCGAGCAGGTTGCCCACGGACTGGTGCTTCCAGATCGGCTTGCCGAAGGACTCGCGCTCCTGCGCGTACTTCACGGCGGCGTTCAGCGACGCCTGGCCGACGCCGAGGGCGCGGGAGGCGACCTGGATTCGGCCGACCTCGAGGCCGCGCATCATGTGGCCCCAGCCCTGGTTCGGCACGCCGCCCAGGATCGCGTCGTCGCCCACCTTGCGGCCGGAGAAGACCAACTCGCACGCCTCGACGCCGCGGTAGCCCAGCTTGGGCAGCTTCTTGGAGATCAGGAAGCCCTCGCCCGGCTCGACCAGGATCACGCTCATGCCCTTGTGGGAGGGCTTCGCCTCGCGATCGGTGATGCACAGCAGGCCGAACAGCCCGGAGTGCGCGGCGTTCGAGATCCAGGTCTTGCTGCCGTTGATCGACCACTGGCCGTCCTCGCCCTTGGTGGCGTAGGTGCGCATGCCCTGCAGGTCGGAGCCGCCACTGGGCTCGGTCAGCGCCATCGTGGCGCGGATCTCGCCGGTCGCCATCTTCGGCAGATACTTCGCCTTCTGCTCGTCCGTGCCGAAGGTACGGATCAGGTAGGTGATCACCGAGTGACCCCCGACCGCGCCGGCCAGACTCATCCAGCCGCGCGCGAGCTCCTCGGTGACACGCGAGAAGCACTCGGTGCTCACGTCGACCCCGCCGAACTCGGCCGGGGCGAGGAGCCCGAAGAAGCCCAGCTCCTTCATCTCCTCGATGAACTCCTCGGGATAGATGTCGTCCTGCTCGAACTCGCGGACGCGCGGGGCCACCCGCTGGTCCACGAAATCAGCTACCAGGTCGACCATCTGCTGCTCATCGGCGGTGAGACTCACGGCTATACCTCCTCAGGTTGTATAAAATATATAGCATCAAGTGATCGGCGACACAACTGGTCGTCCGGTCAGGATGTTCAGCGCCAGAATCCACGGTCGGTGAGCATGGCGACGGCGCGGTCGCCGGCACGGACGAAATGCTCCTCGGTCGCCGCACGCGCGGCCTCCCCGTCGCCGCGCGAGATCGCGACGGCCATGGCGCCGTGGTCACGATTGGCGGTGTCGTGCCAGTGATCGTGCGACTCGTAGAAGCCGATCGGGGCGAACGCACCCAGCGACTTGATCTCCGACATCAGGCGTTTCGAGCCCGACGCCAGGTTGATCACCCGGTGGAACCGGAAGTTCAGCCGCTCGCGGGCGTCCGCATCCTCGGCCCACTCCATGCGGCCGACCGCGTCCGCCATCTGCCCCCGCTCGACGTCGGTCATCCGCGCCGCGGCGCGCGCGGCCGCCAGCCCGGACACGGAGCCGAGGATGCCGTAGTGATCGCGCACATCGTCCTGCGACAGGGCGGCCACGAACGCCCCCCGGCGCGGGGCGAGCTCGACGACGCCCTCCACGTCGAGCGCGATCACCGCCTCCCGCACCGGAAGCCGACTCACGCCCAGGCGTTCGGCGATACCGTCCTGATCGATCTTGTCACCCGGGCGGAGCTCCCCCGAGAAGATCATCTGCCGGATCTCCAGCATGGCGGCCGTCTTGAGCGAGGTCGGGAGCTTCACCGCGGACGCGGGTGCCGCGGTCATGGGGCGCCGAACTCGGCGCGGATCGCGGCCGTGTGCTCGCCGAGCGCCGGCACATCGCCGCTGCGTACCGACCAGGTGGTGGCCACCCCGGGCGGGAGCAGCGCCGGAACCGGGCCCGACGGGGTGCCGACCTCGCGCCACCGGCCGCGCTCACGCAACTGCGGGTGGTCGACCAGGTCGCGCACCGTGTTCAAGCGCGCATTGCCGATGCCCGTGACATCCGCGAGGTCCTGGATCTCGGCGAGGGTGCGCTGCGCGCACCAGGCCGCCAGCACCGCGTCGACCTCGGCGCGCGAGGCGACCCGGTCCACGTTGCGGGCGTATCGCGGATCGTCGGCCAGCTCGGGACGGCCGATCATCGCCGCGAGCTTGGCCCACTCGCGGTCGTTGGTGGTGCCGAGGACCGCGGTCTGCCCGTCGGAGGTCGCGTAGCCGCTGTAGGGCGCGACGATCGGCGCGCCCAGGCCCACGGGCTCGGGCTCGACACCCGCGTGGATCACGCCGTTGATGGCGAAGCCCATCATCTCGGCGACGGTGTCCAGCATGGCGATCGGGATCACGGCGCCGCGCCCGGTCCGCTCGCGGTCGTAGAGCGCGGCGAGCACCGTCGAATAGGTGTACAGAGCGGTGCCCACGTCGGCGACGGGGACGCCGGGCTTCGCCGGATGCCCCGGGGTGCCGGTCGACGCGCAGACGCCGCCCTCGGACTGGATCAACAGGTCGTACGCCCGCTTGTGGTCGTACGATCCGCCCGCGCCGTAGCCCGAGATGTCCACGATGATCAGCCGCGGATACCGTTCTGCGAGGTCCGCGGGACCGAGGCCGAGGCGGCCCAGGGCGCCGGGCGCCAGGTTGGAGACGAAGACGTCCGCGGTGGCCAGAATCCCGTGCAGGAGACTCAGATCCGCGTCGGATTTCAGGTCCAGCGCGGCGGATTCCTTGCCGTGGTTGAGCCACGTGAAGTGGGCCGAGAGTTGCCCCCCGACCACCGAATCGTAGTGGCGGGTCGAGTCGCCGGAACCGGGCGTCTCGACCTTGATGACGCGAGCACCCAGGTCGGCGAGGTGCCGGGTGGCGAGCGGAGCCGAGATCGCCTGCTCGATGGTCACAACGGTCACGCCCGCGAGCGGCGCGTGCTTGTCGGTGCGCTGCGCATCGGTACTCATGAGAACTTCGGCTCCCGCTTCTCCTTGTGACTGGTCACACCCTCGACGACGTCGGGGCCGCCGAAGTGGTAGAACTCCAGGCCGAGCGAGGCGTCGAAGATCGGCATCGCCTGGCGGTACCAGCCGTTGAGCGCCATCTTGGTCCCCTGGATCCCCGCGCGGGAACCGGCGGCGAGCTTCCGCGCGATCTCCATCGCGCGCTCCTGCACCTGGTCGTCGTCCACACACAGCGAGACCATGCCGATCCGCTCGGCCTCCTCGCCCGTGAGGATCTCGTTGGTGAGGAGGTGGTACTTCGCCTTGGCCATCGAGGTCAGCAGCGGCCAGCAGATCGCGGCGTGATCGCCGGCCGCGACACCGAGCCGCACGTGCCCGTCGACGATCTTCGCCCGCCGCCCGGCGACCGAGATGTCCGCGAGCAGCGCCGCGACCAGTCCCGCCCCGGCGGCCGGGCCGTTGATCGCGGAGATGATCGGCTGCGGCACCTCGATGATGTTGCGCACCAGGTCCCGCGCCTCCCGCATCACCCGGGTCCGCGAGGAGTAGTCCCCGATCATGTCCTCGACGAGGTCGAAGCTG
Source organism: Tsukamurella sp. NPDC003166 (assembly GCF_040611135.1). Taxonomy (NCBI): domain Bacteria; kingdom Bacillati; phylum Actinomycetota; class Actinomycetes; order Mycobacteriales; family Tsukamurellaceae; genus Tsukamurella; species Tsukamurella sp. NPDC003166. Next base: position 67,501 of record NZ_JBEXNL010000009.1, read on the forward strand.
CCGCCGGCGGAGAAGGCCCGCTCCCCCGCGCCCCGGATGAGGACCGCGCGGACGGACTCGTCCAGCCCGATCACCGGCCACACGTCCGCCAACTCGCGATGGGCCTGCGGGCCCACCGCGTTCAGGTTCGGTGCGTCCAGGGTGATCCGGAGGATGCCCTCCTCAGGGGTGTCGATCTTGAGCTCGGTGAACTCGGCGTAGCGGCTCACGGCGCCGTCCTCTCGGTCGAAGGGTGATGTCAGTTCCAGCGCGCCGCAACGGCCGCGGTGTCCAGAAGGTCGCCGGTGGGAGCCTGCGGATCGCGCGCCGGCGTGCCCGAGAAGCGGGGCGCGGGGAAGGGGTGCAGGACACCGGAGACGGTGCGGTACAGGCCGCGCTCCGCGTTGTGCGGGTCGAGCGCCGCCTCGTCGAAGGTGAGGACCGGTGTGACGCAGGCGTCGGTACCGTTGAAGACCGCCGCCCACTCGTCCCGGGTCCGCCTGCTCACGGCGTCACCGATGAGCTTGCGCAGGTTCGCCCATTCCGAGCGGTCCTCCTGGTCCGGCCACTGGTCGGTGTCCACGCCCAGGCGGGAGATGAACTCGCGGTAGAAGTCCGGCTCGAGCGCACCGACCGCGAGGTAGCGGCCGTCCGCGCACCGGTAGGTGTCGTAGAACGGGGCGCCGGAGTCCAGGAAGTTCGTCCCCGGATCGTCGGAGTACAACCCCGCCGCGCGCAGTCCCTGGAGCTTGGCGGTCAGCGCCGCGACCCCGTCGACCATCGCGGCGTCGATGACCTGCCCCCTGCCGGTACGGGCGGCGGAGACGAGGGCGCAGGCGATGCCGTACGCGCCCATCGCCCCGCCGGCGGCGTAGTCGCCGAGCAGGTTGATCGGCGGCCGCGGTCCCTCGCCCTCACGCGCCATCGCGTGGAGCGCGCCGGACTGGGCGACGTAGTTGATGTCGTGCCCGGCGTCGCGGGACCGCGGCCCGTCCTGGCCGTAGCCGGTCAGGCGCACGTACACCAGCTTCTCGTTGTGCGGGCGCAGGTCGTCCGGGCCCAGCCCGAGCCGCTCCGCGACGCCGGGGCGGTAACCCTCGATGAAGACATCGGCGTCGGCGGCCAAGCGGACCACCGCTGCCTTGCCCTCGGGATCCTTCAGGTCGACGGCCACCGCGGACACGGCGCGGTTGACCACGTCCTTCTCGTCCGTCAGACCCACCGTGGCCCCGAGAGCGCGCGCCGCGCGGTTGGGTGGGCGCACCACCCGCACCACGTCGGCGCCCATGTCCGCCAGCAGCATCGAGACATAGGGCACGGGGCCCATGCCGGCCAGCACCAGTACCTTCACACCGTCGAGCGGTCCGGTCATGTTCCCCGTCTCCCTTGTGTCCTTGGTCTCTGCGTGCGGGCGCTCAGTACGACCGCGGCAGGCCGAGGACCTGCTGCGAGACGAAGTTGCGCACCATCTCCTGGCTGAACGGCGCGTTCGGGAGCAGCCGCACCTCGCGCAGCAGCCGCTCGATGTGGTACTCCTTCGCGTACGCGTAGCCGCCCAGGGTGGAGAAGCCGCGGTTCGCGGTCTCGTAGCCCGCCTCGGCGCCGAGGTACTTCGCCGCCGCCGCCTCCGGGCCGCAGGGCTTGCCCTCGTCGAACAGCTTGGCCGCGCTCATGGCCACCTGACGCGCCGCGTGGATGCGGATCCAGGAGTCCGCGAGCGGGTGCGCCACGGCCTGGTTCTTGCCGATCGGGCGGTCGAAGACGACGCGCGTCTTGGCGTACTCGGTGGCGATCTCCAGTGCGGCACGGGCGATGCCGATGCCCTCGAGGCCCACCACGATGCGCTCGGGGTTGAGCCCGTCGATGATGTAGTTGAAGCCGCGGCCCACCTCGCCGACCACGTCCTCGTCGGCGACGAAGAGATTGTCGATGAACAGCTGGTTGGTGTCGATCGCGGCGCGGCCCATCTTGTCGATCTCGTGGGCCGTGACGTGGTTACGGTCCATCTCCGCGCAGAAGATGGTCATGCCGCGCAGCGGGTGCTCGTCGTCGCGCGGGCTGGTGCGGGCCAGCAGCAGGATGCGGTGGGCGTTCTGGGCATTGGTGATGAACACCTTCTCGCCGTTGATGACCCAGCCGCCGTCGACCTTCTCGGCCTTCGTCTTGATGCGGGAGGTGTCCACGCCGGCCGAGGGCTCGGTGATGCCGAACGCCAGCAGCATCTCACCGGAGGCGATTTGCGGCAGGTACTTCTTCTTCATCTCCTCCGAGCCGTACTTGACGATCGGCGCGGGCGGGAAGACGTAGAAGTGAATGGCGGAGCCACCGGACATGCCGGCACCGGAGGCCGCGATCTCCTCCATCATCGCGCCGGCCTCCTGCAGGCCCAGGCCGAGCCCGCCGTACTCCTCCGGGATCATCGCGCCGAGCCAGCCGCCCGCGGCGAAGGCCTTGACGAACTCCCACGGGTACTCGTGGTTGCGGTCCTTCTCCAGCCAGTAGTCGTTGTCGTACTTGCGGGCCAGGGCACGGGTCGCCTCGCGGACGACCTCGATGTTGGTACCGGTCTCTTCAGACATATCAGTTCTCCTTGTTGTCGTCCGCGTAGACGGGAATCGCTTCGAGAGGGGTGGCGGGATCGAGCGAGGACATGTCCCCCGCGTCCGCGCCGAGGAAGCGCGCGCGGATCGCGCGGCGCATGATCTTGCCGTTCTTCGTCTTCGGCAGGGAGTCCACGGCGTACACCGTGGGCGCGAAGGACCGACCGGCGTTCGTGGTCGCAGCGTCCTGGAGGTCCGACGGTGCCGCGCCCGCCTCGCGCAGGACGGCGAAGGCGACGGCGCGCTGGCCGCGCGCCTCGTCGGGCACGCCGATCACCGCGACCTCCGAGATGCGCGCATCGCGCAGGAGCGAGGTCTCGATCTCGGCCGGACCCACCCGCCGGCCCGACAGCTTGAGCGTGTCGTCCGAGCGGCCGTGGATCAGCCACATGCCCCGCTCGTCGACGGAGGCGAGATCGCCGTGCACCCAGATGTCGTCGAACCGGCTCCAGTAGGTGTCCAGATACCGTTCGCGGTCCTGCCAGAAGGCGTGCGTCTGGCCCGGGAAGGTGTTCAGGACGGCGAGCTCGCCGATCTGCCCGACGACCGGTCGGCCGTCGTCATCGACGACCGCGGCGTGCACGCCGGGTAGTGCGCCGTTGAAGGCCGCCGCGTCCGCGGGCAGGAACGGGTAGCCGACGATGATGCCGCCGCCGACCTCGGTGCCACCGCTGTAGTTGATGATCGGAACGCGCCCCTTGCCGATCTCCTCGAACAGCCACCACCAGGTGGGGATGTCCCAGGCCTCGCCGGTGGAGACGAAGGACCGCAGGGTGGGAACGTCCGCGAGCGCCTCGTCGCCGGCGGCGCGGAGGGCGCGGGCCGCCGTGGGGGCGATGCCCTGCACGGTGACGCCGTTGCGGTTGATGACGTCCCACATGCGTCCGGCGTTCGGGTACGTGGGCAGGCCCTCGATCATCACGATCGTGGCGCCGAGCTGCAGCGGCCCGGTCATCAGCATCGGGCCGACCAGCCAGCCGAGATCGGTGATCCAGCAGACCACGTCGTCGTCGTGGACGTCGAAGGCGTAGCCGAAGTCGACGGCCGTCTTGACGGCGAACCCGCCGTGGCTGTGCACGATCCCCTTCGGACGGCCCGTCGTGCCCGAGGTGTAGACGATCGCGAGCGCGTCGTTCGACTCGGTCGCCGCGACGGGGACCGGCGCGGAATCGGCGGGAAGCTCGTCGAAGTAGACGTCGCGCCCCGCCTGCATCGGCACGTCGGAGCCCAGGTGGCGCACGACCACGACGTGCTGCACCGATGGCGCCATCGCGACCGCGGCGTCGGCGACGGCCTTCATCTCGACGGGCTTGCCCCGACGGGTGGTGCCGTCGGCGGTGACGAGGACCTTGGCCTCGGAGTCCTGCAACCGGGTCGCGAGGGCCTCCGGCGCGTAGCCGCTGAACGTGGGGACCACGACGGCACCGAGGTGTGCCGCGGCCAGGTAGGCGACGACGGCCTCGGGCACGACGGGCATGAACAGCACGATGCGGTCACCGCGCTCGACGCCGAGTCCGGCGAGGTTCGCCGCGAAGGCGTTCACCTGCACCGAGAGCTCGGCGAAGGTGAGGGTGCGTCGCCCGCCCGCGTCTCCCTCGTAGACGACGGCGGTCTTGTCTGCGAACGGGCCGTTCGCGTGCCGGTGCGCGGCGAGCTGCGCCACGTTGATCACGCCACCGGTGAACCACTTCGGGAAGGGCTTCCCCTCCGAGTCGTCGAGCACCGCCTCGAACGGAGTACTGAACTCGATGCCGAGGTCGGCGACCGCGGCGCGCCAGAACCAGTCGGGGTCCGCGACGGCGCGTTCGTTCAGGGCGGCGACGGAGTCGACGTTCCAGCCGCGCATCGCGGCGAGTAGCCGGCTACGGCCGCGCACCTCGTCGGTGGGGACCCAGGCGAGTGTGTCGGATCTGTTCTCCGCCATCTCGTTTCCTTCCTGCGCGGCCCGCGGCCGCATCGTCGGATATCGGTTGCGCGAGCGATCAGGCGCTCTGGCCCGAGGCCTTCGTGAGCATGAGTCCCACGCGAGTGGCCTCGCAGACCACCTCGTCGCGCTGGTTGATGCCGCGGTGCTTGAAGGTGACGATGCCGGAGTCGTCGCGCTTCTTGGACAGTCGCTTGTCCACGATCTCGGTCTCGACCCGGATGGTGTCGCCGTGGAAACAGGGCTTGGCGAACTTGATGTCCGAGAAGCCGAGGTTGCCGAGCGTGGTGCCGTACGTGGTCTCATGCATCGAGATGCCGCAGACCAGGCCGAGCAGGAAGAGGCTGTTGACCAGGCGCTGCCCGTGGATGGAGTTCTTGCTGTACTCGGCGTCCAAGTGCAGCGGCGCCATGTTCAGGGTCATGGTGGAGAAGAGCACGTTGTCGGCCTCCGTGACGGTGCGCCGCACCGTGTGCTCGATGACCGAACCGACCTCGAACTCCTCGTAGTACAAACCCTGCATGATGTGGTCCTCTCTCGTTCGCCGGCGACGTCCGCTCGGGTGTGACCCAGAGCATATCCATAAATATATTATATGCGCAAGACCTGATCGGGCGGCCGGTTCCGTGAATCGAGGCCTTGTGTCCGGCGTCTCAATATATTATATCTAGTAGAGCCGTCCACGAAGGGAATCGAACGACATGTCCGAGGTCAGCCAGGAAGATTTCGAGCAGATCCAGGCGCAGGTGCGTCAGTGGATCCGGACCCGGGTCGTCCCCCGGGAGCGGGAGATCGCCGACACCGACGCGATTCCCGAGGACATCCGGCAGCAGGCCAAGGACATGGGCCTGTTCGGGTACGCCATCCCGCAGGAGTGGGGTGGCCTCGGCCTCGACCTCGCCCAGGACGTGGAACTCGCGATGGAGTTCGGCTACACGTCGCTCGCGGTGCGGTCGATGTTCGGCACCAACAACGGCATCGCCGGCCAGGTGCTGGTCAACTTCGGTACGGACGAGCAGAAGTCCACGTGGCTGGAGAAGATCGCCTCCGGCGAGGTGGTCGCCTCCTTCGCCCTCACCGAGCCCGGCGCCGGCTCCAACCCCGCGGGCCTGCGCACCAAGGCGGTGCGCGACGGTGACGAGTGGGTGATCGACGGCGAGAAGTGCTTCATCACCAATGCCCAGCTCGCGGACCTCTTCGTGACCTTCGCCCGCACCCGCCCGGCGGACGGGAACGGACCCGGCATCGCGGTCTTCCTGGTGCCCGCGGGCACGCCCGGGCTGGAGGTGGCGCACCACGACGAGAAGATGGGCCAGCAGGGGGCGTGGACCTCGAACGTCTCGTTCAGCGGTGTGCGGGTACCCGCGGCGGCGCTCGTCGGCGGCGACGAGGACACCGGCTACCGCGCCGCGATGACCTCGCTGGCCCGCGGTCGCGTGCACATCTCGGGCCTCGCGGTCGGTTCCGCACAGCGCGCCCTCGACGAGTCCGTGCGGCACGCCGCGGTGACCACCCAGGGCGGCACTCCGATCGGCGACTTCCAGCTGGTCCAGGCCCACCTCGCCGACATGCAGACCGGCATCATGGCCGGCCGGGCACTCGCCCGCGACGCTGCGGCCAAGTACGTCTCCGGCGAGGACCGGCGCATCTCGCCGTCCGTCGCGAAGGTCTTCTGCACCGAGATGGTCGGCCAGGTCGCCGACAAGGCGGTCCAGATCCACGGCGGCTCCGGATACATGCGCGAGATGACCGTCGAGCGGATCTACCGCGATGTCCGCCTGCTGCGCCTGTACGAGGGCACCAGCGAGATCCAGCGCCTGATCATCGGCGGCGCCCTGGTTCGCGAGGCCAAGAAGGCGCTGAAGTGACGAGCGCCGCCCTCGCCGGCGCGATCCGCACCGCGGGCACACTGCTGTTCGTGCCCGCGGACCGGCCGGAACGATTCGCGAAGGCCGCCGCCGCGGGCGCCGACCTGGTGATCCTCGACCTCGAGGACGCGGTCGCACCCGAGAACAAGGAGGCCGCCCGGGCGAACGCGGCGGCCTGGGCGGCGGAGCATGCCTGTGCGGTGCGCGTCAACGCCGCCGACACCCCCTGGTACGCCGCGGATGTCGCGGCCCTGGCCCCGACCGGCTGCGCGATCGTGCAGCCGAAGGCACAGGATCCGGTGCTGCTCGCCACGCTGGCCACCGCGCTCGGGCCCGACGCCGCGATCGTCGCACTCGTCGAGACCGCCCGGGGCGTGCTCGAGGCGCCGCGGCTGGCCGCCGTCACCGGCGTCGTCCGTCTCGCCCTCGGCAGCTTCGACTTGGGCGCGGAGCTCGACGTGGACCCCGTCGACCGCGAGGCGCTGCTGCCCACGCGGGGCGCGCTCGTCCTCGCCTCCGCGGCAGCGGGCCTGCCCGGCCCCGTCGACGGAGTGACCGCCGCGCTCGACGACCCGGCCCTGCTCACCGACGAGACCGCGTACGCGCGGCGGCTCGGCTTCGCCGGGAAGCTGTGCATCCACCCGAAGCAGCTCGGCCCCGTCGCCGCCGCGCTGCGTCCCTCCGACGCGGACGTCGCCTGGGCCGAGAGCGTCGTCGCCGCCGTCGCGGCCGCCGGGGACGGCGTCGCCAATGTCGACGGGAAGATGGTCGACAAGCCCGTCGTGGACCGCGCCCGCCGTATCCTCGCCCGCACCGCGAACCACCAGAACTGAAGGAGCACACCATGACCAAGCCCCTGCTCGAGGGCAAGACCGCCGTCATCACCGGAGCCGCTCAGGGCATCGGCTACTCCATCGCGGAGCAGTTCGTCGCCGAGGGCGCGCGCGTCGTGATCGCCGACGTGAATCTGGAGGCCGCGCAGGCAGCCGCCGAGAAGCTCGGCGGGTCCACCGTCGCCATCGGCAGCCAGTGCGATGTGACCTCCGCCGACGCCGTGCAGGCCACCCTCGACGCCGCCGCCGAGGCCTTCGGCCCGGTGAACGTGATGGTCAACAACGCCGGCATCACCCGCGACGCGACCATGCGCAAGATGACCGAGGAGATGTTCGACCAGGTCATCAACGTGCACCTCAAGGGCACCTGGAACGGCACCCGGCTCGCGGGCGCGGTCATGCGCGAGAACGGCGGCGGCACCATCGTCAACATGAGCTCGCTGTCCGGCAAGATCGGCCTCGCCGGCCAGACCAACTACTCCGCCGCCAAGGCCGGCATCGTCGGCCTCTCCAAGGCCGCGGCCAAGGAGCTCGCGCACCTCGGCGTGCGCGTCAACGCGATCCAGCCCGGCCTGATCCGCACCGCCATGACCGAGGCCATGCCGCAAAAGGTCTGGGACGCCAAGATGTCCGAGATCCCCATGGGCCGCGCCGGCGAGGTCTCCGAGATCGCCTCGGTCGCACTGTTCCTCGCCTCCGACCTCTCCTCCTACATGACCGGCACCGTGCTCGAGGTGACCGGCGGGCGGTTCATGTGAGCGCGCCCGTGTTCGACGGCTGGGAGCCGCACCTCGAGGTCACCGAGGAGCTCATCGACCCGAATCCCGTCGCCGCGCTGGCCGCACTGTTCGACGACGGGCTGCCGACGCCCGCCGACGGCGACGTCCTCCCCCCGCTGTGGCACTGGGTCGCGCTCCCCCGCTGGAACGCTTCCGGACTGCTGGGCGCCGACGGCCACCCGCGCAAGGGCGGCTTCCTGCCCCCGGTGGACCTACCGCGGCGGATGTTCGCCGGCGGACGCGCCACCTTCCACCGGCCGCTCACGGTGGGCGCGCTGGCCCGTCGCGAGGCGGAGGTCACGAACGTCGCCGACAAGACGGGCCGCTCGGGGCGCCTCGTGATCGTCGACGTCACGTACCGGCTGTTCGACGGTGCGGGTGACCTCGCCGTCGAGGAGGTGCAGAATCTCGTCTACCGTGAGGCGGCGGCACTGTCGGGCGAGCCTGCCGAGGTGCCCGCGGCACAGCCGGTCCCGGGGCTTCCGTTGCACCGGAACTCGGACACGGAGTGGGACTTCCGCACGGATCCGTCGCTGCTGGCGCGGTTCTCCGCCGCGACCGCCAACGCGCACCGGATCCACTACGACTGGCCCTACGCCACCCGCGAGGAGGGCTACCCGGGCCTCGTGGTGCACGGGCCGCTGCAGGCGCTCGCGCTGCTCGAGACGCACAGGCTCGCCGGCGGCGCACCCGTGGCATCGCTCGCGCACCGCGGCCGCGCACCGCTGTTCTGCGGCCAGGCCGCCACGCTCGTCACCACCCCGGCCGACGACGGTGCCGCGCTGGCCCTGTACGGCCCCGGCGGCGTGGACGCCGGTCCGAACGCCACCGTCGACCTGACCTTCTAGGAGAAGCCATGCCCCGCACCATCTCCAGTCTCGAGGAACTGCGCTCGCTGCTCGGCGAGACCATCGGCCCCAGCGAGCCGATCACCGTCGACCAGGCCCGCATCGACCTGTTCGCCGACGCGACCGGCGATCGCCAGTGGATCCACGTCGATCCCGAACGCGCGAAGGGCGGCCCGTACGGCGCCACCATCGCGCACGGCTACCTCACGCTCTCGCTGATCCCCGTGTTCAACGCGGATCTGGTGCAGCTCGCCTTCGGCACGGCACGGGTCAACTACGGCGTCAACAAGGTCCGGTTCCCGGCGCCCGTGCCGGTGGGCTCGCAGCTGCGGGCGTCGGTCACCTTCACCGACATCACCGAGGGCCCGGCAGGCGCGACGGTGACCGCCAAGTACGTCCTCGACGCGGGCTCGGGCAAGCCCGCGTGCGTGGCCGAGACCCTGGTCCTCGTCACCCCGTAGCCCGACCTCGACACCGTTCACAGGAGTTCACCATGACCGATTCCACCGAGGTCCTCGAAGACCTTCTCCGCTCCCGCTGGAGCTGCCGGGCCTACCAGGACCGGCAGGTCCCGCACGAGACCATCGAACGCCTGCTCACGCTCGCGCAGCGCTCCGCGTCGTGGTGCAACACCCAGCCCTGGCAGGTCATCGTCACCAGCGGCGAGGGCACCGAGAAGTTCCGGACCGCGCTCTCCGAGTGGGCCGCCACCCACGAGTCGAAGTTCGACTTCGACCCGCCCGCCGAATACCGCGGCGTGTACCGCGAGCGTCGCCGCGCTTCGGGCTGGCAGCTCTACGAGGCCGTCGGCGTCGCCAAGGGCGACCGGGCGGCATCGGCCAAGCAGGCCGCGCAGAACTTCCGGCTCTTCGGCGCCCCCCACGCCGTGATCGTGACCACCGACTCGGTGCACGACCTGTACGGCGCGGTCGACACCGGCCTGTACGTCGGCACGTTCCTGTTGGCCGCGCGGAGCCTCGGGCTCGGAGCGATCCCGCAAGCCGCGATCGCCGGGCATTCGCAGCTGGTCCGTGAGCACTTCGGCATCCCCGAGGATCGCAAGGTGCTGCTCGGCATCTCCTTCGGGTACCCCGACGAGGGTGCCCCGGCCAACAGCTACCGCACCGCGCGCGCGGAGCTCGACGAGGTCGTCACCTGGATCGATCGGTAGCGATCGCGCCCGGACGCGACGAGGGCCCCGCCGTCGGCGGGGCCCTCGTCGTATCCGGGGGGTACCGACGGCACCTGTCTCACCGTCCGAGTGATGCGTAACCTGCAGATATGGAGATCGCGCAGGAGATCAAGGACTTCCTCACCACGCGGCGCGCACGGATCACGCCGGACATGGTGGGCCTACCGTCGACCGGACGCCGACGGGTACCGGGCCTGCGTCGCGAGGAGGTCGCGATGCTCGCGGGCCTGTCCGCCGAGTACTACATCCAGATCGAGCGCGGCAGGGTGGCAGGAGTTTCCGAGGAGATCCTGCACGCGATCATCCGCGCGCTGCGCCTCGACGACGTGGAGTCCGAGCACTTCCTCACCCTCACTCGGGCCGCGGCTTCGAAGCCCTCACGCCGGGCGGCGCGCACCCGCGCCGTGGTCAGCCCAACGCTCCAGGCCGTGCTCGACTCGATGGTCACGGTCCCCGCGGTGGTCCTGGCCCCGAACCTGGACCTGGTGGCCGGCAATACGCTCGGTCTCGCGTTGTACGCGCCGGTGGCCGGCACCGTCGGGCAGGCGAACGTAGCGCGGTTCCTGTTCCTGGACCCGGATTCGGATCGGACCTTCCCGGACTGGAACACGGCGGCCGACGACGCCGTCGCCATGCTGCGTGCGGCCGCCGCCGCGGATCCGCAGGCGCGGGCGCTCACGGCGCTCGTGGGCGAGCTCTCGACCGCCAGCGCCGAGTTCCGCACGAAGTGGGCGGCGCACCGCGTGGTGGCGCATCGGCGGGGCGGCAAGCAGTTCCGGCACGAGGCGGTGGGCGAGATGGCACTGTCGTTCGAGGCCCTCGAGATCGCCGGGTCCGGCGGCCTGATCCTCTACGCGTTCGCACCCGAGCCCGCCTCGCCCGCGGCCGACGCCCTCCGACTGTTGTCCTCGCTGGTCGCCGATCGGCCCGCCGTCGTCCTCGAAAACCGATAGGAGATCACCATGCCCCTCGAGTCAGCCCTCACCGATGCCCTCGGCCACGCCCAGGAGATCGAGATCAGCAGCTACCGCAAGGACGGCACGCTTCGTCGCTGGGTGCCGATCTGGACCGTTCCCGTCGGCGATGCCGTGTACCTCCGCTCCGCGTTCGGAGTCGACGGTGGCTGGTACAAGTGGGCCAAGATCAAGGGAGTCGCCCGGGTCCGGGCCGGCGGCGTCGAAGCGGACGTGGCCCTGGTCCCCGACACCACCGACGACGTCCAGCAGCAGGTGGACGCCGGCTTCGAGAGCAAGTACCCGCGCGGCGGCGCGGCGACCCGCACCATGGTGACCGAGCCCGCGCGGTCGGCGACCGTGCGACTCGAGCCCGTCGCGTAAGCACCCAGCATCTGCCCCGGCGACGCCGGCACGATCGCCCTCACACGGGGACGTTCCGCCGGCATCGCCGGGGCCTTCGTCGTTCCGGACGATGTACGCATACCGCTTCCGCCGTGCGACCTGTCGAGCTATTCTCATCGCAGTTAGAAACATAATATATGTCACACTGCGAAGGATCGCCATGCCCACCTCACAGACCGCCGTACCGAACGGCGCCGCGACCGGCAAGCGAGGACTGGGTGTCGCCGTCCTCTGCATGTTCCTCAACCTCGTCGACGGATTCGACCTCCTGATCATTTCGTTCGTCCTGCCGAACCTGCCGACCCACTCCAAGAATCCGAACGATCCCCTCAACTTCGCGACGACCTCCGAAAAGGGCCTGATCGTGAGTTTCGGGCTGGTCGGCATGGCGGTCGGCGCCATCGGGTTGGCGCGCTTGGCCGACCGCTACGGACGTCGGCTGATCGCGCTGGTGGGCATCGTCGTCAACCTGATCGGCCTGGTGCTGTCGGCGCTCTCGCCGAACGCCGAGCTCATGATGGGCGCCCGATTCATCACGGGTGCCGGCATCGGCATGGTGAGCGTCGTGATCGTCGTCGCCGCGCAGGAGAGCGCAGCGCCGAAGTACCGCAACCTCGCCACCGGGCTGGTGATGATCGGCTACCCCCTCGGCAGCGTCCTCGCCGCGCTCAGCACCAACGTCATCACGTCCACCTTCGGTTCCAATTGGAAGGCTCTGTTCCTCACCGGTGCGGGCCTCGCCGCCGCGGCCTTCGTCCTGGCGTTCGTCGGTCTCCCGGAGTCCGTCAAAGCTGAGGAGCAGACGTTCGAGGCCACGGAACATCCGTCGGCGGAGGAGAAGAACCCCGCGCTGCTGGGCAAGAGTCTCATCGCCGCCACCCTGCTCCTGTGCGTCGGCTACATGACGGTTTCGGGTGTGTTCAACTTCGCCGCCGGGCTGACACCCGACTTCGTCAAGACGGCCATCGTCAACGGGATCGACCCCGCAGCGACCAAGGAGGCCGTCGCCGCGGCGACCTCGGCCGCACGCCAGACCGGTCAGGACGTCGGGTTGTGGCTGAGCCTCGGCTGCCTCGTCGGTGCGGTATCCCTCTCCTTGATCGGGCTCGTCGTCAGCGCGGTCCGCCTGACCTGGGTCTACTGCGTCATCGCCGTGGTCGCGATGGTCGGCTTCGCGAACGCCTTCCCCGGACCCGGACACAGCCCGTCGCTCGCGTTGTACTTCTTCGCGGTCGCCCTCGGCGTGGGCATCTTCGGCGGCATCTCGTCCTACAGCGCCCTGGTTCCGCTGGCCTATCCGCCGCTCGCCCGGGCGAAGGGCTACGGGGCCATGCTGGGGTTCGGCCGTGCCGGTGCTATCGCCGCGCCGTTGATCAGCGGGTTCATCGTGCGGGAGATCGGGCCCCAGAGCCTCTACAACTACATCAACATCCTGCTCGTCGTGGCGCTCGGCTGCGCGATCGGCGTCGTCGTGGTGATGCGTCGCCGGCCGCCTCTGTCGTCGAGCGCGCCGACGAAGGTCGGGGTGGAGGCCGGCTGATAGCCGCACGACGAAGCGCCGCGCCCTGAAACGGCGCGGCGCTTCGTCGTTCAGCGGGGAGCGCGGACCCCGTCGAAGATGAGTGTGCGCATCATGTCGACGGCCGACCGGCCGTCGCGCTCGCGAAGCGACTCCGGCCAATCGATCACACGCTCGAGCGAGTTGATGATGAACAGGCGCAGCACCGGGATTTCGATGTCGGAGCGCACGTCGCCCGACTCGACCGCCGCGGAGATCAAGCCGTCGAGATAGTGTCCGAAGTCGCGCCGACCGGGTCGCAATCGCTCCTGCATGTCCGGCGGCGCCTGATGGAAGGTACGCAGGTGCGCCGGCGAGAGGTCGCCGGTCGCGAGCAGCGCGTCGAGGAACGCCGCGACTGCTTCGTACAGCCGCTCCCCCGCGGTGAGACCGTCCGGCAGGTCCTCGACCGCCGCGCGCACGTACTCGTGTACGTACCGCACGCCGAACCCCAGGACCTCCTCGACCAGATCGTCCTTGGAGTCGAAATGGTAGTAGAGGCTGCCGGCCTGCATGCCGACCGTGGCGGCGATGTCCGACAGCCGCGTGGCCGCGTAGCCCTTTTCGACGAGCACCGCCGCCGCACCCAACACGATGCGGCGGCGGGTGTCCTCCGACTTGGACAGTCGCTGCCCGGACGGCAGATCGAACGTGGTCATGGACAGGTATTTTGTCACAGCCCCGAACAGACGTTAGAAAACTAGACGACCTGCCGGCCGGTCGGACGGTTCTTCGCCCAGTCCTCCGGGTCGTGGTTGACCCACACGGTCGTGTTCGGCTGGCTGCGCAGGAGCTTGAGCGACTTGAGCGACTCGATCGCACCGACGGTGTCCGCATCGGCGGGCATACCCGCGCAGAAGGTCACATTGTCGTGGTCGTGGGCCACGTCTCCGGTCAGCACGAGGTTGGTGTCATCCGGCATCCGGACCTTGAGCGCGAGCGAGCCCGGGGTGTGGCCCGGGAGCGAGAGCACGACGACGCTGCCGTCACCGTAGACATCGTGCTCGCCGTGCGTCGGGATCTCCAGCCAATCGATCTGCTTGGCCGCCTCCAGATCACGCGGATCGAAATGCATCGCCACGTGCTGGTCGGGGGTGTGCGCATAGCGGAGTTCGCCCGAACCGATGTAACCGGTGGCCCCGGCGAAGTGGTGCAGCCCACCGGTGTGGTCGAAGTGCGCGTGGGACAGGACCACCCGCGTGACATCCGCCGTCGTGAAGCCGAGGTCCGCGAGCTGGCGGTCCAGCGCGTACTCCGCAGGGAAGTCGATCTTGTACAGCTCCGCGGCGGGGCCGTAGACCGAGGCCGGGTCCCCCGCGCCGCCGATCCCCGTGTCGAAGATCAGCAGGCCGTGCTCGGGATGCTCGATGAGGAAGGCCGGCAACGGGAAGGTGATCTGTTCACCCCCCTTGAGAAGGCCCATGATCCCGTTGTCCATGGTGACGGTGGGTGCGTCGAGCGCCCAGAGGTGCTTGATGGTGGCGGACATGACGGGCTCCTTCAAGGGTGGTGGTGAACTGCTAGGGGGCGGTGAGGAAGTCGGAGATCAGGTGGCCGAGGCGTTCCGGCTCGTCGAAGAGCATCATGTGACCGGCACCGTCGAGCACCTCGAGGCGGGCGCCGCGGATCCGGCCGGCCAGGACGCGACCGTTGAGGGTGCGCACGACGGGGTCGTCGGAGCCCTGCAGCACCAGGGTGCGACAGCGCAGCGTGTGCAGCCACGGGTGGCTGGACCAACCCAGAATTGCGGCCTGCAGGTAGCGGTAGCCCGTCTTGCTGGGCGGATTCGCCTCGCGGTCGGCGAGGACGCTCGCCAGCACCTCGGGGTCGCGGGCCGTGCGACCGCCGGCCAGCAGCGGGATGTCGTGCGCCGCAGCGGCCTTGTCCCGGTACCGGCGGGTACCCGCGAGAGCGAGCGCGGACCGCGGGCGCGGAGGCAGCCACGGCACCCCGGCGACGGTGGCCGTCAGGACCAGGCGCCGTACCCGCCGGCCGTGCCGGTGCACGAACTCCTGGGCGACGGCGCCGCCGTGGGAGTAGCCGAGCACGTCGACCCGGTCGACGCCGAGTTCGGTGAGCGCGGCGGCGAGTACGTCGGCGAGGCCGTGCATCGGCAGCGGGCGCCCGGGCAACTCCGAGCGGCCCATGCCCGGCGTGTCGATCATGATGACCTCCCGGTCCGGGAGGTGCTCGAGCAGCGGCTGCCACGAGTCCATCGACCCGCCCAGTCCGTGGATGAGCAGCAGCGGCGGCTCGGCGCTGCCGGGGCGGCGCCGGGTGTACAGGGTCAGGCCGCGCGCCGTCACCGTCTTGTCGACGGGCGCGCCCGCCTCGTGCTGAGTACCGGTCTCGGTCATCGGTTGTCTCCTTCTAGGATTCGACCACCGCGCGGGCGCCCTGCTCGCCCGAGCAGTAGTCCACGGCAGCGTTGATCTCGGTGAACGGGAAGGTCTCGGTCACCAGCTGGTCGATCAGCAGCGATCCGCTGCGGTAGAGGTCCACCAGCATCGGGATGTCGTCCTTCACCCGCGCGGAACCGTAGAGGCAGCCGTGGATGTTCTTGCCCGCCATCACCACGTTGTTGAGCACGTCGTCGACGCCCACGCCGGGGCCCGCACCGACCAGGACGGCGTCGCCGCCGCGCCGGATCATGGCGACCGCCTGGTTCACGGTCTCCTGCCGGCCGACCACCTCGACCGCGACGTCCACGCCGCGCTTGCTGGTGAGCGCCCGGACCTGCTTGACCACGTCCGGGCCCGCCTTGACGGTGTCGGTGGCGCCGAGCTTGCGCGCCAGTTCGAGCCGCTCGTCGTGCATGTCGATCGCGACGATCGTGGTGGCGCCGGCCACGCGCGCGCCCTGCACGGCGTTGAGGCCGACGCCGCCGCAACCGATGACCGCGACCGAGTCGCCCACGCGCACACCGCCCGTCTTCACGGAGGCGCCGAATCCGGTGAGCACGCCGCAGCCGAGCAGCGCCGCCGAGGTCAGTGGCACCTCGTCGGGGATCTTCACCGCAGCGCCCTCGGGAACGACGGTGTGCTGGGCGAACGTGCCGAGCCCGCAGAACTGCCGGAGCGGCTCGCCGTCGATGCTCATCCGCGTCGAGCCGTCGGGCATGGTGTGCGCGCCGAGCATGGTGCGCGGACGGCCGCACAGGTGGTGGTCGCCGCGGCGGCAGAAGAAGCACGAGCCACAGCTCGCGAGCCAGGTGAGGACGACGTGATCGCCGACCGACAGGGACTCGACCCCCGGACCGACGGCGCTGACGATGCCGGCTCCTTCGTGCCCGAGCACGAGCGGCGTCGGGGCGGGGAGCTTGCCGGTGAAGACGCCGACGTCCGAATGGCAGACGCCCGTGGCCTTCACCTCCACCAGAACCTCGCCCGGGCCGGGCTCGGCCAGGTCGATCTCGGCGAGCCGCAGGGGCTTTCCGGGGCCGTCGAACAATGCTGCCTGGGTCTTCACGTCGATCTCCGAATCTTCATCATATCTAGCGGTTAAACCTCTGCGGCGGTATACGTCTCGCCGTCCTCGCCGCGAGCGAAGAGCGGACCGTCAGCGGCGCTTCCCAGCCCCCGCGCGATCACGTCGTCCCACACGGGCCGGGACCACTGCGCCACCGGGACGTCCGCGACGACGCGGACGAAGTCGGGGCGCTGGTCGGCGGGCAGCCGCCGCAGCGCGGACGACAGTGCCCACCCGCTGAGGTCCGACCCGGGCTGGACGGTGACCGCGGCGACGACCGCAGTCGATCCCGTGGGCCCCTCCGTCAGGAAGACGGTGGCCAGATCCACGTTCGAGATCCGCTGCAGCGTCTGCGCGATCCGGCGCGGCGCGATGTACCCGCGGGGGGCGGCCAGCAGCCGGTCGACGGACTCGACGTACCAGTAGTCACCGTCGGCGCTCTTGACGAAGACGTCGCCGGTGGACTGCCACGCGTCCTCCGCTGCGAACACCGAGCGCAGCACGTTCGGCGTGCCCGGCGAGGCCTCGCAGCGCGCCAGGAGCAGGCCCGGCTCGCCGGGATCGCACTCCCGCGCGAATCCGTCCTGCTCGAACGCGAGCCGGCCCGTCGCCGGATCGAACGCCGCCACCTTCACCCGCGCGGTACCCGGCACGGGGCGCCCGACCGAGCCGACGCGCTCGCCCGAGACGTTCGCCAGGATCGCCTCGGCCTGTGCGCTGCCGTAGAACTCGAGAACGCGTGCCGGCGCGAACCGCTCGGCGACGCGGCGCCACAGGTTCGGCGGCATGCCGGAGCCCATGAACATGCGGATCGAGCTGTGCGCCTCCTCCGGGCGCGTCGGCGCCACCGCGATCTCGCGCAGCGAGGACCAGTTGTAGCTGACGTGCGTCGCACCGTAGCGGCGCACCTCCTGCCAGAAGACGTCGACGTCCGGCGCGGCGGCCAGCGCGAGCCGCGCGCCCGACGCGACCGCGCTCGCGACCGCCATCAGCAGCGCCGACGAGTGGTGCAGCGGCGTCACCGAGTACACCGTGTCGCCGGGCCCCAGGCCCGCCGCGCTGGCCGTGCCGAGGGCGGACAGGGCCCACCGCCGGTTGGTGATCTCCAGGACGCGCACGCCGGCACCGCGGCCGGTGAAGAGCACGAAGGCCAGGTCGGTGGCCCGGGTCGGATTCGCGTGGTACCAGGCGGGGTCGGCGACCCTGGCCGGGTCCACCCGCTCGAGGTCCGTGGCGTACGCGGGAACGACGCGCCCGCCCTCGCCCTCGGATCCGAGGACGGCCCAGACGACCTCGTCCGCCGGGCGGACCTGCGGGATGCGCTGCGGGTCGGCGATGACCACGGAGGCCTCGCTCAGCTGCAGCTCCTGGTGCAGGTCACCGTCCGGCCGCAGCAGGACGGCTGCGGCGCCGAGGCGGCTGATGGCTGCGACGGTGCACAACGCGGTGGGCCGGGTGTCCATCAGCACGCCGACCCGGTCGCCGGGGCGGACGCCGAGGGTGATCAGGCCCTTGACGATGCTGTCGATGCGGTGCTTGACCTCCTCGCGGCGCAGCACCCGGTCCTCGAACAGGAGCGCGGGTGCGCTCGGCGCGCGGTTCGCCGCCTCGTCGAGCAGCAGGCCCAGCGACACCGCGGTGTCGGGCCGGAGCGCCTCGATCCGGTTGATGAGCGGCACGCCGGAGACCCGGTCGCGGAGCAGGGAGAAGGCGAGGTCACCCGCCTCCGTGGCGGCGCCCCACACCGTCTTCACCACTTCCACACCGATATCGGTGGTGGCGGTGACCCGGCTGGCGATCTCGCCCGGGCGCCACCCCGCGATGGTGGTCTGTTCGCGAGCGGGCACGATCTGCTCGGGCAGCTCGGCCCGCCCCGCGCGCCAGGCGATCCAGTCCGCCACGCGCGGCCACGTGTTCCGCCGTGCACCGCCGCCGGCGACGATCCCGAAGTGCCCGGTGTGCAGGTCCAACTGATGGATGTCGGCGCGCGGCGCCGCCTGGAGGATCGGCCGGACGGACCGGGGGTGCCCCTCCTTGTCGATGTCGCCGATGACGATCAGCAGCGGCATCTCGAGGTCGGCCAGCGAGACCGGCCGGTCGCCGATCACCAGGCCGCCCTCGAGCATCCGGTTGGTGACGATGACGTTCTCCAGCAGGTCGCGCAGCGCGGGGCCGGAGTACGAGGTCCACCCGTCGTGAGCGAGGAACTTGCGCTGCTGCTCACCGGGTTCGAGCTTATCGCGATCATGCAGTTGCTTGATGTAGGCCAGCTCGAACTGGACGCTGCGGATCGGCTCCAGCATCCGCGTGGCCGAGCGGTTGAACCAGCTGGGCAGCGCGACCTTGTCGACGAGGCCGGTGTCGAGCAGCCCCCGGGCGATCGAGGTGAAGGTCTCGACGGACATCGGAATCGGCATGGACGCGAACTCCACCGGCGAACCGAAGGCGATCACCGAGTCGATCCCGTCGCCGCGCCGGTAGGCGGCGGCCTGGTAGCAGAACATGCCGCCCTGCGAGTAGCCGCCGAGCACGACGTCCCGGCCCGTGGCGGCCCGGATCTGCTCGACGGCATCGCTCACCGCGAGCACGTGGTCGGCGATCCCGCGATCGAGGCCGCCCTCCACCTCCTCGGGCCGGCCGAAGTCGGCGACCCAGACGTCGACGCCGAGGTCGTGAACGGCCTTGACGGAGCTGGACTTCGGCGCGACGTCGTACACGTCGGACATCATCATCAGCGGCGGCACCAGCAGGAGCGATGGCTGATCGGTGCCGGGCAACTCGTCCGGGAAGTACCGGCGCAGCGACAGCGCGGGCCCGGTGTACTCGACCGAGAACGGAGACCGCTTCTCGTCGACCTCGAGCCCGCCGAACCGGGCGTACTCGGAGGCGTTCTTGGCGAAGGCCTCCACCCTGCCCACCGCGGCGAAGGCGTCGCCGATCGCGTCCCTGATGCCCATCGTCAGCCCCGCACCGTGCCGTAGATCTCGCGGAGTTCGTTCTTGAGCACCTTGCCGCCGACGTTGCGCGGCAGCGCCTCGACGACGTGGTAGTGCACCGGGACCTTGTACTTGGCGAGCTGCCCGATCAACCAGCCCCGCAGCGCGTCGACGTCGACGACCCGCCCCTCGGCGGCCACGATCACCGCCGCGCCCACCTCGACGTACTTGTCGTCGGGCACGCCGATGACCGCGGCATCGGCGATGTCGTCGTGACTGGTGATCACCATCTCGACCTCCGCGGGGTAGACGTTCTCGCCGCCGCTGCGGTACATGTCCTTAGCACGCCCCGCGATGGTGAGGAAGCCGTCGGCATCGATGCGGCCCAGGTCGCCGGAGTGGCACCAACCGTCCTGGAAGGTGGCCTCGGAGGCCTCGGGCCGGTTCCAATAGCCGATCGAGACGCCCCCCGAACGCACGCAGATCTCGCCGACCTCGTCGACGTCGGTGAGCTGGCCGTCGGCGCGGATGACCTTGATCTCGGTCATCGCCTGCGGCCGGCCGATGCTGCTCTCGTGCCCGCGGGCCACGTCGAACTCGAGGCTGCTGGACACGGCCCCGCCCTCGGTGAGGCTGTAGGACTGCGTGAGCTGCACGCCGGGCAGGTTCGCCTCGAGCGCGTCGTACACCCAGGGCATCACGATGTCGCCGCCCGTGACGATGCGCTGCAGCGACTGCGGCACCAGGCCGCGGACGTCGTCCATGCGCAGGAGGTCGAACAGCATGAACGGGTAGAGGAGCATGACGGTCGTGTTCCGGTCGCGCGCCACCTGCAGGAAGTTCTCGAGCGTGAACCCGCCGGACGGGAAGGTGACGACGGTGCCGTGCGCGAGCAGGGTCGGCAGCAGCAGAACCTCGAAGCCGCCTGCGTGGAACAGCGGGCCGGAGGTCTGCGCCACGGTCCTGTCGTTGATGCCCCACCGCATGGCCTGGATCGCGCCGATCCACATCGCGTTGCCGTGCGAGAACAGCGCGCCCTTGGGGCGGCCGGTGGTGCCCGACGAGTACATGAGGGACAGGGGATCGTCGAAGCTCATCACGGGGTACCCGGAGGCGTCCGCGGCCGCGGCGCCGAGGTCGGCGGTGAAGGCGGTCAGGGTCTGCGCCCACTCCGGCGCCGCGGCACCGGACTCGCGCGCCACGAAGGTGCGGACGTCGATCTCGTCGCGGATCGGCTCGATCGCGCCGCCGAACTCCGCGTCGAAAACGAGCACGGTGGCACCGGAATCGCTCAGCGCGAACTGCAGCTCCGGCGCCGTGAGTCGCCAGTTCAGGCGCACGCTGATCCCTCCCGCGCGCCCGATCGCGAGGTACAGCGCGATGTACTCGATCGAGTTGCGGAGCAGGACGCCGACGCGGTCACCCTTCTGCACCCCTGCACGCTGCAACGCCCGGGCGTACCGCAGTTCGAGTGCACGCAGCTCGGCCCACGTGATCGATTCGTCGGCGCCCAGCGCGATCGCCGTGGAGTCCGGATCCACCACCGGCATCTGGCCGGCCACCGCGTCGGTGACGTAGGTGATGCTCATCCCCATTGTTTCAGCCCTCTCGATCAGGTTCTAACTCTCATTAGATTTCTCTAATGGAAGTTAGATTACACGCGAATCGGCCATCGTGTGACACACCTCACACAATCGCTCCGACACGTCGCAGCCGATCGAGCTCAACGCTGTCGAAACCCCAGCTCAGCAGGGCCTCGTCGGTGTTCGCGCCGGCGGGAACCGCGGGCCCCTGGACACTCCCCGGCGTGCGACTGAACCGCGGCGCCGGTGCCGGCTGGAGCACGCCGTCGACCTCGACGAAGGCGGCGCGGGCCGCGGCGTGCGGGGCGGCGATCGCCTCCTCGATGCCGAGGACCGGGCTCACGCAGGCCTCACGACCGGCGAAGCGTCGCTCCCACTCAGCCCGCGGGAACCGGGCGAAGGCGTCGTCGAGGAGCTTGCGCAGCCCCGGCCACTCGTCCCGATCCCACTGCCGGGCCGCCAGCTCGGGATCGAGCTCGAGCACCGCGAGCAGTTCGGCGAAGAAGGCCGCCTCCAGCGCCCCGACGGCCATGTAGCCGCCGTCGGAGGTCTCGTACACCGCGTAGAAGGGCGCACCGCCGTCGAGCATGTTCGTCCCCCGCTCCGGCCGGTGCATGCCCGCCTGCACCTGGCCGAAGAAGACACCACCGAGGAGCGAGATCCCGTCCAGCATGGCCGAATCGACTACCTGGCCACGACCACTGCCCCGGGCCTCGAAGAGCGCTGCGGCCACACCGAAGGCGAGGAGCGCGCCGCCGCCCGCGTAGTCGCCGAGGATGTTGAGCGGGATCGTCGGAGGCTCGCCCGGACGGCCGATCGCGGACAGCAGGCCCGACGCGGCGAGGTAGTTCAGGTCGTGACCCGCCTGCTGCGCCAGCGGTCCGTCCTGCCCCCATCCTGTCGCGCGGCCGTACACCAGCCGCGGATTGCGGGCGAGGCACACGTCCGGCCCCACGCCGAGCCGCTCGGCGACGCCGGGCCGGTTGCCCTCGATCAGCACGTCCGCGCGTGCAACCAGGTCGAGCACCGCGGCCGCACCCTCCGGGCGCTTGAGATCGATGGCGACGCTGCGCCTACCCCGGTCGTTGACGAACGCCGGCTGCCGGCCGCCCGCGGCGCCGAGATCGGTGCGCAGCACGCCCACCGACGACGGCCGATCGACGCGGAGCACCTCGGCGCCCATGTCGGACAGGACCATGCACGCCCACGGTCCCGGTCCGAGCCCCGCCAGCTCGACGACCTTCACCCCGCGCAGCGGACCGCTAGCCACGCTCGGCCCCCGCCCGGTCCGCCGCGTCCCCGAGGACGGCGAGGAAGCGTTCGGCCGCCTCGAAGGGAAGCAGGTGCCCGACCCCGTCGAGCACCTCGACCCGGGCACCCTCGATGAGCTCGCCGAGCCGGACGGCGTTGACCGCCGGGATGATCGGGTCGTCCGCGCCGTGCAGGATCGTGGTGGGTACGGTGATCCGCGCGAGCCGCTCGGGACCGCGCCACGAGCCGCCGGCGAAGGCCTGCAGCGTGGGCGCCCACCAGGCGAGACGACTGCCGCGCAGGGCCACGGCGAGCTCGCGCATCCGCTCCGGGCGCTCGTGGCGCGCACCGGGGCCGCCGAGATCCGCCAGCGCGGCCCCGAAGCCGCCGGTGAGGATCCCCGTGAACAGTCCGCCGAGCTTGTACAGGGTCGGCAGCACGGGCAGATCCATGGCGGGAGCCGGCGGGACGGTGCCGATCAGCACCAGGGCGTCGACCGCCTCGGGATGCCGCAGCGCGAGTTCCTGGGCCACCATGCCGCCCATCGACCAGCCGACGACGGTCGCGCTGGTGATGCCCCGCTCGAGCAGCACGGCGCGGGCATCGTCCGCGAGGTCGGCGATCGTGAACGCCGAGGTGAGGCCACGGAATCCGCCCGTGCCCCGCGCGTCCACCCGCACGACGGTGCGCCCGCCCTCGGCCACGTCGTGGGGCCAGACCGCACCGCTCGCGCCGAAGCCGTTGAGGAGCAGCACCGCCGGTCCTTCGCCGACGGACTCGCTGCGCACGGACGGAGTGCCGAGCAACGGCCCGTAGAGCGCCGCGTTGGCGCGCACCATGGTCTCCACCCACGCCGCGAGGCCCGCGCGCGCCAGGCCGTGGGCGTTCATCCGCCCACCAGGATCTGCTTGCCCTCGGTGAATCCGAGGATCCCCTCGGGTCCCGCCTCGCGGCCCCAGCCGGAGGCCTTGCGCCCGCCGAAAGGGGCGCTCATCGCGGGGCCGAAGGCGTTGACGCCCACCGATCCCGACCGGATGCGCCGGGCCACGGCGATGCCCGTCTCGGTGTCGGCGGCGAAGACGGAGCCGGACAGGCCGAGGTCGGTGCCGTTGGCGATGCGCACGGCGTCATCGACGTCGGCGTACCGGATCACCGCGGTGACCGGCCCGAAGACCTCGTGCTGCGCGAGGTCCGAGTCCGGCGCGACGTCCGCGAAGAGGGTCGGCTCGTGGAAGGACCCGCCGCGCAGCTCCTCCGGCAGATTCTGCGGGACGCCACCGCCGGCGACGAGCCGCGCACCGTCGGCGAGTGCGCGCTGCACGAAGCCCCGTGTCCTGTCGACGGCTGCGGCGTTGATGAGAGGGCCGACGTGCGTCGCCGTGTCGAGGGGGTCGCCGATGCGGAGGCGCTCCCAGGCGGGCTTGAGCGCCTCGACCACCTCGTCGTACCTCGCGTCCGAGACGAGGACGCGGGAGAGGAGGGCGCATACCTGGCCGGCGCCGCCCGTCGCACCGGGGACGAGCTGCCGGAGCACCTTGTCCAGCGGCGCGTCGTCGAGGATGATCGCCGCGGATTTGCCGCCCAGCTCGAGTTGGGTGCGGGCGTACCGGCCGTGCGTGGCGGCGAGGACGTCCTGCGCGGCGACGTGGCCGCCGGTCAGCGACACCATGTCGACCCGCGGATCGCGGGTGAGCGCGCGGCCCACGTCGACGCCGCCGGCGAGGACGCTCACGACGCCGGCGGGGAAGCCCGCGGTGCGCGCCGCCTCGGCGGCGATCGCCATGGTGAGGTGCGACTCGGGTGCGGCCTTGATCACCACCGGACAGCCCGCGATCAGGGCGGGGACGATCTTCGACGCGACGGTGACGATCGGCCCGTTGTACGGCAGGATGCCGACGACGACGCCCACGGGTTCCCGCGTGAGGACGACCTCGCCGAGCTCCGAGCCGCGCCGGACCTCCGCGAGGACGGCCGGCGCACCGTCGAGCACGGACTTCCACGCCGGTACGGTGGCGAACCGGTACAGGCCCTTCCCGTGGCGCACGGGCATGCCCGCCTCGATCGCCCAGACGACGTCGAGATCCCCGGCACGCGCATCGAGGTCGTCCAGCCACCGACCGCAGACCGCGATCCGCTCGGCGAGCGGCGTATCCGCCCAGGCGCCGCGCGCCGCGTCCGCCGCCGCCACGGCCTCCGCCGCGTCAGCGGGCGACGGGTCCGTCACCTCTCCCACAACCGCGCCGGTCGCCGGGGCGAGGACGGTGCGCCGCTCCCCCGTCGCGGGGCGCCAGGCGCCGCCGATGAACACGTCGTCGACGTGTTGGACGCCGATTCCTTCGATGACCACTGGGTTCACCCTTCCGCCGGACGATCTCTCCCGAAGTTAACATATATTTTCTATCGGTAGTTAGAATTTGATCGCGGCAGGGAGGTTCCCGGGGTCCCCTCCCTCAGGGGACTCTGGCACCGCCGTCGGACCGGGACGAATGTCGAAGACACACCGAATCGAAGGAGTTCAACCATGACCGCACCGAACATCGAGACGGTCGCCGTCAAGACCCCGTACTGGGACATCGCGGCGAACATCCAGTTCCCGCCGGACTTCGACGCGTCGAAGAAGTACCCCGCGATCATCGCCGCGCACCCGATCGGCTCCTGCAAGGAGCAGACCGCGGGCAACATCTACGGCAAGGCGCTCGCCGAGGCCGGCTACGTCGTGATCGCCTTCGACGCGAGCTACCAGGGCGAGTCCGGCGGCGAGCCGCGGTTCACCGAGGACCCGTGGCAGCGCGTGGCGGACTTCAGCCACGTGGTCGACTTCCTCCTCACCGTTCCCTATGTGGACGCCGACCGCATCGGCGTCATCGGCGTGTGCGGTGGCGGTGGCTACTCCATCGCCGCGGCGAAGACCGAGCGCCGGATCAAGGCCGTCGCGTCGATCACGGGCGTCAACTTCGGCAACCTGCTGAACGAGGCCTTCTCGGCGTACGACCCGGTAGCCACTCTGGAGGCGATCTCCGCCCAGCGGTCCGCCGAGGTGCTGGGCGCGGAGGCCGAGGTGCAGAACCTGCTGCCGCCCACCGTCGAGGACGCCAAGGGGGCGAACATCGACGTCGAGGAGGCCACCGAGTACTACAAGACCGACCGCGGCCAGGCCCCCGGCGGCACCACCTGCTCGCTCGTCTCGCGGCGCGCCTCCGGCTACGGCTGGGACGCCTTCCTGAACGTCGAGAAGCTGCTCACGCAGCCGCTCATCGTCGTGATCGGCGACAAGCCGGGCGCCTTCGGTGCGTACCGCGACGGGCTCGAGGTGTACCGCCGCGCGGCGTCCACGAAGAAGGAACTCGTGGTGGCCGAGGGCTTCTCGCACTACGACCTGTACGACCAGCCGGAGCCGGTCAAGATCGCCCTCGACCGCGTCATCCCGTTCTTCGCCGCGAACCTGTAGGAGTCAGTCGCGGAGCATCGTCTCCGCGATGAGGGCCGCCGCGACGAGCACGCTCGCGTGCGGCCCGCTCCGCAGCCCAGCGGGGAGCACCGAGCCGTCGACGACGCGCACCCCGTCGAGGCCGTCGATGCGGCCGCCGGCGTCGGTGCGCTCCCCGAGGGGCAGCGTGCCCCAGGCGTGCGAGGACATACCCGTCACCGGGTCGACGGCGATCGAGCCGGGCACCACGACGTCCGCGAACTCCGGCGAGCCGAGCATGGCGACGACCTCGTCCACAGCGCGCGCGAGCCGTGCAGTGGAGTCCTTGTCGGGCTCGCCGAGATCGATGACTGCCGACCCGCGGCGCAAGCTGATCGTGCCGCGGGTCGGCCGCGTCATGTCGGCGATCCCGACGGGTACCCCGCTCCGCGGCAGGCCCGGGATGTAGGAGGCGAAATCGTCGCCGTAGCACCGCAGTTCCAGGCCGGCGTCGGTGTGCACCACGCTCTGCAGCAACGGCACCGCCGGGACCGGGACGCATGGGGCGAAGCGCACGATCCGCTCCGGGTGCTCGTGGGTGACGAGCGGCCCGAGCACCGGCGCCAGGAGCAGCCCGGTTCCGAGCGTGCCGGCCGCGAGGACCGTTTCAGGTGCGTCGACCCGGCCGACGTTCGTCTGCACACCGATGACCGACCCTCGTTCCTCGATCAAACCGGTCACGGTGGCACGGAGCAGCCGGGGCCCGCCGTCGGACGCGGACGCGTCGGCCGCTGTCCAGCGCGCCTCGCCGACCCGATTGGAGCGGACGCGGTTGAGCCCGACCGCCGGCCAGGCGCTGCCGCGAGGAGCGACGGGTCCCCGCGCGCGCCAGTACGCCTCGAACCGGCGCGCGACGTCGCCCAGTTCCCCGTCGGCGAACGCGGTGACCCGCATCGTGCCACCGCCGGCGGCCCCGCCGTCGAGGGTCTCGAAGGCCGCTGCGATCCGATCGGTGGGCCATGGCCACCCGGCGTAGTCCTCCTGGTGCCCGCGCAGGAAGTAACCGCCGTTGACGGCAGCCGATCCGCCCAGTCCGTTGCCGCGCACGACATCCCGGCCCCGGGCCTCCGCGTACCGCCGGACGCGGTCGGCGCCGGCACCGATGGGCAGGCCGGTGAGGCTCCGCGTCGCGCGGGACGGCGCCGTGAGCGGACCGGTCTCGATCAGCAGGACGTCGCTGTCGCGGCAGAGCGCGTGCGCGACGGTCAGCCCGGCGCTTCCCGCCCCGACGACCACGACATCCGGGGTCACCGGGTGACCTTCGGGCGGAGCGCGCCGCGCCCGCCGCGCGCCGCGGCCCCCTGCCAGACGCCGAATCCGTAGGCGAGATCGTCGAGGCGGTGCAGCACGGCCCACGTGACGGGGTCCGGGTGGGGGGCCGACGGTTCGCGGTGCACCGCGGCCGCCCACGTCAGGGCCGGTTCCACCGCGGCGATGATCAGAACGCGCCGCCGGACCCGGCGCGACACGAGCGCCCCCGCGACGGTCGCGGGCCAGTAGTGCCGGAGCATGGCCGCGAACCCCTGCTGGAGGCCGAACCAGGCGGCGCGCACGGTGATCCGGGCCGCGACCGCGTCGGTGCGGGGGACCTCGCGCAGGCGGTCGCGCCGCCGCAGGAAGGTCCAGCCGTGGATCGCGGCCGCCCCGGCGAGTCCCACCCGAGTGCCGGACAGGAGCCCTCCCGCCGCGAGGGCCGTGGGGACCGAGGTGACCACCGGCGCGGCGTGCGGGCCGTGCCGGCGGGCCAGTTCCGCGGCGCCGGTGCCGTAGAAGCGGCGACGGCGCAGCAGCGCAGCCACCGTGGTCCGATGGTCGTGCGCGACGCGGGCCGCGGGCTCGTACCGCACCGTCCATCCCGCGTCGGCGAGGCGCCAGCAGAGGTCGACGTCCTCGGCGACCCGGAGGGCCTCGTCGAAGCCGCCGACGGCCTCGAAAGCCTTGCGCCGGACCAGCATCGCCGCCGACGGCACATAGGCGACGGGGCTCCCCGGCCGCGCCGCGGCCGGCCGCGGCCCCATGTCGAGGCTCGAGTGCAGGCCCGCGTAGCGCGCGACGGGCCGTGTCCACGGCGCGTCCACGAGGCCGACGATGCGCGGCGCTGCGACGGCCACCGTCGGGTCCGCGAACCGCGCCGTGAGTATGCCGGCCCACCCCGGCAGGGGCACGGTGTCGGCATCCAGGAAGGCGACCAGCTCGGTGGCCGCGAGCGCGGCGCCGCGGTTGCGGGCGTGCGCGGGTCCGCGATTCTCCGGCAGACGCAGCAGCCGCACCGCGGGGTCGTCGGGCACGCGGATCGGCTCCGCGGAGCCGTCGTCGACGACCACGACCGGCAGAGCGGGTAGTGCCCGGAGCAGGCGATCGACGCCGGCCTGGTCGTCGCGGACGGGGACCACGACGGTGATCTCGCGGGTCTCCTTCGCGGCCAGGGCGACCGGCGTCGCGAGCCCCGTATCGAGCAGGCGCCGAGCGAGACCCGCTGTCGCGGCGTCACGGACGGTCACCGTCCCGGCCTCGTCGACCAGGGCAACGGCGGCGGGAGACAGGGTCAGCAGCCGCATCGGCGAGCCGCCGAGCAGGTGCCGCGGGCCGGGGCGCAGACAGCCCGGGTCGAGCCGAACAGCGAAACCATCCGGCAGGCGCGAGGATTCGGGGCCGGTCACCGCAGCCGCCCGTCGTCGCCGACGGTCCACCGCCCGAGTGCGCCGACGAGGCGGTCGACCGCACCGTCGAGCAGCGCCGCGCCGCGGGCGGCGGTGGCCGCGGTCGGGTCGCCCAGGATGCCGTTGGGCGCGACCCCGGCGACGCCTTCGGCGCGCAGCCGGTCGATGAGCGCGGCGATCGGCGCGGTCTCCCCCGGCTCGATCCGGTCCGCGTGCACCGTCTCCGGGGCGTGGGCGAGCAGGACGGAGGTCTCGGTCTCCCCCGCGTGGGCGTCGCCGCCGGGGAAGACGCACGGGAACCAGGCGGCGTCGCGGTCCTCGTGATGCAGGAGCGTGACCGCGCTGCGGAGCGCGTCGAGGTTCCCACCGTGCCCGTTGACGAAGACGATGCGGGCCGCCCACCGGGATGCGCTGCGCCCCAGCTCCACCAGCACGAGTTCCAGTGCCGCCGTGCCGATCGAGACGGTGCCCGGGAACGCCTCGTGCTCGCCGGAGGCGCCGTACGCGAGCGCGGGCGCGAGGACCACGGCACCGTCGGGCCCGGCGCCGGTGGCCAACTGCTCGACGGCGCGCCGCGCGATGACCGCGGCGACCCGGGTGTCGGTGTCGAGCGGCAGGTGCGGCCCGTGCTGTTCAACGGAGCCGATCGGGACCACGAGCACCGACCCGGCCGGGGGGACGTCCGGCCAGGTCAGCGCGGCGAGCTCGGGCGTCACCGGGCTCAGCCGCCGAAGGAGCGCTCGAAGCCCTCGGGGATGATCAGGTCGTCCCGGCTGAGCTCGGCGACGTCGCCGCGGCCCAGGCCCATCATCGTCGAGTCGACGCCCATGCGGAGCAGGTCGAGCACGTTCTCGACGCCTGCCTGGCCGTTGGCGGCCAGACCCCAGAGGTAGGCGCGGCCGATCATGACGGCCTTGGCGCCCAGGGCGAGCGCCTTGACCACGTCGGAGCCGCGCCGGATGCCGCCGTCGAGCAGCACGTCGAGGTCGCCGCCCACGGCGTCGGCGATGGGGCCGAGCACGCGGATCGAGGCGGGCGTGCCGTCGAGGTTGTTGCCGCCGTGGTTGGAGACGGAGATCGCGGTGGCGCCGATGTC
This sequence comes from Tsukamurella sp. NPDC003166, assembly GCF_040611135.1. Taxonomy (NCBI): domain Bacteria; kingdom Bacillati; phylum Actinomycetota; class Actinomycetes; order Mycobacteriales; family Tsukamurellaceae; genus Tsukamurella; species Tsukamurella sp. NPDC003166. Next base: position 96,900 of record NZ_JBEXNL010000009.1, read on the forward strand.
GACGGCGCGCTTGGCGTCGTCGAGGCGAGTGATGCCCTTGACCATGAACTCGCCGCCCCACTGCTCACGCAGCCACTCGAGGTCCTCCCACGTGGGCGGCGGGGTGTTCATCCACTGGTAGTAGGCGCCGAAGAAGGTGGGCCCGGTCTCGCCGCGGTGCACCAGGTTCGGCGCCGTGAGGTCGGGGATGATGATCTTGCCGCCGCGGATCCAGTCCAGGGCGTAGCGGGGCCGCACCGCGAGTTCCGGGGCCATCCGGGCGAGAGCCTTGACATCGACCTTCTCCGGGATCTCGGGGCTGCCCCAGTCCCGGCCCACGTTGAAGACCCAGTCCGTGGTCACGATCAGGCCCTCGCAGCCCGCCTCCCGGGCTCGCTGGGCGCGGGCGAGGATGTCCTCGCGGCTGCCGAGCCAGTAGATCTGGAAGAAGATCTTGTCGTTGACCGCCGTGACCTCCTCGACCGGCTTGGATCCGAAGCTGGACAGGCCCATCGCGGTTCCCCGCGCGGCGGCGGCGCGGGCCACCGCGACCTCACCGTCGGGGTCGACGGCCTGGACGCCCGTCGGGGAGATCATCACCGGGAAGGGCAGTTCCTGCCCCATCACCTTGGTCGCCAGGTTGCGTTCGGCCTTCGCCCCGACGACGTGCGGCGCGAACCCCAGTTCGGAGAACGCCGCGGTGTTGTCGCTCACGGTGATCCCGGCCTGCGAGCCGGCGATAAGCGACGAGTAGACGGTGCGCGGCAGGCGCTTGCGCGCGCGGCGCTGCGCCTCTTCGACCGTCTCGAACCAGGGGTTCCGGCGGAACGAGGCGCGCTCGATCAGGGTGGCGATTTTCGGCATGGTGATGTTTCCTCGGTCGTTCAGGAGCAGCCGGCGGACGACCGGCCGGTGGCAGTGGGTAGGGCGGGACGCGGGGCGCCCGACGCCGCGAGCGACGACGGTGGCCGCGGAGAGCTCTGCGGGGCGAACCCGGCGAGCGGGTTCTCGTCGCAGTCGCGCGACGGTGGGCGGGTCATCAGAGTGAGCGGTACGCCGCGGGAGTGATCCTTGTTGGCAGTGGGTTTCGTGCGCTCCCCCGCCAACAGTGATTCGCCGTAGCCCTGCACGCATTCCGGATCCGGCCCGTCCATGGGCAGGCCCGTGAAGAACTTGGCGGCCATGCAGCCGCCGCGGCAGGAGTCGAAGAAGCTGCACTGCGTGCACGCGCCGGCGGCCTGCGGCTCGCGCAGGGAGCGGAACAGCTCGGAGCGCTGCCAGACCTCCTGGAAGCCGCCGTCGGCGGTCACGTTGCCCGCCAGGAAGTTCTCGTGGATGGCGAAGGGGCACGCGTAGACATCGCCGACGGGGTCGATGAGGCAGACGACGCGACCCGCGCCGCAGAGGTTGAGGCCGGGCAGGGCGCCTGCACCGTCGTTCCCGCCGAACGCGGAGAGATGGAAGAAGGAGTCCCCGGTGAGGACGCCGTCGCCGTGCGCGACGAGCCAGTCGTAGAGCTCGCGCTGCTGCTCGGGCAGGGGGTGCAGGTCGTCCCAGACGTCGGCGCCGCGGCCGGACGGACGCATCCGGGTGATCCGCAGCGTGGCACCGTACTTGTCCGCGAGGGCCTTGAACTCGTCGAGCTGCGCGACGTTGTGCCGCGTCATGACGACGCTGATCTTCGCATCGCGGAAGCCGGCGGCCGAAAGGTTCTCGAGCGCCTTGACCGCCATGGCGAAGGAGCCGGGCCCGCGGACCGCGTCGTTGACCTCCGCCGTCGCGCCGTCGAGGGAGATCTGCACGTCGACGTAGTCGGAGGCGGCGAGGCGCTGGGCGACCGCTTCGTTGATGCGCAGGCCGTTGGTGGAGAACTTCACGCCCACCTGGTGCGCCGTCGCGTAGTCCACGAGCTCCCAGAAGTCGGGGCGGACCGTGGGCTCGCCGCCGCCGATGTTGACGTAGAAGACCTGCATGCGCTGCAGTTCGTCGATGATCGCCTTGCACTGCTCGGTGCTGAGCTCGCGCGGATCGCGCTTGCCGGAGCTGGACAGGCAGTGCACGCACGCGAGGTTGCAGGCGTAGGTGAGCTCCCAGGTCAGGCAGATCGGGGCGTCGAGGCCGCGTTCGAACTGGTCGACGAGGCGCCCGACGGGAGCCGGGCGGGGCCTTTCGAGAGTGGTCATGACTCTGACTCCTGGTCGGTGGCCGGGACGATCATCCCGGACCGGGCGAGCGCGCCGAGCGCGTGGAGGTACAGGGGGCGGTCGTCGGCGGCGACGCCCGCGGCGTCGAGCGCGGCTGCGGCGCTCGGGTGCTCGCGCAGGGACCGCACCACGTCGACGACGACGAGGTTCTTGAGGAAGGACAGCTTCCGGGTGCCGAAGTGGTACAGCAGCGCGCCGAAGGGCTCGGGGCGGATCGCGACCCGCGGGTTGACCGCCCAGGCGCGCCGAGGATCGAAGGGAGCTTCGGAACCAGTGGGGGCGTCGGCCCCGGCGGCCGCAGGGCCGCCGGGAGCCGGCGCGTGCGCGACGGTCATCAGTAGACGCCGCACATGCCGTCGATGGACACTTCCTCCACCAACGATTCCGTCACGAGCTCGTCCTGCGTCGCAGTCACCTTGTCGGACATGTGAACCAACCTCCTCATGCTTGGTGTTGTGGTTCTCGTCACACAGTAATGGCACTCGGTGCAAAATCATAGGCGTTCGCCGGAATCCGTCCTGACGTACGATCGCGAACACCCCCCGACCGGCGGGAACACGGAGAAAGAAGGCGGACGACGATGCCCCCTCGCGGACGCAGCGGACCGCTCGGCGGGCGCCCCTCCGCGACCACGCGCGGTCACCTCAGCGGCATCGCCATCGACCTGTTCACCGAGAAGGGCTTCGACGAGACCAGCGTCGACGACATCGCCGCTGCGGCCGGCATCGCCCGGCGCACGCTCTTCCGCTACTACCCGTCGAAGAACTCCCTCGCCTGGGGCGAGTTCGACGATCACCTCGCAGGGCTGCGCGAACTGCTCGACCGGGCGGCGGGCACCGGCACGCTCGGCACCGAGCTCCGCGACGCCATCGTCGCGTTCAACCAGGTGCCGGAGCCTGAACGCGAGCACCACCGCCGCCGGATGCACCTGCTCCTGACAGTGCCGGCGCTACAGGCACATTCGATGATCATGTACGCGGACTGGCGGCAGGTGATCGAGGAACACGCCGCGCGCCGACGCGGGCTCGCGACATCCGATCACGCGCCGCAGACGATCGCGTGGATGGCGCTCGGCGTCGCGCTCGCCGCGTACGACCAGTGGCTACAGCAGCCCGACGGCGATCTCGAGGCGCTCCTGCGCACCGGCTGCGAGCTGCTCATCGCCGCCGTCGACGGGTAGGCCCACCTACCGGGCAGCCGCCGTCCAGCGACAGCCTGTGCCGGCACCGTCGGCTACGAGGCCGACGCGTGAGCGCGCGGTTGGTCGAGCACGTAGTCGACCAGAGCGGACACGGCCGGACCGCGCTTCTGCCCGTGCCGCGTCGCGAGGAACAGCCGCCGGACGGCCCAGTGCTCGTCCAGATCGAGCACCGCGACCCGATCGAGGTGATCTGCGCGCAGGAAGCACTCGGGTACCGCCGTCACGCCGATGCCGGACGCGACGAGACTCAGCGCCGTGCTTCCCGTCACGAGCCGGTACCGGGACCGGAACTCGCCCCCGGTCTTGGCCGCCGCGAGCTTGAACGCTCCCGCCATGGCGCCGGCCGCGATCAGGTTGAACTCCGCGAGGTCGGCGTAGGTGACGGAATCGCGTTTCGCCAGAGGATGATCGATCGGGACGACAGCGACCACACGGTCGTTGCGGTACGGAATGGTCGCCACGCCGGACAGATCCAGGTCGGGCGCTTCCGCGTAGACCCCCAGATCGGCGTCGCCGCGCTCGACCTCGCGGATGATCTCCGGATTGAACACCTCGTGGACGGCGAGATCCACCTGCGGATAATCACTGACGAATTCGCCGAGCCGCCGGGCGAGCAGCGGACCGATGATGGACCTGGCCGAGACCAGCGTCAGTTCGCCGGCGACCCCCTCGGTCAGGGCGGTCACCTCGCTGCGCATGACGTTCAGGCTGCCCAGGATCTCCCTGGCGTGCCGCAGGAAGATCTCTCCCGCGGGGGTGGTCTGGACGCCGCGGGGCGTGCGGTCGAGGAACTTGGTGCCCGCGGCGTCCTCGAGCATCTGGATCCGTTTGGTCGCGGTCGACGCCGCGATGTTCTCCCGGATCGCCGCCAGGCCGATCTGCTTCTCCTCCACGGCCGCGATGTAGAGCTGCAGCGTGAACAGATCGACGTGCCGCACCAGATGATTGACATTCAGATTGCGCGCCATCAGGACTCCGCCACCGTGCCGACGACCAACGCACACGCCACTCTCATCACGCAGACGAATCTACCCCTCGCCCGTTCCGGCGAGGGGCAGATCCGGCACCGCCACCGGCGGCATCGATGTGGCGCCCCAGATCACCGCTCGGTCGGCGACGATCCTAGGCTGGCGTACTCGGTCCGCAGGACGTGCTTGAGGACCTTCCCCGACGCGTTGCGCGGCAACTCGCTGACCACCACGAAATACTTCGGAATCTTGAACTTCGCCAGGTTGCCCGCGAGGAATTCCCGGATCGCGTCCAGGTCGATGCTCACTCCGACGCTCGCCACGAGAATCGCGGCGCCGACCTCGAAATACTTCTCGTCCGGAACGCCGACGACCGCGCTGTCGGCCACACCCTCGAACGAGGTCAGCAGCTTCTCGATCTCCGCCGGGTAGATGTTCTCGCTACCGCTGCGCACCATGTCCTTCTGGCGGCCCGCCAGGGTGAGGAAGCCTTCCTCGTCGAACCGGCCGAGGTCGCCGGTGCGGCACCATCCGTCGTGGAAGGTCTCCGCGGTCGCCTCCGTCCGGTTCCAGTATCCGACGCTGACACCGGGGTTCCGGGTGTAGATCTCTCCCACCTCTCCGGTGGGTACCGGCTCGCCGTCCGCGCCGCGGATCACGATCTCGCTGAGCGGTGTCGGCCGGCCGACGCTCGACTCGTGGCCCTTCGCGTCCTGATGGCGGAGCCTGGTGCACACCATGCCGCCCTCCGTGAGGCCGAAGGTCTGATCCATGCGCGCGTTGGGGAGCCGCCGCTCGAACTCCTCGTACACCCAGGGCATCACGGTGTCGCCGGCGGCGATGATCTGCGTGAGGCTGGGGGCCACGAGCTCCTCGACGTCGTCGCGGCGCATCAGGTCGTACATGAGATGCGAGTACACGAACGCGATCGTCGCGCGCTGCTTCCGGCCGATCTCCAGCATCCGCTCCAGCGAGAAGCCACCCGAACCGAGGAAGACGCCCATTCCGTGCCGCAACATCGCCGGCAGCACGATGATCTCCATGGCCGCGGCGTGGAACATCGGACCCGAGGTCTGGGCGACAGTGTTCTCGTCGAGCTGCCACATCATGCACTGGATCGTCGCCAGGGCCAAGAGGTTCCGATGCGTGAGCACCGCCCCCTTGGGCAGCCCGGTGGTTCCCGAGGTGTACATGATGGTCGCGGGATCGGCGGGGTCGAGCTCGGGGAAGACGCCGGTCTCGCCCGAGTCCACGAAGTCGGTGAGCGAAACGGCCCAGTCGGGCACGTTCTCGCCGCGGATCACGTAGGTCCGGACCGGAAGCTCATGGCGCACCGGCTCGATCCTGCTGACGAACTCCTCGTCCAGGATGAGCACCGTCGACCCCGAGTCCTGGAGGAGGAACCGCAGCTCCGGACCGGTGAGTCGCCAGTTGAGGCGCACCGAGACGGCGCCCACTCGCGAAATGCCGAAGAAGATCTGCGGGTACTCGATGCAGTTGCGCATCAGGACCGCGACGCGGTCGCCCTTCTCGGTACCGGAGTTCTGCAAAGCGGTCGCGTAGGCGAACTCGGACTCGCGAAGCTGGCGGTAGGTGATCGGCGTCTCGTCCTCGAACGCCAGCGCGGGGCGATCGGGGTCCGCTTCGGGCACCTGCCCGGAAACGGAATCGGTGATCCAGTTGAGGGTGACACCCATGTCGACTCCTGAGGTAGAAGGACGGCGCTCGAGCCGAAAGATTCTGTGCAAGGGGCTATTTCCCACCCCCATAGTGATGCTACTCACACTTCGGCGTCCGGTTGCGTCCGCAAGGCGATCCCAGCGAAATCCTGATCCAACGGACAGGGTCGATGCCCCGGCGCACGACGAAGGGCCCGATCCGCGGACGGCGGATCGGGCCCTTCCTCATGCTGGCGGGCCGGCGGCGCTGCGCTACTACTTCTCGAAGGCGGCGCCCTCCGACACCAGAGACTGCACCTCGTCGTCACTGAACCCGTACTCCCGCAGGAGCTCCCGGGTGTTTCCACCGAGCTGCGGGGCGGGGAACCGCTGCTCCGGTGCCGACTCGCTCCACGTCTGCGGAATGCCCATGGTCCGGATCAGCCCCTCGGTCGGGTGCTCCTCGACGCGGAAGAAGTCGACGTCCTTCATGTGCGGGTCGTCGAGCAGGCTCTCCGGGGTGTTCATCGCGATCACGGGGATGTCGGCCTCGCCGAGCAGCTGCAGCCACTCCGCCGTGGACCGGGTCGCGAAGATCTCCGCGACCAGCGGCAGCAGCACACCGAAGTTCTCGGTCCGCGCGGAGATCGTCGCGAAGCGCGGGTCCGCGAGCAGATCCGGACGTTCGACCAGAGCGAAGAATCGCTGCCAGTGCGCGTCGGTGTAGACGTTCACTCCCACGTAACCGTCCGTGGTCTGGTAGGGCCTGCGGTCGGGGTTCATCATCCGCGCGTACCCCCAGTCGCCGATCGGCGGCTCGAAGGTGTGCCCGTAGAGGTGATCCCCCATCACGAACTGCGCGAAGGTCTCGAACATCGGGATCTGGACCTCCTGACCGCGGCCGGTGCGCTCGCGCCGGTACAGCGCCATCGCGATGGCATTGCTCATCGCCATCCCGACGACGCGGTCGGCGATCGCCGTCGCCACGTACTCGGGGGCACCGACCTTGCGCGACTGGAGCACCGGCATGCCCACGGACGCCTGGATCAGGTCGTCGTAGGCCGGCTTGTCCGCGTACTGACCGCCCTGGCCGAAGCCGAACGCGCCGGCGTAGATCAGGCGGGGATTCACCTCGGCCACCTCGGCATAGCTCAGTCCCAGCCGCGCCATCGACGCCGGGCGGAGGCTGTACATCAGCACGTCGGCCTCGGGGAGCATCCGCCGCAGGGCCGCCTTCGCGTCGGCGTGCTTGAGATCCAGTCCCAGGCTGCGCTTGTTGCGGTTCAGGTGCAGGAAGATCGGTCCCATGCCCGGGTTGCGCCCGGTGCCAACACCACGGGAGGTGTCGCCCGCCCGGGACTCGATCTTGCACACGTCCGCGCCCATGTCCGCGAGCAGCAGCGCCGCGAACGGTCCCATGAAGTTCGACGTCAGGTCGAGGACCCGCACGCCTTCCAATGGTCCGCTCATGTCGGTGACCTCCTTGAAGTCAGTGAATCGTCAGGCCGCCGGTGGGGCTCACCGTGGTCCCGGTCAGGTATGCCGCGCCGGGGCCCGCGAGGAACGCCACCACGTCACCGATGTCGGTGGGTGCGGCCACGCCGAACGGACTGCGCTCGGCGATCTTGGTGTACTGCTTACGATGCTGCTCGGACACCGTCGAATCCGGCCCGAACACCGCGTCCCAGGAAGGGGTGTCGCGGACCACGGTCACGCACACGGTGTTCACCCGGATCTTCTCGCGGGCCAGTTCCTTCGACAGGACCTTGGCGGCCATGACCAGGCCGCCGGAGAACGAGGCGATCGCGGTCTGGCCCGGCGTCGCCTCCCGCCCGCCCTCGGAGGTCACGAAGACCACCGAGCCTCCGCCGCGCGCCCGCAGGTGCGGCACGGCGGCCTGCACCACGAGGTACTTCGCGGCGAGCGCCTGTTGCACGAAGGCCGTGGCGCGATCGAGGTCGATGTTCGCGAACGGGCCTCGGACCTGGGGCGACCGGGCCTCCTCGTCGCCGCCGCCGGCGTTCGCCACCACGATGTCGAGCCCGCCGAAGCGCTCGACGACCGAGGCGCACGCGGCCTCCATGTCGTCGCGGGAGCGCACGTCGCCCAGCACGAAGCCGGCGTCCCCGTACTCGCGCAGCTCCTCGACGACGGCGTTGGCGCGGTCCTCGGACCGTCCGCCGACGACCACCGTCGCCCCCTGCTGCGCGAGCCGGAGGGCGATACCGCGCCCGATACCACCCGACCCGCCGGTGACGAGAGCGACCTTGCCGCGCAGCGGCCCGGGAACCGTCGGGGCGGTCACGACGGCACCCCCGCGCCGTCCGCGGCCACCGCGGCACCGGAGGCGAGCAGCGCAATGATCTCGGCCTGCTCGAACCCCGCGGCCTCCAGGAGTTCGACGGTGTGCTCCCCCAGCCGTGGCGTGGGGATGCGGAGTTCCGGCTCCGTGCGGCTCCACGTCTGCGGAATGCCGATCGACCGGACCGTCCCCTCGGTGGGGTGCTCGCCGACGTCGAAGAAGCCGACCGCGTCGAGGTGCGGGTCGCGGACCAGCGTGTCGGGAGTGGCCACCTCGATCGCCGGGATGTCCGCGGTCACCAGCATCGTCATCCACTCCTCCGTGGTCTTCGTCGGGAACTCGCGCTCCAGGAACGCGTACAACTCGCCCTGGCGCTCGATCCGAGCGTGCACGTCGGCGTAACGCGCGTCGGTGATCATCTCCGCGTGCCCGGTGGCGGCGAAGAACGCGTGCCAGTGCTTGTCGTTGTACATGTTCACCGCGATGTACCCGTCGTCCGCGGTCCGGTAGGGGTGCCGACCGGGGTCCAGGCTACGAGCGTAGCCCCAGTCCCCCTGCTGAGGAACGAAACTGAGGCCGCCGAGATGATCGCTCATGACGAGCTGGACGAAGGTCTCGTACATCGGGACCTGGACCTCCTGCCCGAGGCCGCTGCGCTCGCGCTCGAACAGCGCGGTGGTCACCGCCATCGCCGCCGCGATGCCGACCGCACGGTCCGCGATCGGCGTCGCCACGTTCTCCGGCGGCCCGGTACGGCGTGCCTGCAGCACCGTCATCCCCGAGGCCGCCTGGATCAGGTCGTCGTACGCCGGGCGATCGGCGTACGGCCCGTTCTGGCCGAAACCGTACGCGCCCACGTAGATGATGCGCGGGTTGATGGCGGCGACGTCCTCGTAGGACAGCCCGAGGCGGGCCATCGCCGCCGGCCGGGAGCTGTGCATGAGCACGTCGGCGTCCGCCACCATCCGCCGCAGGGCGGCGATCCCCTCCGGGTTCTTCAGGTCCAGCACCATCGATCGCTTGTTGCGATTGAGGTGCAGGAAGTTCGCCGCCATCCCTCGGTTCCGGACGGGTCCGACGGTGCGGATCGCGTCACCTCCGGGGGCCTCCACCTTCCACACATCCGCGCCGAGGTCGGCGAGCTGCAGGGAGGCGAAGGGCCCCATCACGTTCACGGTGAGGTCGAGGATCCGCACACCGTCGAGTGGTCCGGGCATGGGCTACTTCGCCGCCCGCGGCTTCTCGGTGGGGATCGAGGCGTTGACGAGCTCCTCGAGCGCCTCGCGCTTGCGCAGCATGAGCAGGCGCCACTCGGAGATCTGGCAGAGGTCGCCGTCCTGGTTGAGCGCCTTCATCTGCAGCTTGATCACGCCGAAGTCGTCGTCCTTGATCTCCAGGTCGATGATCTCGGCCTTGACGTAGATCGTGTCGCCGATGTGCACGGGGTGCAGGTAGCGCAGGCGGTCGATGCCGTAGTTCGCCTGGATCGGCGGGCCGAAGATCAGCAGGCCGGTCATGATCGAGTAGGTGAGCGAGCCCTGCACCAGGCGCTCCTTGAAGCGCGTCTGCTCGGCGTAGTGCTTGTTCGAGTGGATCTCGATCCAGTTACCGGTGAGGGCGCAGAAGTTCACCACGTCGGTCTCGGTGATGGTGCGGCCGCCGGTGCGGAAGACGGTGCCGACCGACAGCTCGTCGAGAGGCATGTCGATGGTGTTGTTGATGAGAGCCATGGGATCTCGTCCTTTCAGGGTGAGGGGTGCGGGCGCCGGATCAGACGTTCGCCAGGCGCATGGACTTGGCGATGATGGTGCGCTGGATCTGCGACGTGCCGCCGCCGATGGTCGACTGGATGCTCTCGCGCAGGTACCGCTCCATGTCGGACTCGGGCAGGTTCGCGTAGCCGCCGAGGATCTGCATGCCGTCGAGCGCGCACTGCTTGAGCGTCTCGGAGCCGTACAGCTTCGCCATCGACGTCTCGCGCGGCGCCTCGAGCCCCGCGGCCTTCATCTGCGCGGCGCGGTAGACGAGCAGGCGGGCCGCGTCGACGCGGGTCTGGTTGTCGGCGAGGGTGTGCTTGAGCACCTGGAAGTTGAAGATCGCCGTACCGAACTGCTTGCGGTGGTGCGCGTAGCGCAGGGCGTTGCTGACGGCCTCCTGGGCGTTGCCGACGTACGCGCCGGCCACGGCGCACCGCTCGAGCTCGAGGTGGTTGATGATGATCTCGTGGCCCTGGCCCTCGACGCCGAGGATCGCGTTCGCGGGAACCACGACGTCGTCGAGGAAGATCTCCGTGGTGCCGGTGGCGTGACGCGACAGGGTCGGCAGCTTGTTGATGACGAGGCCGGGGGTGTCGTTCGGGATCAGGAGCATGGTCAGGCCGCCGTGCTTGTCGTTCTGGTCCGTGCGGACCAGCATCGCGATCACGGTGTTATCGGCCTGCGCGCCCGAGCAGAACATCTTCGCACCGTTGATGACCCAGTCGCCGTTCTCGTTGCGCTTGGCGTGCGTCTTGGTGGCGAAGACATCGGAGCCGGCGTCGGGCTCGGTCATCGAGACCGAGAACCGGATGTCGCCGCTGATGAAGGGCTTGACATACTTGTCCTTCTGCTCCTGGGTGCCGAACTTGATGATGTTCATCGCGGTGAAGGTGGGCACCAGCACCGAGCAGGAGAAGTCGAAGCCGAACTTGCCCAGGCCCTCGGCCATCAGCGCGTAGTCGAAGATGTCGCCGCCGGACCCGCCCTCCTCCTCGGGGATCAGCACGCCCAGCCAGCCCTGCTTGGCGATCTTCGCGTACGCCTCGTAGGGGTACTCGCGGTTCTGGTCGCACGTGCGGACGTACTCGACGGTGATCTCGTTGTCCATGAAGTCGTTGACGACCTTGAGCCAGTCGGACTGCTCGTCGGTGAGGAAGTTCTCGGCCATTTTCGTTTCTCCTTGCGTGGGTCTTCCGGGGTCGGAAAGGTTCAGGTCGAAATTCGACCCGAGGAAATCGGTGTTTTCTTATCCGTCAATCAGTGCGACGAGACGGAAGCTCTGCCAGCCATTCTTCGAGGACCGCTGCGGTGTCCGAGCCGGGTTCCACCGGGCCGTTGCGCACCGCACCGGGGGTCCTGCTGAACCGCGGCGCCGGCGCCGGCTGGACGACCTCGTCGACCTCGATGTAGGTGCCGCGTGCCGCGAGGTGCGGGTGCGCGGGCGCCTCGCCCATCGTGAGCACCGGCGCCAGGCAGACCTCGCGGCCCGCCGCGCGGGCCGCCCACTCGTCCCGGCTCGCCGCGGCGATCGCGGCCGCGATCAACTCGCGCTGGCGCGGCCACGCGGCGCGGTCGTGCTGGTCGCCGGCGTCGGCCGGGTCGATGCCGAGAAGGTCCAGGAGGTTCGAGAAGAACCTGGCCTCGTTGGCACCGATCGCGACGTACTCGCCGTCCGCGGCGCGGTACACGGAGTACCACGGCGCCCCGGAGTCGAGGCGGTTCACGCCGCGCTCGTCGGTCCAGTAGCCGGCCTCGCGCAGCCCGTGGAACAGCGTCATGAGGGAGGCGGCACCGTCGACCATGGCGGCGTCGATGACCTGCCCGCTTCCGCTGGTCCGGGCCTCGATCACCGCGGCGAGCAGCCCCATCACCAGGTACAGCGAGCCGCCGCCGAAGTCGCCGGCGAGGTTCAGCGGGATCACCGGCGGTCCGCCCGCGACGCCCACCGAGTGCAGGACGCCCGTGAGGGCGATGTAGTCGATGTCGTGGCCCGGTTCGGCCGCGAGCGGCCCCGTCTGCCCGTACCCGGTCATCCGGCCGTACACCACGGACGGGTTGACGCTCAGGCACTGCTCGGGTCCGACGCCCAGGCGCTCGGCGACGCCGGGCCGGAAGCCCTCGATCACGATGTCCGCGTGGGCGGCGAGATCGAGGGCCGTCCGCACATCGGCCGGATCCTTGAGGTCGAGCGCGATGCTGCGCTTGCCCCGCTGGAGCAGGTGGAACCTCGCGGCCACCGGCGCGCCGCCGTCGTATCCGGCCGGGCGATCGATCCGGACCACGTCCGCGCCCAGGTCGGCGAGGAGCATCGAGGTGAACGGCGTCGGGCCGACGCCGCCGAGCTCGAGCACGCGCACCCCGACGAGCGGCCCGGAGGCCGGTCGGCGAATGTGGCTCGTATCACTCATAGCTCGACTATTACATACAAAATATTATCTGTAAAGCGAATCCGAACGATTCCGCGGAAATTTTCCGCTGTTTCGATGGAAGGAAATCGACGATTCAAAGAATGGCAACCGATCGAGCCTCTCCAGCTGCAGAATATTTTGTATTCTCGCAATAGCTCGTAGGTGAGATCCCTCTCACAGCGACCATGGTGAAGCGAGAGTACGCGCTTCCTTCTGAAACGGAGTGGTGAACATGTTGACACGCGCGGCGGTCCTCCGCAGCTCGCCCGGCGAACTCGAGATCCTCGACCTCGAGATGGCGCCGATCCAGGCCGGCGAGGTCCGGGTGAAGATGAAGGCCGCGGGCCTCTGCCACTCCGACGACCACTTCATCGTCGGCGACCAGGTTCCGGGGATCTTCCCGATCGTGGTCGGCCACGAGGGCGCCGGGATCATCGAGGAGGTGGGCCCCGGCGTCCGCGATCTCGCGGTCGGTGACCACGTCGTCTTCTCCTTCCTGCCCGTCTGCGGCCGCTGTAAGTGGTGCGCGCAGGGGATGCAGAACCTGTGCAACCTGGGTGCGCTCCTGGCCACCGGGTCGCGCTTCGAGGAGCCGGGCACCTACCGGCTGTCCCTCGACGGTGAGCCGGTCGGTGCGCTCGCGAGCCTGGGTACCTTCGCCGAGCGCGTGACCGTCTCGGCGCTCTCCGCGATCAAGATCGATCCGTCGATCCCGTTCGAGTCGGCGTGCCTCACCGGGTGCGGCGTCGGCACGGGCTGGGGCGCCGCGGTGAACTCCGGCGAGGTGCGGCCGGACGACGTGGTCATCGTGATGGGCGTCGGCGGCATCGGGATCAACGCCGTCCAGGGCGCCGCGCAGGCCGGCGCCCGCGCGGTCATTGCGGTGGAGCCCGTCGAGTGGAAGCGCGAGTTCGCACTCAAGCTGGGAGCCACGCACGCGTTCGACACCATCGAGGAGGCCGCGGACTTCGGCCGGTCGATCACCGACGGTCAGGGCGCGGATTCGGCCATCGTCACCATCGGCATCCCGACCGGGCGGGACATCGGTCAGGGCCTGGAGGCCGTCCGCAAGGGCGGTATCTGCGTGGCCGTCGGCATCGGCGACACCCATGTCAAGGACGGCGACATCGAGCTGCACCACCTGGTGCTCATGCAGAAGCGCCTGCAGGGCTCCCTGTTCGGGCAGAGCCACCCCACGTCCGACATCCCGGCGCAGCTGGCGATGTACCAGCGGGGCCAGCTCAACCTCGACGACCTCATCACCGCGCGGTACCGGCTCGACGACATCAATCAGGGCTTCGCCGACCTCAAGGCGGGCAAGAACATGCGCGGAGTCATCGTCTTCGACTGACATCCGCGCCGACGCCGAAAGGGGCGCCCCGCCGATCCGGCGGGGCGCCCCTTTCGGGTGTTCGTCCGGCCGTCAGGCCCGGCGGTACATGGTGACGACGCAGGCGCCACCCAGACCGATGTTGTGCTGCAGCCCGATCCGGGCGTTCTCGACCTGGCGGTCGCCCGCCGTGCCGCGCAGGTGCCACACCAGTTCGGTGCACTGCGCAAGGCCCGTCGCGCCGAGGGGGTGCCCCTTCGACATCAGGCCGCCGGACGGATTGACCACGTACTTCCCGCCGTAGGTGTTGTCGCCCGCGAGGATGAACTTCTCGGCCTCGCCCTCGCCGCACAGCCCCAGGCCCTCGTAGCTGATGACCTCGTTGGGCGTGAAGCAGTCGTGCAGCTCCACCACGTCGACGTCCTCCGGTCCGACGCCGGCGATCTCGTAGACCTCGGCCGCCGCCCGCTTCGTCATATCGGCACCGACCAGGTTGATCAGGTCGGTCTTGGTCACCTCGGTATCGGTGGTCATCGACTGCCCGATGATCTCCACGCCGTTCGTGATGCCGTGCTTCTCGGCGAACGCCTTGCTGACGACCACGGCCGCGGCCGCGCCGCAGGTGGGGGGACACGCCATGAACCTCGTCATGTAGGGATAGAGCGCCGGGGCCTCCATCACCTGCTCGAGGGTCAGCGGCTTGGTGAACAGCGCGTACGGGTTGTTCGCGGCGTGCGTGCGCGACTTCACCGCGACCCGGCCGAAGATGTCGGGGTTCGCGCCGTACCGCTCAATGTACTCCCAGCCCGCCGCGCCGAACGCCTGGATGGCGCGCGGGGCGTCGGTCGGGAGCTCGGGGTGCAGCTCGGCGCGGCGCGCGTGGATCCAGCCGACCGGGGAGGTCCGGTCGGTGAAGGCGCTGCCCAGCGCACCGGGCGTCATCTCCTCGAAGCCGAAGGCCAGGGCGCAGTCGACGACCCCCGCCTCCACGGCCTGGCGGGCGAGGAGCAGCGCCGACGACCCCGAGGCGCAGTAGTTGTTCAGGTTGAACACCGGGATGCCGGTCATGCCGACGTCGTAGACCGCCCGCTGCCCGCAGGTGCTGTCGCCGTAGACATAGCCGGCGAAGGCCTGCTGGACCTCGTTGTAGGCGATTCCCGCGTCCTGCAGCGCGCCGCGGATCGCGTTCGCCGCCATCACCTCGTACGGGTCGTTGGCCCCGGGCTTGGCGAACTTGACCATGTTGACGCCGATGACCTGTGCTTTGTCACTCATCTGGTTCTCCTTCGATGATTCAGTGCATCAGGGCGAGGTCGGACTCGGCCACGTCGAACTCGACCCGCAGCAGCGCCTGGCACATCGTCTTGCCGGTGAAGTCGGCGCGCAGGCTCCGCGTCGCGCCGCCGCCGAGGGCGTTGCGCAGCACGAAGTTCATCGCGTGCAGCGTCGGCACCTCGTAGCGGTCGACCCGGCCCTTGACCATCTCGCCGAAGAACTCCTTGACGGCGTCGGCCGTCAGGTACTCCAGGATCAGCGGGTAGAACCGCTCCTCCTTCGCGATCACCGCGATGTTGCAGATGTCGCCCTTGTCGCCGGACCGCGCGTAGGCCAGGTCCTTGAGTTGGATTCGGCTCATGTCTCTACAGCTCCCTGGTCTCGACGGTCTGCGAGATCTCCTCGCGCGGAATCAACGTGGGCCACAGGGCCATCACCTCACGCGGCGGCGGGGTGTTCAGCTGTCCGGTGGATCCGATCGGGCCCGTGCCCATGAGCATCACGCACTCGCGGGCGACCTTGCTCGCCTCGGCGCGCGTGGCGCACTTGGCGGCGACGCGGACGCGGACCTCGTTGATGTCCGGGTCCGGTGCGGGCGCGGCCGACCAGTGGCAGGAGTTCACGCCGATCATGTCGAAGCGCAGCTCCTCGGCGTCGAGGTTCACCATCTCCAGTCGCTTGCCGATGATCTCGATCGAGCGCTCGGCCTTGGCCACCGCGTCGGGCCAGGTGACGGAGGACTCGGCTTCGCCGATGAATCCGTCCATGTAGGCGATGCCGGCCTTGAGGGTGTCGGGGCGGGGCTTGCCCTTGGCGCCCCACACCTTGACGCGGTCCTTGGCGACCTCGTCCATCTCGACGTGGGTGAAGTCGGTGATCACCTCGGGCATCAGGTAGTTGCCCGGATCGTGCACCTCGTAGAGCAGGTGCTCGGTGAGCGTCACCTGGTTCACGACGCCGCCGGTGCCGTCGACCTTGGTGATGAACAGCTCGCCGTTCTCGTTGACCTCGGCGATGGGGTAGCCGATGTTCCACGGCTCGGGGACCTCGCGCCACAGGCTCGAGATGCCGCCGCTGCAGGCCGCGCCGCACTCGATCAGGTGACCGGCCAGGATGCCGATGGCCAGGCTGTCCCAGTCGTCCCACTTCCAGCCGAACTCATGCACCAGCGGCGCGAGGATGGCGGCGTCGTCGGTGGCTCGGTCGGAGATGATGATGTCGCACCCGGCCTCGAGCGCCTCGACATAGCCGTAGGCGCCGGAGTAGACGTAGGAGCCGACGATCCGGTCCCGCACGCGGCCGAGGTCCGCGTCACCGGTATCGAGGTTCGTGAAGGTCGCGCCCTGGTCGAGGAGCTCCTCGACCTTGGCCTGGACGTCGTTGGTGGTCACGATGCCGACCTTGAGCTTGGTGATGCCGAGCTCCCGGGCGGTCTCCAGGATCGTGTCCGCGCAGGCCTGCGGGTTCGCCGCGCCCGCATTGGTCAGGATCTTGATGCCCTTCTCCAGACAGATCGGGAGGACGCCGCGCACCACGGCGCGGATCGAGGGCACGTATCCGCGCGACGGGTCCTTCTGCTGCATCTTCTGCAGGGTCGGGATGGTGGGCTCACCGAGGAAGTCGTACGCGAGGTACTGCACGTCGCCGTGCTTGGCGATCTCGATGGCGGGGTCCAGGTTGTCTCCCCAGAATCCGCTACCGGATCCGATTCGGACGGTTTTCATGGCTGTGGATCTCTTTCAGTAGAACTGATCACGAACGGAAGATGGTCTTCGTATCGAGGTAGGCGTCCAGCGCGCCCGGGCCGAGCTCTCGCCCGATGCCGCTGGCCTTCACGCCGCCGAACGGGGCGTCCATCGGGAAGGACGCGGAGTTCACTCCGACGGTGCCGGACACGACCCGCCGCGCGACCTCCGTGGCTCGGTCCTTGTCGGTGGAGAAGACGCCGCCGCCGAGTCCGTAGTCGGAGTCGTTGGCGATCGCCACCGCCTCGTCGACGGTGCCGTAGGGGATCACCACGACGACGGGGCCGAAGATCTCCTCGCGGGCGATGCGCATGTCGTTGTTCACGTCGCGGAAGACCGTCGGCTCGACGTAGTAGCCGCGCTCGAAGCGGGTGTCCCGGCCACCGCCCAGCGCCACGGTGGCGCCCTCGGCCTTGCCGACCTCGAGGTAGCCGAGCACCTTCTCGAACTGCGCGGCGTTGACGAGCGGGCCGTAGAAGACCGAGGCATCACGGGGATCGCCGATCGGGGAATCGACCATGGTCTTGGTGATCACGTCGACGACCTCGTCGTAGCGCGACTCGGGGGCGAGCACCCGGGTCAGCGCGCGGCAGGTCTGGCCCGTGTTCGGCGTGCACGCCGACCGGACGAAGGGCGCGAACGCGGCGAGGTCCGCGTCGTCGAGCACGATGGCCGCCGACTTGCCGCCCAGCTCCAGGGTGACGCGCTTGAGGTCCGCGCCGCACTGCGCCGCGATCGCGCGGCCGGCGGCCGTCGATCCGGTGAAGGAGACCTTCCGCACGGCGGGGTGCGCCACCAGGTCGGCGCCGGTCTGGCGGCCGCCGCTGATCACGTTGACCACGCCGGGCGGGAACCCCGCGGCCTGCGCGGCCTCGGCGAGCACCATCGCGTCGAGGGTCGTCTCGGGCGCCGGCTTGATGACCACCGTGCAGCCGGCGGCGAGCGCGGGCCCGATCTTCCAGGCCGTGAGCGGCTGCGGCCCGTTCCACGGGATGATCGCGGCGACCACGCCGACCGGGACGCGGCTGATGATGACATCGCCGGTCTGGCTGGCGCGTGCCTCCTCGGTCTGGAGGGCGTCAGCCAGGTCCGCGAAGTACCGGTAGTTCTGCACCACCATCGCCTGCATCGCGGACGCGATCGAGATCGGCGTGCCGTTCTCCTGGACGATCAGGGACGAGATCGTGTCCGCCCGCTCGGCGAAGGCATCGGAGAGCGCGCGCAGCAGGCGCGCCCGCTCGGACGGGGCCGTCGCGGCCCACCCGGGCCCCGCGGCGTCCGCAGCGCGCACCGCGGCGTCGACGTCCGTCGCGTCACCGTCGGGAACGGCTCCGAAGACCTCCTCGGTCCTCGGATCCGTGAGCTCGATCCGGCCGGCGGAATGGGCCGGGCGGAACTCGCCCCCGATGTACAGGTGGTCGATGTACGTACTGGTCATAACTCTCTCTCCTCGCTGTCGTTCGGTACAGACTCGGCCCGAGCGGTCTCAGATGATCCGGCGCCGGGCGCCGAGGTAGACGGCTTCCGCCCGGTTGCGCGCGCCGAGCTTGTGCATGACATTGCGGACGTGGAACTTGACGGTTCCCGCCGAGATGAACAGCCGCTGTGCGACCTGTTCGTTGGACAGGCCGCCGGCCAGGCTGCGCAGCACCTCCGCTTCGCGGTTGGACAAGGTCGCATCGCCGCCACCCGTATCCGCGTCGAGCACGAGCGCCACCTGGTCGACGATCCCGCGGAAGACCGGCTCGTCTCCGTACCGCCGCGCCCCGTGCGGACCGCACCAGACGCGTCCGAGGTACTCGGCACCGGAGACCACCGGGTACCCGAGCTCGGCTCCGCCCCGGATCGCCGTCACGACGGACTGCACCGAGTCGTCGGCGGCCTCGAGCCGGACCGGGCCGGCGGGGCCCAGGACCACGGCGTCGTGGGCCCCGGCGCCCACCGGGACGATCGCGCACCAGGCGGTGCCCGTGGTCTGCCGCGCGGCGGCGGCCGCCGCCTGCAGCAACTCCGTGGTGTGGCCGAGCGCCCGGGCGTGCGACACCGCGCACAGGGCCGCAGCGAGGCCGTGGTTCGGCTGTCCGGTCCGGACTGCGGGACGAATGGGCTCGACGCCGACCGGCCGGCCCGAGACGGCCCGGGCCCGGGCGGGACGGGCGTACGCCTGAACAGTCATGAATTCTTCTCCTCGCGGCGCCGGCGACCCTGCGATCGGGATCACATCCTCCATAAAGAATATATCTGATATGCCCCTTCTAGAAGAGGTGGAGCGAGACATTCTTCGAATCGCCGATTCGCGGTCGGCGAAGCCCCGCTCACCGCCGCGGGCCGGCGGGAAACATCCCACCGGCCCGTCGGTTCGCTCGCCTATCCGGATTTCACGCCATCGTGGGCGTCAGCTCCGCTCCATCGACCACGACCGGGGCCGCGCCGACGAGCACGAAGGCGGTGCGACACCATTCGTCGGTCGAGTTGCGCCACCGATGGGCGGTACCGCGCTGCACGATGGCATCGCCCGCGCGCAAGGTGGCCACCTCGCCGCTGTCGAGGACGGCCTGCAGTTCCCCACTGAGAACAACGCCGTAATCCACTGTGGCCGTTCGATGTTCCGGGAATTCACTGTTCGGCGCCCAGTCCACGATGTAGAATGCGGCACCACGCTCCGTCGCGAGGGTCTCGATCACGACGGCCCCGTCGCGCGCGTCCAGGTTGTCCGCCGGGTGCGCGTCGGTCGCCCAGATCCGGTTCGCGAACGCCGACGGCGGAACCTCGAACGCCTCGACCTCTCCGTCGGAGGCGATCACCGATCGCCCTTCGCTGTCATGCCCCGTGACCACGCGCCGCGCTACGTGCTTCATCAGTCCTGCTCCATTCGATCGATCGTTCCTGCCGTTTCGAGGAGTACTGTCCCGACGGACCGGATCTCAATTGAAATTCTTCGAATCGCGCCTTCTTAGAATTCGAATCGAATCGGTCAGTGCCCACATTGACCCACGCCACACTCGAACCGTAGACCGGAAGGATGTCACTTTCCGACCAGCCTCGATACGACCACCTCTTCATCGACGGTGAATGGGTACTCCCTCTCGACGGCGAGACCGCCGAGTCGATCGACCCGGCGACCGGTCGCGGTTGGGCGACGGTCGCGATGGGCGGCCCCGCGGACGTCGATCGCGCCGTCGCCGCGGCGCGCGCCGCGTACCCGGGATGGCGCCGCACCCCTGGTCACGTCCGAGCCGCGCACCTGCGCAGGCTCGCCGACCTGTTCCAGGCCGCGCTCCCCGAGCTCGTCGCCGTGGAATCCCGCGACACCGGTACCCCGATCACGGACATGCGCGGCGGGCTCGCCGGGCAGGTGCAGTGGTACCAGTGGTTCGCCTCGCTCGCCGACAAGACCCACGGTACGACCGTCCCGTTCGACGACACGGTCCACGCATTCACCACGCGCGTGCCGGTGGGCGTGGTGGGCGCGATCGTCCCGTGGAACGCCCCGCTGCTCACGACCTGCCTCAAGGTCGGCGCCGCACTCGCCGCCGGCTGCACGGTGGTGCTCAAGCCCGCGGAGCAGACCCCGGTCTCGGCGTTGCACCTCGCGCGCCTCGTCGCCGAGGCCGGCTTCCCGCCCGGCGTCTTCAACGTCGTGAACGGCACCGGCGCGCGCGTCGGCGCGCACCTCGTGGCGCACCCCGACGTGGACAAGATCTCCTTCACCGGATCCACCGCGACCGGCCGGCGGATGCTGGTCGACGGATCGGCGAACCTGAAGCGGTTCACCTTCGAGCTGGGCGGCAAGGCTCCGCACATCATCTTCGACGACGCCGATGTCGACCAGGCCCTCAACGCCGCCACGGCCTCGGCGTTCCGGCTGTGCGGGCAGAGCTGTGCGCTCGGCTCCCGCGTCCTGGTGCACCGACCGATCTACGACCGGGTCGTCGACGAGTTCCGGCTCCGCGCCGGCCGGGTCCGGGTGGGCATGCCGGATGACGAGTCCGTGCGCATGGGGCCGCAGTCCCACGCCGCGCAGCTCGAGAAGACCCTGTCGTACGTCGACATCGGCCGTGCCGAGGGCGCGGACCTCGTCGCCGGCGGCAACCGGATCACCCGCGACGGCCTCGCGGACGGCTTCTTCGTCGAGCCCACGGTGTTCGCGGGCGCGACCAACGAGATGCGGATCGCCCGTGAGGAGATCTTCGGCCCCGTCGCCACCCTCATCCCGTTCGACGACGAGGACGAGGCGGTGGCGATGGCCAACGACACCGATTACGGCCTCACCGCCGGTCTCTGGACCCGCGACCTGGCCCGCGCCCACCGCGTGAGCAACCGGATCGACGCCGGATCGGTGTGGGTCAACACCTATTCCTTCGTGCGCTGGAACCTGCCCTACGGCGGCTTCAAGGCGAGCGGCTGGGGCCGGGAGAACGGCCTCGACGCGCTCGCTCCGTACCTGGAGACCCGGACCACGGTCATGAGCCTGACCGGCACGTTCCCCGACAATTTCCCCGAGAACTGAGGCAGATCGATGAAGGCAGTGCAATTCCCCGGCGACGGCACGACGGTCCTGACGGAGGTGCCCGACCCCGTCGCCGGCCCCGGTGAGGTCGTGGTCGAGATCCGCGCGTCCGGGATGTGTGGCAGCGACCTGCACATGCGCAACGGGTCGCTCGTGGCGGGCGAGGTCGTGCAGGGCCACGAGCCCTGCGGCGTGGTGGCATCCGTCGGCGCGGGCGTCCTGCCGCAGGTCGCGCGCGTCGGCGACCGGGTGATGATCCACCACTACGTCGGCTGCACGGCCTGTCCGTCGTGCCGGTCCGGGTGGCCGCAGCTGTGCGAGAGCGCGCCCGCGAAGGTGATGGGCCAGACCATCGACGGCGGCCACGCGCCGTTCATCAAGGTCCCCGCGCAGACGCTCCTGCCCCTCCCGGACGCGCTCAGCTTCAAGGCCGGCGCCGCGGTCGGTTGCGGCACGGGTACCGCCTGGGGCGGGCTGCGCCGCCTCGGCGACATCGCCGGCCAGACGCTCGTGGTCTTCGGCCAGGGCCCCGTCGGCCTCTCCGGCACCATGTTCGCGGCGGCGCTCGGCGCCGATGTCATCGCCGTCGACATCGACCCGGTCCGGCTCGCGCGGGCCGAGTCCTTCGGCGCACGCGCCGTCATCAACTCCGCCGAGGAGGACCTCCCGTCCCGGCTCGAGGAACTGACGGGCAGCCCGACGGTGCCGCTCGTCCTCGAGACCTCGGGGCGCGCGAACGCCGACGCACTGCGGGTCCTGGGGACCTGGGGGCGGGTCTGCTTCCTGGGCCTGCCTGGCCACGTCGAGTTCGACGTCCAGCAGCAGTACAAGAAGCAGTGGACCCTCCTGACCTCGTGGACGATGTCGTCGATCGAACAGCAGCGCTGCGCCGAGTTCATCGCGGCCCACGACCTGCCGATCGACGACATCTTCACCCGCAGCTGGTCCCTGGATCAGGCGGCCGAGGCGTACGACTGGTTCGCCGGGCACGCCGACGGCAAGGGCGTCTTCGAGTTCTGACCGGCGGGCACGCCGAACCCACGACGGAGAAGGAGGACCGGGTGGAATCCACGACACTGCTGGCCGGAAAGGTCGCGCTCATCACCGGGGCGGCGAGCGGGATGGGTCTCGCCACCGCCCGGACGTTCGTCGAGAACGGTGCGAGCGTGCTGCTCGCCGATGTCGCGGACGAGGCCGGCGCGGCGGCGGCCGCCGAGCTCGGGGATGCCGCGGCGTATCACCACACCGATGTCACGGACGAGGCGCAACTGCACGCGGCCTTCGACGCCGGCGTCGCCGCGTTCGGCCGCCTCGACATCGTCTTCAGCAATGCCGGCGCCGCGGGCGACCTGTCCCCCGTCGAACAGCTGACCCCCGAGGGACTGCAACGCACGCTGGCCCTGAACCTGCAGGCGCACGCCAGCGCCCACAAGTTCGCCACCCGCAGGTTCCGCGCCCAGGGAACCGCCGGGTCGATCATCACGACCGCGAGCATCGCCGCGCTGCAGTCGGGCTGGAACGGGGCCGCGTACTCCATCGCCAAGGCGGGAGTGATGGCTCTCGTCCGCCAGACCGCGTTGGAGAACAAGGGCACCGGCACCCGGTCGAACGCGATCCTGCCCGGCGCCGTGATGACGCCGATGCTCCCGCCGATGTTCGGGGTCTCCGAGGCCGACGGGCCGCGCTTCCTCGAGGCCGTCGCGGCCGCGATCGGCGGCGAGACCCTGATCGGCCGCACCGGGCAGGCAGCGGACATCGCCAACACGGCCCTGTTCCTCGCGAGCGACCTGTCCGCGTGGATCACCGGGATCGGCATCACCGTGGACGGCGGCGCGATGGCGTACACGAAGGACGCGACGGTGGAGCTGATCGCCGGCGTCGCCGGCGAGTTCGCCTGACGGGCCGAACCCGAGGGTGCGGCGGCCACCGACGCAGATCGCCACCACGACGCTGATGGCGACCGTCGGTACACCGTCTCCGGGTTCGTCCAGGGCGGAATGTTCCTCGGCGGCGCGCTGGTTCCGTCCTTGAGTTGATTCGCTCATACCAATCGCGAATCCGCCTACGTCCCCAGCGAACTGACCGATCCACCAGCTTTGCGCAGGGCCCGCCCGGTCCGAGGCACGCAGGTCCTACAAACAAGGGGACCACCGGAACAACGTCAGGGAGGCCTCACCCATGAAGGTCAATGCAGCAGTCGCCGTCGCGGCCGGAAGCCCGTTGGAGATCCACGAACTCGACCTGGCCGGCCCCGAGGACGGCGAGGTCCTCGTCAAGATGCTCTACGCGGGGCTGTGTCATTCGGACATCCACATCACGCGCGGCGACCTGGAGGCCCGCCTCCCGATGGTGATGGGCCACGAGGGCGCCGGCATCGTCGAATCGGTCGGGCCCGGCGTGACGCGGGTCAAGCCCGGCGACCACGTCGTCCTGTCGTTCATTCCGAGCTGCGGCGTGTGCCGATGGTGCGCGACCGGCCAGCAGGGCCTGTGCGATTGGGGCGCCACGATCCTCGAGGGCAACCTCCCGAGCGGCCGGTTCGCCTTCACCGGTCCGCTGGGCGACTACGGCGCCATGTGCATGCTCGGCACGTTCAGCCCGTGGGCGACGGTGCACCAGAACTCCGTGGTGCCGGTCCGCGACGACCTGCCCCTCGACAAGGCCGCGCTGGTGGGTTGCGGTGTACCTACCGGCTGGGGATCGGCGGTCAACGCTGCGGACGTCCGCCCCGGCGATGCCGTGATCGTGACCGGGATCGGCGGCATCGGGATCAACGCGGTGCAGGGTGCTGCGCTGGCCGGCGCGCGCCTGCTGGTCGCCGTCGATCCGCTGGAGAACAAGCGGGAGGCCGCCCTGCGGCTGGGCGCGACGCACGCCTTCGCCACGGTCGCCGAGGCCGTGGAGATGCTGCAGGACGAGACCAACGGCAACGGCGCAGACAAGGCGATCGTCACTCCGGGACTGGTGACCGAGGAGATCCTCACCGAGAACTTCGACGCGGTCGGCAAGGGCGGCACCGTCGTCCTGACGGGCGTGAACGGCTTCGCGGAGAAGACCGTGAACGTCCCCGGCGCCTTCCTCACCTTCTTCAACAAGACCATCAAGGGCAGCACCTTCGGGCACTGCAACCCGACGCGGGACATCCCGCTGGTGCTCGACCTGTACACCAAGGGACAGATCAAGCTCGACGAGCTGATCACGCGGACGTACCGGCTCGACGAGATCAACCAGGGCTACGACGATCTCCTGGAGGGCCGCAACCTCCGCGGAATCCTGGTGCACGAGCACTGACATCCGAGCGGGCGCGACCGTGGTCGCGCCCGCTCGGATCAGCCCCGGAACACCGGAGTGCGACGCGCCTCGAAGGCCGCGATCCCCTCCGCGGGATCGGGTCCCGCCATGACATCGAGGACCGCCCGCCGCTCGCGCTCGAGCCCCTCGTCGAGCGAGAGCGCCGCGCTCGCGCGGCCGAGCTCCTTCATCGCCGCCAGGCCCGGCGCGCTGCGGGCGGTGAGGCGCATGCAGTACTTCAGCGCCTCGGACTCGAGCTCCTCATCCTCCACCAGGTAGCCGACGAGACCCCAGGCGTGCGCCGTCTCCGCGCTGATCCAGCGCCCCGAATACATCAGGTCGAGCGCGCGCGACATTCCCACCGCCCGTGGCAGGCGCTGCGATGCGCCCCACGCCGGGACGAGCCCGTACTGGACGTGTTGGTCGCCGAACCTGGCGGTCCGCGACGCGAACACCACGTCGCAGCCGAGGAGCAGTTCCAGGCCACCCGCGAGCGCCAGCCCGCGACAGGCCGCGACCACCGGGAACCGGCTGCGCTCGAGCTGGCGAATGGTGTCGTTCACCAGTCGGAGGAAGTCGTCCAACCGCGCGCGATCGGACATCATCTGCTTGGCCTCGATCAGGTCGCCTCCGGTGCAGAAGTTCTCACCCCGCGCCCGCACCAGCACGACGCGCACACCCGCGCCGGGCTCCTCGAACTCCGTGATCGCCCGCGAGAGCGCCTCCCAGGCCGCGCGGGTGAACGCGTTGTTCTTCGCGGGGCGATTCAACTCGATCACACCCAGGGCACCCTCAATGCCGGATGTGACCGGTGCGCCCGGTTCTTCTGCCATGTGAACTCCTTCGACTGGTGAACGTACGCGGCCTTCCCGGCCACCTGTGATGCGGTTACGGCTCCCCGAGCAGGCCGGCGAGCGCGTCGTCGTCCGCGCCGCGGGGGCGCGCGGAGTGCAGCGGCGGTGGCCGCACCCCGTCGAACGACAGCGGCAGCCCGACGATCGGGATGTCGTCACCGGCGGGCGCGTCGATCAGGGCCAACGCCTTCGTCTGCGGATGCTCGACGAGTTCGGCGATCGACTGCACCGGTGCGCACGGGACCCCCGCGGCGCCGAGAACCGTGCGCCAGTGCTCCCGCGTCGCGGTGCGGGCGACGCCCTCGATGAACCCTTCCAGCTCATCACGGTGCGCCAGCCGCCCCTCGTTGGTGGCGAACCGCGGATCCGAGATCCACTCCGGATGCCCCAGCGCCCTCGCCAACTTCGCGAACATCCCGTCGTTCGCAGCGCTCATCACGAGGTCCCCGTCGGCCGTCGGAAAGGCGCGATGCGGAACGATGAAGGCGATCCCCGAGCCGTGTCGCCCGCCCGGATCGCCATCCGCGTGGAAGCCCGCGATCGCGACCGTGTTCCACCCGATCGCCGTCTCGAGCAGCGACGAGTTCACCGAGGCGCCGACGCCGAGCCGTCCCCTGCGGACCAGGGCGGAGACGATGCCGAGCGCGGACCACAGGCCGGCACCGAAGTCGACGATCGAGACGCCCGCGCGAACCGGCGGCCCCGACGCCTCACCGGTGAGACTCATGATTCCCGCGAACGCCTGCATCAGGGGGTCGTAACCCGGTTCGGTCCGCATCGGTCCGACGTGGCCGAACGCTCCCAGCTCACAGTGCACCAGTTCCGGCTTCAACGCCCGCAACGCCGCCGCATCGAGGCCGTAGTTCTCCGCATTCCCCGGCCTGAGGTTGTGCAGGAAGACATCGGCATGGTCCCGAATCAGTCGCTGGAGGCGAGCGAGGTCACGGTCGTTCTTGATGTCCACACTGATCATGCGCTTGCCACGGTTGAGTGCGTGGAAGGCCGCGCCGTCTCCGCGCCACTGGCTCGGACCCCATCCGCGTGAGGAGTCCCCGGTCGGACGCTCGACCTTCCACACGTCGGCGCCGAGCGCGGCGAGTACCTCGCCCGCGTACGGACCCGCCGCGCTGTCACCGAGTTCCACGACCACGACGCCGTGCAAGGGAAGTTCCGGCGCCGATCCTCCGCCGCCGTCCTGCTTGGACCACGCGTCGCTCATCGCACCGTCAGCCCGTCCCGGTAGACCGCGTCCAGCACCGTCTGGTCGACGATCGACGCGGCCGCCGGAAGGCCCTGGACCCCGAGCAGCCCCATGATCTTGTAGTCGTCGCTCTGCAGTCGTTGCACATCGATGCGGAACATCCCGGACTTCTTGGTGTATTCGGTCTCGACGAGCGGAATCGCGGCGAGATTCGATCGCTTCTGCTGCTCGCGCTCCAGCCCCAGAGTCCGGCCGTACTTGTTCATCGTCAGGTCGACCGCGTGATCCGGGTCCGCAGCGTTCCTCTGCCACCCCTTCACAGTCGCACGCATGAACCCGATCACGGCGTCCCGGTTCCGCGCCAGGAACTCTCGCTTGCAGAACACCACGTTGGCGTACATGGAATATCCCATGCTGTGCGCCGACGTGACGATGAAGTCCTTTCCGGGCACCTTCGACTGGGTCAGCTCGAGCGAGATCGGCTCGTTCGTCAGGACGCCGGAGAGAACGTTCCCGACTCCTTTGACGAGGATGGACGGATCGTAGCCGCGGACCTTGAAGTCGTACCTCTCCGGGAGGTTGTTGACCTTGAGGATGGCGTTGAGAGTGTTCTGGTGGCCCTGGTTCGCGAGGATAGTGGCACCGACCAGGTCGGAGGCCGATCGCACGGGCCGTTCCGGGAGCGAGATGTAGCAGTTGGCCGCTTGCTGCCATGTCGTTCCGAGTAGGACGAAGTCGTTCTTGTTCGCGATCGACTGCATGATGAAGGGCATCGACGCCCCGACACCGATATCTGCGCTTCCCGACGAGACGAGGACGGTCGGATCGGGCTTGTTCTCTCCGCCGGTCGCGAAGGTGACGTCGACCCCCTGGTCGCGGTAGTACCCGCTGTCGTCCGCGATCCAGTACCCGGCCCATTGCACGTTCGGCGTCCACCCCAGGGCGACTCGCAACCCCTTTCCCGATCCACCGGACGAGGTGGCCGAGCTTCCGCACGCCGACAGCACGGCGCCGGCTCCCGCCGTCGCGCCGGCTGCCAGTACGCCCTTCAACACTGCACGGCGCGACAGCGCCTGATTCCTACTCATCGAACAGTCTCCTCGTCCCTAAGATGATCGCTGACGCGGTTTTCGTGATTCATGTGAGGCGGCGCCGTCCGACGCGCTCAACGGTGTTGGTGAGGGTGTAGAGCAGCACGCAGAAGATGGTGGCGATCGCGGCGCCGCTCCAGGCGATGATCGGCTTCCCGAAGTTCATCGACTCCACGAAGAGGTGCCCCAATCCGCGGTCGCCGACGAGGAACTCACCGAGGATGGTCCCCGTTACCGCCGCCGGTCCACTGACCCGTGCCGACATGAGGATGTTCGGCGCAGCCGACGGCAGTTCGAGGAGCAGCACGCGACGCCACCTCGACGCCCCGTACACGGTGAAGATGTCGCCGATGGAGGCCGAGGTCGCCTGCAACCCCGAGAGCGTCCACGCGAAGGCCGGGAAGACGACGATGAGCACGGTGATCATGACCACCGACGAGTTCTGATAGCCGAAGACCCTCGCGAGGATGGGGATGAACACCACGATCGGAATCGTGCGGATCAGGATCGCCGTCGGGGTCACGAGCCCGCCGATCAGCGGCGAGAAACGCACCGCGATCGCGAGGACGACTCCGACGACGGTCCCGACGGTGAGGCCCATCAACGTGACCGCGAAGGTCGTCCCCGTGTCGTTGAGGAACCGGCCGGTATCCGTCAGCAAGGTCCTGCCGACGTCCCCCGGTCCGGGCATGACGACCACGTTGTAGTCGCCGATCCGCACAACGGCTTCCCACACCACGATCGCAAGGACCACGGCCCAACTGCGGCGCACCACGAGCGCCATCAACCTGATCATGTCAACACCCCGTACGCGTAGCGTCGCAGTGCGGTGACGACGAGATAGGCGCCTCCCGACAGTGCGACGGTGATGAGGGAACTCGCCCAGAGCGCGTTCATCTGAAAGTTCTGCATCTGACTCACCAGCAGCACCCCGATCCCCTCCGAGGCTCCGAACCATTCGCCGAACACCGCGCCGAGCACTGCCGCCGGCACGGCGAGGGTCATCCCGTCGAGGATCGAGGGAATCGACCGCGGCGCCTGCAGTCGCAGGTACCGCTGCCACCGACTCGCGCCGAGAGTCGAGAACCAGTCGTCCGTCGCCTGCTCGGCGTCCGACTGCGCGCTGGTCGCGGCAACGAAGACGACGAAGCCGACCGCGAGCGCCGCGAGCACCGTCGGCGTCGTGTCCGGGCCGACGACGGTGATCAGCAGCGGCGCTATCGCCACGATCGGGATCGCATGGAGCACCCCCACCAGGGTCGTCAGTCCCGGGCGCAGCTGGGTAGCGATCGCACTCAGCGCACTCAGCGCCGTGGCGACCGCCGACCCTATCGCGAAGCCCCACCACGCGGAACTCGCCGTACTCGCCAGCGCCGACAGCACGAGGTCGCCACTCCCCGGGGCCCGTAGGAAGTCGAGGATCCCCGACATCGACGGCCAGGTGGCCCCGGCGACCCCCGAGACGCTGATCACCTGCACGACGGCGATCAACAGCACGACCCCGGCGGCCGTGACGCCCAACCGCTTCACGGTCGATCCGGTTGCACGAGAAGGTCTGTGAACCGATCGACGAGCCGGTGGAACTCGGGTTCACGGGTGATCGCGCGATCGCGCGGATGGTCGAACTCCACCCGCTGCACCTCGAGCACCCGCCCGGGCCGGCCCGTCATGACGACCACGCGATCCGCTAGGAAGACGGCCTCCGCCACGTCGTGCGTCACCAGAATGGTCGTCGGACTCGTCTCCGCCCAGATCCGGGCGAGCTCGAGGTTCATCCGTTGCCGGGTCACGGCGTCGAGCGCCCCGAAGGGCTCGTCGAGCATGAGCACCTCGGGCTGCAGGGCGAGCGCACGGGCGATCGAGACCCGCTGTCGCATACCGCCGGACAGCTGACGCGGACGCGCGTCCTCGAACCCGTTGAGCCCCACGAGTTCGATGAGCTCCTGGATCCGCGCCGCGTCCGGCTTGCGCCGGCTCAGCCGGAACGGCACCTCGAGGTTCTTCCGGACGTTGAGCCACGGCAGGAGGGCGTTCTCCTGCAGCGCGACCCCGACCCGGTGCTCCGCGACCGTCTCGTGGGGAGCGCGGCCACCGATGGTGATCGTGCCCGTCGACGGTTCCTCCAGCCCCGCGACCGTCCGCAGGACCGTCGACTTCCCGCAGCCCGACGGGCCGAGGATCGCCACGAACTCCCCGGCGGCGACGGTGAGGTCGAACCGGTCCAGCGCGCGCACCGTCGATCGCCAGCCGAGCCGGAAGTCCTTGGTCAACCCGGTGATGACGATCTCGCCGGCCGCCTCGGACCGCCCCTCGCGCGCCGGGGACGGCGCGATCCGGGTCACCACGCGTAATCCTCGGGCGCGGTCCGGTAGCCCGGGAAGATCTCGTCGAGACGGTCCATGTCTTCTCCAGACAGATCCAGATCGACCGCGGGGATCGACGATTCGAGCTGTTCGACCGTGCGCGGCCCGATGATCGGCGCCGCCACACCGGGCCGATGCAGCAGCCATGCAGTCGCCACAGTGGCGGGCGCGGCGCCCAGCTCGCGGCAGAACTCCTCATAACGAGCCAAACGATCAGGCAGGGTCTCGGCGGCTTGGAGCGCCCTGCCCTCACGCCGCCGCACGGCCCCTCCGTCCGCGCCGACCGCGGCCGCGAGGAACCCGCCGTGGAGGGGCGCGTACGGCAGGATGCTCATCCCGTACGCGATCGCAGCGGGGATCAGTTCCCGTTCGACCTCGCGCTTCACGAGGTTGTAGAGCGACTGCTCGCTGACGAGACCGAGCAGGCCTCGTGCGCGCGCCGATTCCTGTGCCTGGGCCAGGTGCCATCCCGCGTGGTTCGACGTCCCTGCGTAGAGGATCTTCCCCTGATTGCGGAGGACCTGGAGGGCCTCCCAGATCTCGTCCCAGGGAGTGGAGCGATCGACGTGGTGCAGCTGATACAGATCGATGTGGTCGGTCTTGAGCCGGCGCAGGCTGGCGTCGCACTCCCGCCGGATCGCCAAGGCGGACGCCCGACCCGAGTTCGGCCAATCGACCGTCGGGTTGTAGAGCTTGGTGGCGATGACCGTCCGCTCCCGCCTACCGCCTCCGAGCGCGAACCAGTCACCGATGATCTCCTCGGTGCGGCCCCTCCCCGAGTCCTCGCCGAGCGGCACCTCCTTCTGCGACGTCACGCCGTAGACGTTCGCGGTGTCGAAGAAGTTGATCCCCGATTCGTGGGCGTGGTCCATGATCGCGTGGGAATCGGTGGCCGACGTCCGCACGCCGAAATTCATGGTGCCGAGAACGAGCCGACTCACCTGCAGGCCCGAACGTCCCAATTGGGTGTACTTCATGTGCTGTCTCTCCTACTGTCAACCGAGCGAACGTGGATCGGGGTCGTGATCGTCACACCGGTTCGACGACGGCCGGCCGCTTCGCCCGCTCGATGGCGGCCGCGTAGATCTGCTCCTGCTGTTCCCGCGGCGTGATGGCCGGGTACGTGGGCCCCTCGGCACCGACGCAACTCGGCAGCGGGGCGATCGACGTGTCGATAGCAGGAAGGTAGAACAGCACGATCGACTTCCTCGAATGATCGGTCTCCGGCGGGGTCACGACCCGATGGGGCGTCGCGGGGAACAATCCGTTCGTCCACCGCGTCATCAGCTGCCCGACGTTCACGACGTACGCGTCGTCCCGGACGGGCACCGTGACCCGCCGACCGTCCAACTGGAGCACCTGCAGCCCGTCGTAGCTGCCCCGCTGGTGCAACAGCGTGAGCACGCCGCTGTCCCCGTGCTCGGGCAGGAGCACCCGCTGCACGGGAAGTTGATCACTGGCCGAGTAGTACTTGCACGCGAAGTTGCTGGCGTCGTTCTGGAAGAACTGCGCGAAGTAGGTGGGATCGAGGTCCAACGAACGCGCGAACAGCGACATCATCAGGTCACCGAGTTGCTTCGTCGCCTCGAACAATTCGTTCACGGAATCCCGGAATCCCGGGATCTCCGGCCACGGGAAGGTGTTGAAGTAGTCCGCGTAGGCGGGGTCCACCCCAACGCGGACGGCCTCGTCGGGCGACTCGATGCTCGCCGTCTCCCAGCTCTCCATCACGGCACCGTCCTCGATCCCCTTCGTCGAGCGGCTGTAGCCGCGCATCAGGTCGCCACTCGGGGACTTCCACGCGTCCTTCTGCGCCTGGGGGCGGGCGAACAGCTCGTCCATGTGCGCGTAGTACGCGTCGATCAGCTCCGGCCGGATCCCATGACCGATCACCTGGCAGAAACCGCCCGTCGAGATCGCCTGATGCACCTCGCGCGCAACCGCGTCCGGGTCAGTGCCGTCGATCGCCGAGCTGAGATCGACGACGGGGATGTGGATGGATGTCATGCGGCAACTCCTTGTGCGTAAACGTTTAACCAGCAGTGGCAGTACAGTAGCACCCTGTGACTGACATCACGCCGAATTCGGCAACAAGACAACAGATCGCAAAACGCGTCACGATCCGAGACGTAGCCAGTGCGGTCGGCGTCTCCGTCGCCACGGTGTCCCACGCGGTCAACGGCACGGGCCGCGTGTCCCGCGCCCGTGCCGCCGAAATCATCGCTGCGGCGGATCGGCTGGGGTACCGGGCGTCGCGCCACGCGCGAGCGATGAAGGTCGGGGGCGGCCTTGCCATCGGGCTGTTCACGACCCATCCCGTGGACACCTCGGCGCACACACTCAGTCAGACCGAGTGGTACGCGCGAACCGCGCTCTCCGCCGCGACCGAGTGTTTCGATCGTGGCGCGACGCTGATGCTCGCACCGCCGATCGATCGAACCCGATCGGCTCGCGAACTCCCGATCGACGGCGCACTGGTCGTCGACCTCGACCGGGATCCCGTGCTGGCGGAGGAACTGGCGGCCCGCCGGATTCCGGTCGTGGCGATCGGCGGCCTCGTGCACCCACCGGCGATGTCGGTCACCGTGGATCCGGCCCAGATGATGCGCCTGGCGTTCGACGGCTTCCGTGCACACGGACGCCGAACTCCCGTGCTCGCACTGGAATCCGGTGACCGCCCCTTCGACCAGGCGATGATGGAAGCCCATCGGATCTGGTGCGCGGAGAACGCCACGGAACCGATCGTGACGACCAACGGCGTCGGCGACGGACCGTTCGACGCGCGAGCTCGCCGGACGTGCGAGAGCATCATCGAGCAGCGGCCCGACGTCGACGCCGTGCTGGCGCCGTTCGACGCCATCGCCGCGATCTGGTGCGCGGCACTCACCGCATCGGGCCGGTCGATTCCGCAGGACGTGGAGATCGCGACGAGCCACGGCCGGGTGACGATGTCAACGCCCGGGACCTACACGTCGATCGACGTTCGCCGCGAGGAGATGAGTTCGACCGCGGCCCACTTGCTGATGGACCGTCTGTCCACCGGCGAGGACGTGGGGAGCCGACTGCTCACTGCGCGGATCATCGACTAGCGCGGCGGCAACCCGAGCGCGGTGATCTCCACGAACGCGTCGAAGCCCTCGGGACCCATCTCCCGGCCGATTCCGCTTCTCTTCACGCCGCCCATCGGGGCGGTGAAGCCGGTCGGATTCCCGTTGATCTCGACGACCCCGGTACGGATACGCGTGGCGATCCCTTCGGCCCGCTCGACGTCGGCGCCGAAGATCGAGCCGCTGAGACCGTAGTCCGTGTCGTTCGCTATGGCGATCGCATCGTCGGTGTCCCGGTACGCGATGACCGTCGCTACGGGCCCGAAGATCTCCTCCCGAGCGATAGTCATCCGCGGCGTGACGGCCGCGAACAGCGTCGGGTCGGTGAACCACCCGCGGTCGGGCACACGGCCACGACCGCCCCCGGTCACGGGGGTCGCCCCGTCGCGGATGCCAGACGCGACCATTCGTTCGACGCGTTCCCGGTGCGCCGACGTGACCAGCGGACCTATCTCCGTCGCGGGCGACGCGGGGTCGCCGACGATCAGATCGCCGACCAGGCCGGCCAGCCCGTCCACGATCTCGGTCTCCCGGTGCGCGGGCACGAGAATGCGGGTCTTCGCACTGCATACCTGTCCCGTGTTGCGATACGCACCCCGGACGACGGCCGGGAGCACCTCCGCCAGGTCGGCGTCGTCGAGGAGGATCGCCGCGGACTTGCCTCCCAGTTCGAGCGTGCAGGGCCGGACCAACGCGCCACACAACGAACCGATCCGACGACCCGCGGTCGTGGATCCGGTGAACGAGACCTTGTCGACCCCCGGGTGCGTCACCAGGTACTCCCCCACCTCGCGCCCCGCCGGTACGATGTTCACGACGCCCTGCGGCAGTCCCGCTCGGTCGAGCGCCTGCGCCAACAGGATCGCGTCCAGCGGCGTTTCCGGCGAGGGCTTGACCACCATCGTGCAACCCGCGAGAAGCGCCGGCGCCAGCTTCTGCATGATGTTCAGGTGCGGGGCGTTCCACGGGACGATCGTCGCCACCACTCCGACCGGCCGCCGCAGCACCCGTGCCCGTCCACTGGCGGATTCCCGCACCGATTCGAAGGGGTACACGCGAGCGAGATCGATCATCGCGTCAAGGATGCCCCGCGCCCGCGTCGTGTGAATCGAATAGGCGTCCGAGATGGGCGCCCCCATCTCGGCGGAGACGGTGCGCGCCATCTGCTCCTCGACGCCGGCGAGTTCTCCACTGAGCGCCTCCAGAACGCCGATCCGCTCCACCAGGGGCATCCGCGCCCAAGGACCTTCGTCGAACGCCCTCCGCGCGGCCCCCACCGCTCGGTCGATGTCCGCCTTCGAACCGTCGGGGACGGTCGTGATCTCCTGCTCCGTGTACGGCGAGATCACTGGAATGGTCCGCTGCCCCGCCGGAGCGATCCACTCGCCGCCGATCCACAACCGATCTGTCAGTTCATGCCACATCTACTACTCCTTCGAAGCGCTGCCGTGCTCGACGCGGGGCGAGAATTCCTGCCGCGATGGAGCACGCACAGGGGACCGAGAAAGACCTGACTCGACCCGCTGACACACACCGGTCTGCGGGGAGGCGGCGAACGCCGCACTACCGGATACTAGTACAGCGGCGAACTCCGCGTGTTCGGAAGCGACACATGGGTTCTGGCCTCGATCGGTACAGCCGTCATCCGCCGGGCCCCCGAAGACTGCAGCGGCGAAGGGACCTCGCGCGCCACGCCCATGCATTGGTAATGCCTGCACCAATAACCCCCCAAAGAGGCAGTTGTGACGGCGGACACGCCGAAAATACGATTGTGCGAACCGTCGGTGCGACCGCCGGGCCGCCAACCCGGCCCGCCCCGTCGCGGCGGATCCCCAAGCATCCAAGGAGCCTGTAGTTGTTCGCCCCCATCATCGCCCCGCAGGCGTCCGCGCCCCCGCGTCGACCGCGACGCGGCACGACGCGCCGACGCCTCCTCGCGGCGGCGGGCACCCTGATCCTCGCCGCCACCGCGGCGTGCTCGACCACCGACGCCCCCGGCCGGACGACGATCGTCATCGCGGACAGCTTCTCCGCCAAACATCCGGTGGGGGCGGGTGTTCAGGCGTTCGTCAAGGCGCTGCGCGCCGACGGCGCGAAGGTCGGGATCGACGTCGACTACTACGCCGCCGGACAACTCGGGAAGCAGAAGGAGATGCTGACCCTGGTCCGCACGGGCGCGGTCGACATGGGCATCATGATCCCTTCGTACCTCGCCAACGACCTGCCGCTGTCCGGCGTCGGCGACCTTCCGGGCTTGGTCGATGATCCGTGCGTCACCACCCAGGTCCTCGATCCGCTGGTGCGTCCCGGGGGAATCGTCTTCGAGAAGGAGATCAAGGCCCGCGGGATAGTGCCCGTGTACGGCGCCTCGATCGCCGGCTACGAGGTCTTCACCAGCACACGGGCGATCCCCACGCCCGAGTCGATCCGGGACCTGCTCATCCGTTCGCCGGGCGGTGTCGGCGACCGTGTGGCCGCGGGCATCGGAGTCACTCCCATCACGATGCCCGTGAACGACCTCTACGAGGCCGTATCGCGCGGCACCGTCGACGGTGCGCTGCTCGCCCGCTACGCCATGATCTCGTACAGCCTGCAGGAGGTGCTCACCCACGGCACGCAGGACGCGAATCTCGGCACTGTCACCACGTGGATGTCGATGAACGCCGCGAAGTGGAACGGGCTCAACGATGCCCAGAAAAAGGTCGTGCTCGACGCCGGCGAGATCGGTCGGGCGACTGCCTGTAAGTCCGTCGCCGCCGCGGACACCGCCGCGGTCGCGACGCTGAAGAAGGCGGGCGTGACATTCGACCCCGTCACCCCTGAGACCCGCCCCGGCTGGGATGCCGCGCTCGCGGGGATCAGGACCAGCTGGACGCGGGATCTCGACGGCGTCGGGCTGCCGGCGTCCGAGGTCCTGCGCGCTGTCGAGGCACGGATCGGGGAGGTCGTCCGATGAGCCCGATCGTCCACCCCTTCCGCGAGGGTGCCGCCGAGCGCACGACCTTCGGCTACCGCACCCAGGACCACCCCGGCCTCGACCGCATCCAGAACGCCGTCTCCGCCGTCGCCGGTACGGTCGCCGCCGTTGCCGTTGTCGTGATGGTGGCGCTGACGCTGCTCGACGTGGCGCTGCGCACCTTCTTCGGCGCCCCCATCGGCTGGTCCGTCGCCTTCATCGAGCTGTACCTGCTGCCGATCGCCGCGTTCTTCGGCATCGTGGTGGCGTACCGGAGCGGCGCACACGTCGCCGTCACGAGCCTGTACGAACGATTCCCGATCCCCGTGCGCAAGGCGATGCTCATCATCGGATACCTCGTGCTGCTGATCGGCCTCGCCGCCCTGTTCTGGGCGGGCCTGCAAGCAACGCTCTTCGCGATCTCCACGGGCGAGGGGCCGGTTCCCGGCTCGTCCGAGCTGCCGCTGCCCGGATGGCTCATGCGCGCGATCGTCCCCGTCGCGACGGGGCTGGGGCTGGTGCTCGTCCTCATCGACCTGGGGCGCGAACTCGCTGCGCCGTGGACCGCGACCGCGACCGACTACGACCCCGGAGACGAGGCGAGTCGCGCCGTGGCCGAAGCGGAAGCCGCCTTCACGAACGACGATTCCACCACTGCGCCGCAGGGAGACACCCGATGATCGCACTCGCCATGATCGTTCTCCTGATCGGGTTGATCCTGATCCGGGTCCCCGTTTCGTTCGCCATCCTCGGCTCGGGCCTGGTGGGCCTGCTCCTCCAGACCACCGTCGGCTCGACGATGGGCGTCATGGAGATCATCCCGATCAGCTCGGTCCAGAGCCTGTCGATGACCGCCATCCCCCTGTTCATCCTCATGGCGCACCTGATGCTCCTGTCCGGGATGATGGATTCCCTGTTCGCGGCCGGCCGCGCGGTCTTCGGGCGGCTGCCCGGTGGGACCGGTATCGCGTCCACCCTCGCGGGCGTCGGCTTCGCGGCGGTGTCGGGCTCCTCGACCGCAGCCGCCGCCACCCTCGCCGAGACCACCAGCAAGGAGATGATCCGGGAGGGCTACCGGCCCACCACGGCGACGGGGATCGTCGCCTCGGTGGGCACGCTCGCGGGCATGATCCCGCCCAGCGTGATCCTCGTGTTCTACGCGGTCACCGCCGAAGCCAGCGTCGGCGACATGATCGTCGCCGGCCTGGTGCCGGGCCTCATCATCGCGGTCGCACTCCTGGTCGCCATGTACCTGCCGGTCCTGCGCAATCCCGCGGTCGTCCCCGCGGGCGCGCGCTCGACGATGGCGGAGAAGGGGCGTGCGATCGTCCAGGCCTCCCCGATCGCCGTGATCTTCCTCGCGGTGGTCGGCATGATCTACTTCGGCATCGTCACCCCGACCGAGTCCGCCGCGATCGGCTGCGCCGTGGCACTGGTCCTGGTCGCGGTCCGCCGGCGCCTGAGCATCACCGGCCTCGTCCACGCGGTGATCGAGACGATCAAGGCCAGCGCCATGATCTTTGCGATCGTCATCGCCGCCCACGTCTTCGGGCATGCCTTCGCCCACACCAAGGTCGCGGACGCGATGGTGACCTGGGTCAAGAGCCTGACGGTCCCGGCCTTCGTCGTGATGTTGATCCTGCTGGCGATGTACGTGGTCCTCGGGTTCTTCATGGACCAGATCGCGATCATCGCGCTGACGGTGCCCATCCTCGTTCCGGTGGTCGCCGCGCTCGGCTACGACAAGATCTGGTTCGGGATCTTCGTCGTGCTGATGGGTGAGATCGGCCTGATCTCACCTCCGCTCGGCCTCAACGTCTTCGTGGTCGCTCGGTCGACGGGCCGTGATACCTGGGAGGTGTTCAAGGGCGCGGCGCCGTACGCGGTCGCGATGGTCGTCGTGGCCGTCGGGTTCATCGCGTGGCCCGACGTGGTCACGTGGCTGCCGTCCGTGCGATGACCCGGACGGCGCGGGTCAGGCACCGTCGGCGATGACGACCGCGCCGTCGGTGCCGGACCCGTAACAGGACCGGAGAAAGCTGCGGAAGCCGTCGACGATGCCCGTCGCGTGCACCTCACCGATCAGTGTCTCCGCGGTGACCCGGACGCCGGGCAGGGGATCCCGACGGATCAGGTCCAGGGTCTGCAGGTAGCGGGCCGACAGATCGCGGTACAGCGCCTCCGGGCCGGAACCCTCGCTGGCGTTGACGGTCAGGTGCAGGCGGCCGGGTCCGGCCCCGCCCGTGCGCAGCCGCTCCCGGTACAGGCGGTAGACCTCGCTCTCGGACGAGAGGACACCCGGGCTGCTGGCACCCACCGTCCGGAACAACCGGCTGGGCCGGGCGAAGGCGTACAGCGAGAACAGCGCGCCGTAGGAGTAGCCGAAGAGGCCGGCATCGTCGGGGTCGATGCGCCAGCCGGCTGCGATCTCGGGATGCAGTTCGTCCTCGATGAAGCTCAGGAACCGGTCGGCACCGGTCGACGAGAGCTCGTCGACGATCCGGCGGAAGGTCTCCTCCGGGAGCAGGCCGCGGTCGACGCGCGGTCGCAGGTGGTCGGCCATCTGATGTGGGAAGGGCTCGCCGGGCGGGACCAGATCCCGATTGCGTACTCGGATGAAGTCGCGGGCATCGTCCCCGACGTAACCGATCGCCACCTGGACGTGGGGCCGCACCGGACGGACCGGATCGAGCGACATCGCCGCCCCGAGCGGCGCGGTGAGCGCGACCTGCATGTTCGCGTCGGTCACGTAGAGCACCGGCAGCGGATCCGTGCCGAGCGCGTACGCGGGCGGGACCGTGACCCACACGCCGAACGGGGCGCCGACGGCCTCGGACCGGATGGTGAAGAACCGCGTACCCGGGATCATCTCGCTCAGTTCGGGTGCTCCGGGGGTGAGGGACGATCCGTTCATGGGGTTCTCCGATCGCGTGGGGATTGCGCACCGAACCCGTCCAACGGACAGTGTCGGATCGGGCTCTTCAACAATAGAATCCACAATATGTGATAGGTCGTCGGTCCTCGCGATTTCGCGCGAGCCCGCACCGATGGCCCGGAAGGAGTCCCATGGCGACGACGGCACTGCGGGCGGTCGGCACCGCCGCGATCCGGGGGCTGCGCCCGGGGCGGCCATTGCACGACCCGACGCGCCTGGCCCGGGTCGCCGTCGGGATGATCGTGGCCGCCGTGATCGGCTACGCGCTGCACGAACCGGTCGATCAGATGATCCTGTGCGTCGGCGCATTCCTCAGTGCCATCGGCTGCCTGATGCCGCACACGCGGCACCGGCTGGCGGCCGCCTCGGGCACTGCGGTCGCGCTCGTGGGCGCGGCGGCGGTGGGCGCGGTGATCATGCAGCGCTGGTGGGTCGTGATCCCCCTCGTCGCGGTGGGCCTGTTCGTCGGCGGGCTCTGCCGCGTCGTGACCGTCGGATTGAGCATGCGCATCATCGTCGTCACCATCACCTTCCTGGCGTTCGCCGAGATCACGCCTTCGCGGAATGAGTGGGGCGGCGAGATCGGCCTGTTCGCCGCGGGCGCGGCGATCATGGTCGCGGCCCAGTTCCTTCCGCCCTACGAGCCGCGGTACGCGGTCCAGCGCGAGGCGCTCGCCGCGCTGTACGAACGACTCGCGACCGACGGGCCCTACGGCCCCGCGCTACTCGCGGCCGAGCGGAGCGTCGCCACGGTGCATCGGCTGCCCAACGCCGGGCGGCGCACGGCACTGATCGAACTCGCCGAACAGATCGGCCGCCTCCGCCTGATCGACGAATCGTCCGCGGCCGACCGGGCCGCCATCGACGACGACCTGCGCGCCGTCGCCGCGGCGATCAGATCGACACCCATTCGGAGCGATGACTCCCACGTGCGCGACGAAGGTCCGCTGCCGGCCGACGTGGATGCGGCGCTGCGGAGCTGTATCGAGAACGCGATGACGATCGCCACCGGCGGACCCGCCCGGCGGCCGTCGGACGACCACCTGCCACCGTCCGCCCTCGACCTGGTCCGCGAGGAACTCCGCCCGTCCTCGCCCTACGCGCACCACGCGGCGCGCCTGGCGGTGTCGGCGGTGGTAGGCCAGCTC
Source organism: Tsukamurella sp. NPDC003166 (assembly GCF_040611135.1). NCBI lineage: Bacteria > Bacillati > Actinomycetota > Actinomycetes > Mycobacteriales > Tsukamurellaceae > Tsukamurella > Tsukamurella sp. NPDC003166. The sequence goes on from NZ_JBEXNL010000009.1 coordinate 137,183, forward strand.
GCGGGCATGGCGATCGGAGCCGCACTCGCGCCGCGGATCGTCGAGCCCGCGCACGGCTTCTGGGTCGTCGTCGCGGTCGTCCTGATCCTCGTGCCCGACTACGGTGAGACCTTCTCCCGCGGTATCGCGCGCACGATCGGCACGCTACTTGGCGCGGCGCTCGGCATCGGCATCGCCTTCCTCGGCAATGATCCGCTGCTGCACACGATCATCCTCATCGTCCTCTTCCTGGGTTATCTCGCCTTCCGCTCCTGCGGACAACCGTGGACCATGTTCTGGGTCGTGGCGTGGATCGGGATCCTCACTCCGGGACCGGAAGGCGCGCTGACCCGCGGGCTGTACACCGTCGTCGGCTGCGTGATCGCCTTCGCCACCTACGCGATCGCTCCCACCTGGCACCGGCCGCGCCTGCGCGCATCGCTGCTCAGTTGGGCGGACGCCGAGGCCGACCGGCTCGCCGCGCTCGCCGCGCTCTGGCGCGCTCCGAGCGAGGCGCACCGGCTCACCGTGGCCGAGGCGACCGGGCGCAGCCGCCTCGCCCGCATCGAGTTCACCACCGCGGGCGAGCTGGCACAGCGTGAGCCCGCCCGGCACGACGAGCCATGGTCGAACGAGAGCATCGACGCGGTGTCCGGCGCGGTGCTCGGAGTCGCCCGTGAGGTGGCCGCCCTGGCGGGCCGTCAGGAGCTGGACACCGATGCGCAGGCCGGTGCGGAGAACGCCGACGACGGTGCCGTCCGCCTGCGTGCGCTCGGCGCCCCGGCCGACGAAGGTCCCGGAGCCGGCGCCGATGAACCACTCGGCGCCGCGATCGATTCGCTGGCCTCGGCCCTGCCGCGTCCGGGCCGGTAGGCCCGCTCCGCCGGCACGCCGTCAGCGGGACGAATCGGCGTACCCGTGGCTTCGGAGACGTTGGAGTGCACCGTCGGCGGCCGCGCTCTCGGCTTGATAGCCGTAGAGCGTAGCGCCGGGGAGTGAGGGCACGTCGAGTCCCTCGTAGCGCAGACACAGGTCACCCACCAGAGGATGCCGGACGCGCTTGATCCCCGCCCGGTGGATCTCGACGTCGTGGCGCCCCCACAGCGTGCGGAACTCCTCCACGGAGCTCAGCTCGTGCACCAGGGCCTCCACGGCCCGGACATCGCCCGGACGGGCGAGGGCGAGGCGTAGGAGCGCCACCACATGACGGGCCATCAGGTCTCGGTCCTCGCCGTAGTACGCACGAGCGTCGTCGTCCCCGAAGACGTACCGGGCGAGGTTCGGCGCACCGTCGGCCCGCTCGACGACGGGCGAGTACAGGGCGTAACCCAGGGGGTTGGCCGCGACGATGTCCAGGCGGCTGTTCTGGACGACGACGGGGATCTCGCCCATCGCGGCGATCATCGCTGAAACGAGCGGCGAGAGTTCCGGCTCGGCAGGGGCCACGAAGGGCGGCAGGGTGAGCCCGGCGAGATCGAACAGGTGCGCCGTCTCCACCGGGTCGAGCCGCAGGGCCGCGGCGATGGCCCGCAGTACGTCCTCGGAGACTCCCCGGGCGCGGCCGCGCTCGATCTGGACGTAGTAGTCGGTGCTGACGTTCGCCAGCGCGGCCACCTCCTCGCGCCGCAGGCCGGGAACGCGACGAAGGCCGGACTCGGGGAGTCCGGCCTCCGACGGCGTCACCTTTGCGCGACGCGTGGTGAGGAAGTGACCGATGCCGCTGTCACCCTGTCCCATAACAACAATCGTACGCGTCCCTCACCCGAGGTGGGTTCGGAACCACGTCACCATCCGCTCCGGGTTCTCCGGGAAGTAGTTGTACCCGTCGAACCTTCGCGTGGTGCCTTCGATCCACAGCAGTTCCTTCTCCTGCGCACCGACGGCGGCGTGGATCCGCTCCACGTCGGCCGGCGTCGTGTTCGCGTCGTGGTGCACCTGCGCGATCAAGGTGGGCGCCGTGACCGCCGCGGCATGCCGACTCGGGTCCAACTCGTCTGGGTCGTAGCCCGTCGCCGCGCGGTACTCGGGTGCGAAGGCCGCGTACGCGGCCTCGTCGTACCCGAGCGCGCTCCGCGCCAGAGCGCCGAGCGACACCGGCTGCACCGCGACCAGCGCCGCGATGCCCACCATGCGGCCGGGTTCGCGGTCGAACGCCACGAACGTCGAATCGGCTCCGAGGCAACGACTCAGGAGACCGATCCGGTCGTTCCCGTCGGCACCGTCGGGCGTCAGTCCCAGGCGTTCCCGGCCGTACCGGAGCGAGGCGAGGACATCGCGCGACTCCTGTTCCCCGATGGTGACGACGCCCTTGTTCGCCTCCCCGCTGCGCCCGTGGTTGCGCAGGTCGTAGGCGAGCACGTTGTAGCCGGCGTCGTGCAGGTTCCGGTAGTCCGGCAGGAAGTTCACCTCGAAGTCGATGAACTGGTCGAACGGAGCCACGTGTCCCGGATAGCCGTAGCGGTTGCACGGCATCGGATGGTTGGCGATGACCAGGCGTTCCGAGTCCGCGGGGATGAACCACCCGGACAGCTCGACGCCGTCCACGGCGGTGAAGGTCACGTCCTCGAACTCGAGGCCGTAGTCCGCCGGGGTGCGCAGAATCGGGGGCCGCGCGGTGTGCGTCAGCCCCCGAACCAGGCCGCTGATCTGCTCCGGTGAGGTCACAGGTGCTTCTGGTAGAAGGGGATCAGGGCATCGAGCGCGATCTTGACCGGCTCCGGCTTGTCGTACAGGTCGTAGTGCGACCAGCCCTCGGCCACCACGATCTGCTTGTCCTTCGACGCGGCCCGGCGCAGCAGCTCGTAGCCGTCCCGGTACGCGCCGAACGCGCCCGGCTTGTCACCGACGACGATGCACAGCGGCTGCGTGAGCAGCTTCTCGACGCGGTTGAAAGCGTCCCAGCCCACCGCGACGTTCTGGTGCGAGAAGAGCGCGCGGTTGACGCCGTGCTCCGCGCGACCACGATCGGAGCGGTAGTACTCAGTGGCCTCGGCGGTGTCGATCTCGGTGATGCCGAGCTCCGCGGCCTTCGCCGGCGACTCGGGCAGCAGGTCGTCGACCCGCAGCTGGGCGCCCTTGACCTCGGCGGTGCGCTGCGCGGCCTGCGCCTCCATGGCGGCGATCGGGTCGTAGCCGGTGAACGCCTCCTGCATGAGGCGACCGTAGTTGGCGCCCGTCACGGTGCCGAGTGCCTTGATCCGGCGCTCGGTCATCGTGGCGTTGACGGCGTAGCCGCCCGCGCCGCAGATGCCGAGCGCGCCGATCCGGTCCTCGTCCACGTAGGGCAGGGTCACCAGGTAGTCGATGACGTAGCTGAAGTCCTGCACGCGGAAGGTCGGGTCCTCGAGGTAGCGGGGCTCGCCGCCGCTGGCGCCCTGGAAGCTGGCGTCGGGCACGATGACGACGAAGCCGGCCTCGGCGATCGCCTTGCCGTACACGGAGCCCGAGGTCTGCTCCTTGCAGCTGCCGATCGGGTGCGCGCTGATCACGGCGGGGTACTTCTGCGTGGCGTCGAAGCCGGGCGGGAAGTAGATGTCGGCGGCGATGTCCCAGTAGAGCGCGGGCAGCGACACGGTCTCGATGTTGGGGGTGCTCATGATGATGTCTCCATCTGTTCTGGCTCGGCTTACGTGATCGACGATATGGCGCGGGCCGGGGAGGTGGCAGGGGCTCTCAGCCCCCCTCACCTCCCCGGCCCGACGGTGCGCGATCGCGCAGGTCACGCGGGTTGTCCGGACTACGCGGGGACGTCGACCTTCACCGCGATGAGCGCCGCCTGCGGATCCGCCTTGCGCTCGGTGGGATCGAAGCTGGGCGCGGTGGCGACGAAGAGCGTCCGGCCGTCGGAACCGCCGAGGGCGCAGGCGAAGACGCCTGTGCCCGGCGAGTACTCGTCGACGATCTCCCCGCCGGGCAGCACCCGGACGCAGCGGCCGTGCGCGAAGTCGGCCACCCACAGCGCCCCTTCCGAATCGAGCGCGCAGCCGTCCGCGGCGACGACCATGTCGCCCAGGGCCGCGAACGCGTCCGACTGGGTGCTGGGATCGCCGTAGCGGGCCCACTCCCGACGGTTTGTGAGGCTACCGTCGGGCTGAATGTCGAACGCCGTCGTGCGGTTGCCGAAGGACTCGTCGACGATGAGCACGCCGTCGGTGATCACGCTGCCGTTGGGGAAGAACAGGCCGTCGGCGGCCTCGTGCACCGAGCCGTCGGGATCGACCCGCCAGATCGACGTGGACTTCAGCGGCTCTCCGGCGAACAGGTCGAAGCCGAAGTGCCCCACGTAGGCCCGGCCGCTGGACTGGTCGACCACGACCTCGTTGCCCCACCCGACGAGCTTGCCCGACAGGTCGCCGTGCACCACGATGGCGCCGTCCGGCTCCCGGCGCAGGAGCGCGTGGTTCGTCATCGAGACTGCCACGAGGCGGCCGTCGGGGAGCCAGTCGATGCCGGCGGTCTGGTCCGGCGCCGCCATCTCGACGCGGAGGTCGGAACCGTCCTCCTTCGCCGACAAGATGCGGTTCGTGTACAGATCGGACACCCAGACCCGCCCGTCGTGCCAACGCGGGCCCTCGAGGAAGGTGTGCCCGGAGAGGACCGTGACGGCCTCCCGGCTCGCGGTCTCAGCCATGATCGTTCTCCTTCGGTTGGTGGGGATTGCTTGTCGTCGGGTGCTCACGGTCCTTCATGAGCAGGTCGGTCAGGACCTGGGTCGCCTCCCACGGGATGAGGTGGCCCACTCCGGGCACCTCGACGTATTCGGCTCCCGGGATCAGTTCCGCCAGGCTGTGCCCGTTCGCGGGTACGACGACCCGGTCAGCGGCGCCCTGGACGATCACGGTGGGGGTGTAGATGTGCCGCAGCCGGCTCGGATCGCGCCACGCGTTGATGGCGCGCCCCTGGCAGAACGCCCCGTAGCGGGAGGTGCCCCGCACGAGGTTCTGCGCGGCGAACTCCTCGAGCCGGTTGTCCGGCGGCTCGTACCCGGCGGCGGTGAACTTGTGCAGCGCGTCGAGGAAGTCGGTGAGCTGCTGCTTCGTCGGCCGCCGGATATCGCGGCCGGACGGGAACGCGATCCCCGCCGCCAGGCTCACCCCATGGGGGTTGGCCGTGAACGCCGGCACCGGCGGGATCGTGGCACACAGGACGAGCCTGTCGACCCGGTGCGGATGGCGCATCGCGAACTCCTGCGCGATCATCCCGCCCATCGACTGCCCGAACACGGTCGCGGTCTCGAGCCCGCACGCGGTGAGCACGTCGGCGATGTCGTCCGCCATGTCGCTGATCGTGAAGGGCATCGGCGCCCGCCGCGACCATCCGGTCCCCCGGTTGTCCACGCGGATCACGCGGAAGTGCTTCTCCAGCTCCGACACCCACACGGTGGGCCAGCCGATCCCGCTACCGGTGAACCCGTTGATCAGAACCAACGCCGGGCCGCGCCCGCCCTCGTGCCAATTGATGTGCGGACGGCGGCGACGCCCGCCGAGCGCGCGCCGCCACAGCTGCTCGTACCGGATCCCCCACCCCACGCCGGTCGAGATCGCCGTGGCCAGCGCGGGCCGGCGGTACAGGCTGAGCACCGTGGCGCCGGCCATCTCGAGCAGCCGGTCGGACAGGGTCTCGGGCTCGGCGAGCTCGATCGGCGCACCGTCCTCGTCCTGGTCCTCGACCCGGATCTCCATCGAAGTCACCGTTCTCCTTCTTCCGTTCCGCGGTACGCGGATTCGTTGGCATCCCAGCGGTACTCGGCCTGCACCGACTCGGATGTCGACACGCCTCCCAGCACCCTCACCGTGGCGGGCGCCCCGCCGAGGACCAGCCCGTCCATCGCGCGGGACAGTTCCCACCCGTTCAGCTCGGCCCCCGGCAGGAGCGACACGGTCACCTCGAGCTCCCCGACCCCGGCGGATCGCACCCCGGCCGAATCGACCGCGGCGATCGCCTCGAGTGCAGCCGTGATCACCGACGGTGCCGCCCAGCCACCGTCGGTCTCGACGAGCTCGCGCACAGGCCCGGCGGAGTAGACCTCGCCGCCGTGGTCGACGTACGCCAGCTCGTCGGTGACAGTCCAGGCGTCGCCCAGGGCGAAGGCGTCGCGCACGAGTTCGTCGCCCACGCTGTCGCCCGGGGCGCGGACCAGCAACAGGCCGACCTCCTCCGGCCGGGCGTGTTCGGCGGTACCGTTCGGCGAGAAGCGGACCCGCCCGGCCGCGAGGTCCGCCCGCGCGACGGCGACCTCCGGCGTTCCGGGCGCCGCACGGCCCAGCAGCCCGGGCGAGGTCCGCGACGACACGAGCAGGCCCTCGGTCCGCCCGGGGTGATGGGCGTGCAGGATCTCGGTCGACCGGAATCGGCGCCGCGATCGCTCCCCGAGCCCGCTGGCGATATCGGCTCCGATGAAAGTGCGCACGGGCTGCCCTTTTTCGAGTGCATCCGGATCCGCAGTCACGAGGCGCCGGAGGACCGCGCCGTCGACACCAGCATGCGTGACCCCGTACCGACGCACCTCGAGCCAGAAGGTCTCCGCATCGTCACCCGACGGGATCGCTGCGCGGGCGTGCGCCACGAGGGCACCGCCGAGGAGGACGAGCATCGTCGCTGGATCCGCGAGGGGCGCGGCCAGGTAGACGGTGTCCGCCTCCCCCACGCTCGCCGCACGCGCCGCCGCGTGCGCGAGCACCGCCCACTGGTGCCGGGTGACGGCCGCGTACGGGGCGTCCGGACCGTCCGCCAGGAGGAACACCGCGTCGCCCGGTCGCTGCGGATCGCGCCGGTACCAGCTCGGGATCGCCACGCGAGCGGGGTTGACCGCGTCGAGACGCTTCCATCCGCTCGGTGCGTCCTCCGCCGACGTGACGACACCACGGAATCCATTGGCCTGCACCGCGCGCGCGCCGGCAGCGTCGGTGAGCAGGACGGCGGGCGCGACGGCGGCGGGATCGCCGCCCTGACGAACGGGCGCGACGATCGCGCCGAGCCGGATCAATGCCGCGGAGAGTACGAGGGCCTCGTCCGATGCCGGGAGCAGCACCGCCACGCGTTCGCCGGCGCGGACGCCGACCCCGAGCAATCGCCGTACGGCGTCCTCGACCTCGGCGTCCAGAGCACGCCAGGTCACAACGCGATCGCGGAAGAACAGGGCCGGGGCGTCGGCGCGATCGGCGGCATGTCGAGCGATCAACGTGCTCACCGTGTCCGCGGAATCCGGTCGGAACTGGTCGATCCAACCCACCACCGGCAGCTGGCCCAGGTGTTCCCGCGCCACGCCGGACACCTCGTCCACGATCCGTCCGACCGAACTGAGGGCGTCGTGGGCGACGTCCACCACGCCGTCGACCACGGCCTGGGCTCGCTGCGAGTTCACTCCGGCTGTCCAGGTGCGTCCGGGGGGCGCCAGCTCCGCCGGCCGGATGTCGGCAGGAAGTTCCGCCTCACCCGCGCGCCACCGTAGCCATGCCGCGACCCGCGGCCAGGAGTTGCGCCGCGCGCCGTTGCCTGCGACGAGTCCGAAATGCCCGACGGGGATCAACACCTCGTACACGTCCGCGCGCGGCGCTGCGCTCCGGATGGCTCGGGCGGCATCCGGGTGGCCCTCGCGGTCCGTTTCCCCCAGCATGAGCAGGACGGGCGCCTCGATGTCGGCCAGCGCGATCACCCGATCACCCACGACCTGGCCGCCGACCATCATCCGATTGGTCGCCACCAGGTCCGCGAGACCCGCGAGCGCGGTGCCCGGGTAGTCCGTGAGCCCCTCCTTCGCGAGGAACCGCCGCTGCTGCTCGGCGGGAAGCAGCGCCTCCCGATCGTGCAGAGTCCGGTAGTACTTCCACTGGAACTCCGCGACCCGGACCGGGTCGGTCAGACGGGTCGCGGTCTTGATCAGCCACCGTGGAATCGCGACGTGCGGCAGGACACCGGTCTGCACGGCGCCCCCGGCGAGGTGGGTGTACGACTGCGCGGACACCGGAATCAACGGCGTCGGCAGCGGTGCGGCCCCGAAATCCACGGGCGTGCCGAAGGCGACGATCGAGTCGACTCCGTCGCCCTGCCGGTAGGCGGTCGCCTGGTAGCTGAACATGCCGCCCTGCGAGTACCCGCTCAGCGTGACGTTCCGGCCCGTGACACCGCGGACGACGTCGACCACGTCGGCTACCGCGATGATGTGGTCCGCGACCGTCCGGCTCATCCCACCCGGTTCCTTCTCCGGCCGGCCGAAATCCACGACCCAGACGTCGATGCCCTGCTCGTGGATCGCCCGCACGGCACTCGCCTTCGGCGCGACGTCGTAGACATCGGCCATCATCATCAACGGCGGCACCAGCACCAGCGACGGAGCCGATGTCGACGGCAGGTCGTCCGGGAAGTACCGGCGGAGGCGGTACATCGGGGCCTGCGCGACCACCTCGTACGGCGAATACTCGAACTCGATGTCCAGGCCGCCGTACCGGAGGTACTCCCCCACGTTCCGGGCGGTGGCACCGACCCCCCGCGCCGCGTTCACCACGTCATCCAACGGTCCCATGACGATTATCGCTCCACCATCGACGAGCCCGCGCCCACGACCATCCGATTCAGACTGAAAACCATGTCAACTCCGCCCGCGATTCGTCGGATGCGATGCACCCCACCTTATGGATGACAATGTAACGACGGTCACAGTGCGATTCAATCAACGATTCGGAAAGCAGCGCTTTCCGTGGGTCGAATCACAGTGGTGGCGGGTCGGAACCGGCCGGCACCGTCGTGGTGCGAATTCAGCTGCGCAGCAGCTCGTCCAGATCCGCGTCGTCCGCACCGACCCGGCGAGCTGAGTGCAGCGGCGGCGGGCGCCGGCCGTCGAAGGACAGCGGAACACCGACCGTCGCGATGTCGTCCTCGCCCTCCGGCGCGGCGACGATGCCGAGCGCCGCGGTCTGCTCGTGCGCCAGGAGCTCCGACGTCGTCTGCACAGGGGCAGCGGGAATGCCGTACGGTCGTAGCAGATCGCGCCAGTGGTCGCGGGTGTTGCCGGCGACCGTCTCGCCGATCAGCCGCTCGATCTCGGCGCGGTTCACCAGCCGGGCCGCGTTCGTCGCGAACCGCTCGTCGGTCGCCCATTCCGGATGGCCCAGCGCCTCCGCCAGTCTCGCGAAGAGCGGGTCGTTCGCGCAGCTGATGATCAGATCGCCGTCGGAGCACCGGAACCCGCGGTGCGGCACGATGAACGAGATGCCCGAGCCGTGGCGCTCGCCCGGGTTGCCGTCCGCGTTGAACCCCGCGATCGCCACGGCGTTCCAGGCGATCGCCGTCTCCAGCAGGGAACTGTTGATCGCGGCTCCCGCCCCGCTCCCGGCCCTGCGGAACAGCGCTGCCAGGATGCCGATGACCGACCACATTCCCGAGCCGAAGTCGATGATGGACACGCCCGCCCGCACCGGCGCACCGTCGGCCTCCCCGGTGATCGACATGATGCCGGAGAACGCCTGCATGAGCGGGTCGTAGCCCGGCTCGGTGTTCAACGGCCCGAGATGACCGAAGGCGCCCAGCTCGCAATGGATCAACTCCGGATTCCGTGCCCGGAGCGATGCCGCATCGAGCCCGTACTTCACGGAATTGCCGGGCCGCAGGTTGTGGAGGAAGACGTCGGCGCGCTCCGTGATCAGGCGCTGGAGCTTGGCCAACTGCTCCGGATCCTTGATGTCGATCGAGATCATGCGCTTACCGCGGTTGAGCGCATGGAAGGCGGCCCCCTCGCCGCGCCACTGGCTGGGACCCCAGCCGCGCGCCGAGTCGCCTGCCGGCCGCTCGACCTTCCACACATCCGCTCCCAGACCCGCGAGCACCTGCCCGGCGAACGGGGCGGACGCACTGTCCCCCAGCTCCACGACGGTGATCCCGGACAACGGCAACTCGACCATCACTCAACGCTCTCTCGACCAGAAACAGGACTGGACGCCAATGTAACGGCGGTCACAACACAGCTCAATGGACGAATAGGAAATCGTCGATTCGAATCGCGTGAATCGATTGCGGTGTCGACTCACGAGCCAGAGCACATTACCTGCAGAAAGGAAGAACGCGGGCCGAATCGAATCCCCGAATGCGTACCGCGAAAACAACCTGGCCTCCTGACCAGTTCCAGGGAACACCACTGCTGGATTCGAGGCGGTCGACCCTACCGTTGCTCCGGTGACGCCAATCACATCGATCGACGTCCCGGTTCTCTCGAGCACCGAGATCCGGCCACACCGCAGAAAGCGAAGCCCATGCCATCAAACACATCGCCACGAAGTAGCGTGGTCGTTCTCGCCTTCTGCTTCCTGACCATCCTCGCGGACGGTTTCGACCTCATCATCTACGGAGCGACCCTCCCGTCGCTGATGGCCCAGTGGGGCCTGAGCAAGTCCGCCCTCGCGAACGTGCACAGCGCGACCCTCGCCGCCCTCATGGTCGGCTTCCTCGTCGCCGGCCCGCTCGCCGACCGGTTCGGGCGCCGGGTCGTGATGCTCGGCGGGTCGACGTGGTTCTCCATCATGTGCACGGCCTGCGCCCTCGCGCCGAACTTCGCGTCCTTCGGCTTCTTCCGCATCGCGGCCGGCATCGGCCTCGGGGCCGTCGTGCCCTCCGCCGTTGCCCTGACCGCCGAGTTCGCCCCCCGCAAGAACCGGCAGCTCTTCAACGGGATCACGCTCACCGGCTACCCGGCGGGCGGGATCATCACCGCGCTCGCCGCGCTGGCGATCCTCCCCAGCGCCGCAGCCATCAAGGCCGCGGCCAAGGCCGGTGCGCCCGCGGAGGACTGGCGGATCCTCTACGGCATCGCTGCTGCATTCCTCGTCGTGGTACCGCTCATGTACTTCCTGCTGCCCGAATCGCCGAGCTACCTGCTGCACCGGGGCCGGAAAGAGGAGGCCGAGACGATCGCGAGGACCTACCGACTCGACTTCGAGACGCTCCAGGACGAGCAGCGCGCGCATGAAGCCGCCGACAACCGCAGCGGATACCGCCTCGTCCTCTCCCGCAGATTCCTGGTCTCCACGATCATCTTCACCATCATCATGTTCTGCACCCAGGTCCTGGTGTACGGCCCCAACACCTGGCTCCCGAGCATGATCAGCAGCATGGGCTTCGGCGGGACGCAGGGCACGATGGCTCTGCTCATGCTGCAGATCGGCGCCGCGGTCGGCACCATCATCGGCGCCATCCTCGTCGATCGCGGCGGCGCGACCAAGACCATCGTCCCGTACTTCGTCCTCGGCGCGGCTTCCCTGCTGTTCCTCGCGTACGGCGAGGATATCGGCGCGGTCGGCATCTTCGTCGGAGCGTTCTTCGCCGGCGTGGGCACCGTCGGTACGTCGACGCTGATGTACGGCGTCATCGCCGCCCACTACCCCACCGCCGCACGCAGTTCCGCGATCGGCTTCACCCTCGGCCTCGGTCGCTTCGGTGCGATCCTCGCCCCGCAGATCGGCGCCATCTTCGCGACCGCGCGGGACGGTCTGATCGCCTTCATGGTTCCCGCCCTCATCGGTGCCGTCCTGGTCCTCCTGCTGGCGGTGACCTCGCGCGCCTCCGGCCCGGCCGCCAGACCCGAGCAGGAGACTGATCCGGTGGCCGCCGAGTAAATTCCGGTCCGCCCGGGCACGGACCCCGTGACAGGTTCCCCGACCTGTCACGGGGTCCGTGCATAACCTGGAGGGGTGAGTCCACTGAGCCTGTCGAACCTGATCCGCCAGGTCGACCTGTTCAGCCTGCGGCTGTTCGTCTCCGCGATCGAGGAGAAACAGATCGGCCTCGCGGCCGCGCGCGAGCACATCGCCGCATCGACCGCGACGAAACGGATCCAGACACTCGAGGACGCGGTCGGCACGCCGCTCCTCGAGCGGGGCCGGGGCGGCGTGCATCCGACCGCGATGGGCGAGATCGTCGAACGCTGCGCCCGCGCCGTCCTCAGCGAAGTGACCGACATGCACTCGGCGCTGCTCGACGCGACGACGACGATCGAGCACAGCCTCTCGGTCTGGGCGGCGCACTCGGTGATCGTCGACGTGGTCGCTCCCGCGGTCCGGCTGTTCGTCGCCGAGCGGCCGGATGTCGAACTATCCCTTCGCGAGGCGGACAACTCGGAGGTGGTCGATGCCGTCATCGGCACGTCCGCGGATCTGGGTGTCTTCGCCTGCGTCGGTGCGTACCCCGGGCACGAGGAATTGGCGGTCGCGCTCCTCTACGACGAACCTCTGATCGCGGTCGTCCCGGTGGATCACGCTTTCGCGGAGATCGATTCGGTCGGATTCGGACAGCTGCTGGACAGCGGTCTCATCGCCACCGGCACTCTCGCGCCCGCCTTCGCCGACGGCGCGCGCTCTCTCGGGCGAGACCTGGTGGTCAGTCACGTGGTCCGGACCGGCGAGGTGGCCGTCGGCATGGTGCAGGCCGGTCTTGGAGTCACGGTGGTCCCGAGGAACCTCCTGACACAGGCGAATCCGTCCAGCGTACGCACGCTCGGAATCGACGAGGACTGGGCCGTTCGGAGTGTCTATCTCGCGGTCCGGAAGGGCCGCGAGGCCGGCCCGCTCGCGCGGGCGTTCATGCGCGAGGTGACCGAACGCGCCCGGCGCTGAGAACGCCGGGCGCGCCACGGAATCGTCAGATCGTGGTGTAGCCGCCGTCGATGTTGAACTCCTGGCCGGTGATGTACGACGCCTCATCACTGGCGAGGAAGAGTACCAGCTGTGCCACCTCCTCCGGCTGCCCCACACGCCCCATCGGGATCGCCGCGAGCAGCGCCTTGATGACCTCCGGCTCCTGCACGAGGTAGTCGCTCTGCGGTGTGTGGATGAGGCCCGGGTGCACCGAGTTCACCCGAATCCCGCGCTGGGCGAGGTCGACCGCGGCGTTCTTGCTCAGCAACCGATTGGCGGCCTTGGAAGCGCCGTACGCCGGGTGCAGGTTCGGCCACACGATGATGCCTGCGATGGACGACATGTTCACGATGCTGCCGCCTCCCGCCGCATCGAAGTGGGGTAGTACGGACTGGATTCCATGGAACTGGGCGTAGACGTTGAGCTTCATCAGCCGGTCGAAGTCGTCGAGCTTCGCGGCGTCCCAGGTCTCCGGGGTCCCCGGCAGGCCGGCGTTGTTGACCAGGATGTCGAGCTTGCCGAAGTGCGCGACGGCCTGGGCGGTGACCTCGCGCCAGCGCGCCGCGTCGGTCACGTCCAGTTCGATCGCGATGGCGCTCCCGCCCGCCGCGGTGATCTCGTCGGCCACCGCCCGCGCCGCGTCGCCCCGGATGTCGGTGACGACCACGTCGGCGCCCTCGGCGCCGAACAGGCGGGCATCCGCCGCCCCCATCCCCGATGCCGCGCCAGTGATCAGCGCTACCTTGCCCACTAGCCGGTTCATGTCCGTCGTTCCCTTCGTTCTGTGATGGTGGTGCTCAGCGGGTGACGACCGCCGACGCCTCTCGGTGTAGAGCCTCGGCCAGGGCGGAAGGCCCTGCGTCGCTGAAGATCACTGCACGCAGCCGGTCCGCAACGCCCTGGAGCCCGAACGCGGCGAGGCCGTCGGCCTTGTCGCCGATGTCGTCGACCGAGAGCGGGTGTTCCGCGGTCCCGAGGCTGTCGACGACCATGGCGGTGCGGACGGCACCGTCGACCGTGGTGAGCCGCACCGCGGACGCGAAGTGATCGGGGTAGTAGCGCTTCTCCAGCTCCGGGTCGAGCCGGAACCTCACCCGGTCCGCGATCGACGTGATCGCCCGGTCGGCGAGAAAGGCCTCGCCGTAGGCGTCGTAGCGGCTCGGCCCGTACGCCAGGGTCGCACCGACGATGTAGGGGCAGCTGTACTGGGCCGCCATCGGAGACTCCGCGCGACCCATGTGTTGCTCCTCCACCAGCCTCGGCCCTGCGATCTCGATGTCGGCGATCTGCTCGACCGGCAGAGTGAAGCCGGCGGTGGCCTCGCGGAGCGCATCGATGGTCGAGTGGAACAGGCGGCAGCACGAGTACGGCTTGAGCGCCAGCTCGTGGATCCGGAGCCCACGACCCAGGTTCGGCTCACGCAGCGGTCCGGCGAAGGAGGCCGCCACTCCGTAGGTCCCCTCGATCGCAGCCCGGGGCGCCGTGACGCCCGGCAGTGCGCTGAAGTCCGCGGCCCGGATCCCGTTGTGCGCCCCCAGGCCCGCGTGCACGCGTTTGATCTCGCCGCCCGTCGGCTCGACGGAGAACTGCATCGAACCCGACGGCATCGACAGCGCGTGGCCCCAGGCGGTCACCACCGCATCAGGATCCACCGAGCGGTCCCGGCGCAGGGCGCGCAACGCCAGCGTCGTGACGGCTGCGCCGAACGCGCCGTACAACGCCGTCGGATGGAACCCTCTGTGCACGGCCGACATTCCGCCCGATGCCTCGCCGAGCAGCGTCATCGCCTCGTACCCCGCCGCGAGCGCCTGCAGGAAGTGGGCCGGACGCACCGTCGGGCCGGGCTCGGCGGCGACCGCGAGGGCGGTGGCGACGAGCGGCGCCCCGGGGTGGCTCGCGGTGCCGTTGTGCGTGTCGTCGAGTTCGTAGCCGTGCGCGGCGGTTCCGTGCACGAGCGCGGCGATCGACGCCTCCGTCGTCCACGAACGGCCGAGTACCGCGCTTGTCCCCGACCCGGCGAATCTCTCCGTCCACGCGGCGATGTCACGCGTGACGGGTCGAGTCGCGCCCCACAGCGTGACGATGAGGTTGTCGAGCAGCAGGCGGCGCAGTGCCTCGACGTCGAGGTCGTCGAGGTCGCGCGCGGCGACCGCGGCGACGTGGGCGGCCACGCGGGCCGTGATCGTGCTGGTCATGTCTTCTCCGGTCCGAGTCGCCGGGGTCAGGAATGCGTGGTGCCGCCGAGCTCCGCCCAGTCCTCGGGGTCGTGGAGCACCCAGATCCGGGCCTGCGTGCTCGCGGCGATCTGCTTGATCCGCTGGATCGATACGACGGCCTCGTGCGCGTTGTAGTCGACGGGACACGGGCACTCGTACTGCACGCCGGATCGCAGATGGACGGTGTCGCCCGTGATCAGGAACTTCTGGCTGGGCAGCTCGACCAGCATGCTGATCTCGCCCGGTGTGTGGCCCGGAGTCTGGTACAGGACGATGCTGCCGTCGCCGAACAGGTCGACGTCCTCGCGGAGGGGGTTCCAGGAGAACGCACGAGTCTTCTCGAAATCCGCGGCGCGGTAGAAGCCGCGGAACGGCGGGTCCGGCCAGAACGCGTAGCGGATGTCCACCTCGGACATGTAGAACTGCGCATCGGGGAACAGGTACATCCCGCCGGTGTGGTCGAAGTGCGAGTGCGAGATCACCACGTGCGTGACATCGGAGAGCTGGAAGCCGGCCTTGTTGATCTGCTTGACAAGGGTGTTCTGCGGCGGGCAGTCGAGGGAGAAGACGTCCACGAGGTCGCCGTACACGGAGCGCGGGTCGTCCCAGGTCTCGGGAACCAGCCCGGTGTCGAACAGGATGAGGCCGCGCTCGTGTTCGATGAGGAAGGTGGGGATGGGCACGCTCAGCGGGCCGTGCGTCCCCATCGTGATGAGGCCGGAGTCGAGCGTGATGACGGCGCCGTCGAGAGGGTGGAGCTTGATCGCGGGCATGGCTTTTCCTTCGGTGGGACGGGTTAGTGAGGGAATGACTGAACGGATGTCAGGAGAGGTGCTCGAGCGCTTCGGCGGTGACGCCGAACGAGGTGGTCTCGACGAACGCGTCGAACCCCTCAAGGCCGGCCTCGCGGCCGATCCCGCTGCGTTTGACGCCGCCGAACGGGGCGTGGAAACCGATGCCCGCGCCGTTGATGTCGACGCCGCCGGTACGGATTCGCTGGGCGACCGCGAAGGCGTGGTCGAGGTCGGCGCTGTACACGGCTCCGGACAGGCCGTACGCCGAGTCGTTCGCGATGTCTATCGCCTCGTCCTCGTCATCAGCTGTGAGCACGCAGATCACCGGGCCGAAGATCTCCTCCTGCGCGATCACCATGTCGCTGCGGACGTCGGCGAACACCGTCGGCTGCACGAACTGGCCGGCCGGACGATCGGCGGGGCGCCCACCGCCGACGGTGACTCGCGCACCTTCGGCGCGCCCCTGCGCGATGTAGGTCTCGACGCGATCGCGCTGCCGGGCACTGACCAGCGGACCGATCTCGGTGTCAGGGTCCGCCGGGTCGCCGACACGCAGGTCACCGACCATCGCGGTGAGCGCGTCGACCACCTCGGCGTATCGGCGCCGAGTCGCGATGATCCTCGTCTTGCCGACGCAGGCCTGCCCGTTGTAGCGGAACGAGGCGCCCCGCAGTGACGTGACGGCCGCATCGAGATCCGCGTCGTCGAGGATGATGGCGGCGGACTTGCCGCCGAGTTCCAGAGTGACCCTGCGCAGATCATTGCCGCACGCCGATGCGATCCGTCGTCCTGCGGTGGTGGAACCGGTGAACGAAACCTTGTCCACGCCGGGATGGGTGACGAGGTGTTCGCCCGCAGCCCGATCCGCGGCGACGATGTTCAGCACGCCAGGAGGGAGTCCCGCCTCCGCGGCCGCACGAGCGAGGAAGTGGGCGCTGAGCGGGGACTCCGGAGCCGGCTTGAGCACGACGGTGCACCCGGCGACCAGTGCCGGCGCGAGCTTGAGCATCGCGACCGCGACCGGGGAGTTCCACGGGACGATCGCGGCGACGACACCAACCGGTCGGCGCAGGACGACGGCGTTGCCGGTACGACCGGAGCGGGTGTAGCGCCACGGATACTGCTCGGCGAGTTCGAGATTGATATCGAGGAGCGCTGTCGACGCTCCCACCTGAGCGGCACGCGTCTGGGTGATCGGACACCCCATCTCGGTCGTCACGGTGACGGCGATCTGCTCGCCGTGACCGGCCAGCCGATCCCGGAAACCCCGAATCAGGGCCGCGCGTTCCGCGACGGACATACGGGGCCACGGACCGCGATCGAACGCATCGCGTGCCGCGGCGACCGCGGCGTCCATGTCCGACGGTGCACCGAGGGCGACGCGGGCGATCGTCTCGTCGGTCGTCGGGGAGACGACATCCACCGTCTCGGCGGACGCCGCCGGTCGCCACGCGCCTCCGATGTAGAAACGGTCAGTGTTGTCCTGCCACATTTTTCGCCTCGGTCCTCGCGCTGGAACGGCGCTCACGTCACTGTTGTTCCGGTGTGAGCGGGGTCTCACTTCAGTGTCGAGCGCGAGGATCGGTCGGTCAATTGGCGAAGGGGAAATGTGGATTCGGCACGCGTGAAACGTCGCGCGAGGAACCCGAGGTCGTCACGCGGGCGGGTCGACGAACAGGTCGTAGTCGATCGGGTCCGCGCCGCCGTAGGGCCTCAGGTCCGTGACGCCCGCACCGCGCACGAGCTCGGCGTCGAGGAAGCACCGCCCGGTCACGGAGAGCGGCTGCGCCAGCAGTACCGCCGCGGCGTCCGCCATGATCTGCGGATGCCGTGCGTGGGCGGTGGCCTCGTCGCCGCCGAGCAGGTTCTGCACGGCGGCCGTCGCGATCGTCGTCTCCGGCCACAGGCAGTTCGCCGCGATCCCGAGATCCGCGAACTCCGCCGCGAATCCCATGGTGAGCAGCGACATCCCGTACTTGCCCAGCATGTACGCCGGGTAGCGGCCCAGCCAGTCCGGGGACAGGTTCAGCGGCGGCGACAGCGTGATCACCCGGCCACCGTCGGCCCGCTCGAGATGCGGCAGACACGCCTTCGTCAGCGCGAACGTGCCGCGGGTGTTCACCTGCTGTGTGAGGTCGTAGCGCTTCATCGTGATCTCCGCCGTGGGGATGGTGCTCAACACGCTGGCGTTGTTGATGCACACGTCGATCCCACCGAACCGGTCCACCGCCGTCGCCACCAGCCGGGCGATGTCCTCATCGGAGCGCAGGTCGCCGACCACGCCGACGGCGGCGCCGTCACGCCCGGCGGCACCGTCGATCTCGGCGACCGCGGTGTGGATCGTGCCCGGCAACCGGGGATCGGGATCGTCGGTCTTGGCCAGGAGCACGATGTTCGCGCCGCGCTCGGCGAGGGCGACCGCGATCGCCAGGCCGATACCGCGGCTACCGCCGGACATGACGACCGTACGGCCCGCGAAGGCCCCGGGCCCCGGTGCGGGGATGAGGGAGGCTGGCATGGGATTCCTTCCGTCGCGCGTGCTCTCCTTCCCACGCTAGGGTCCCGACGGTGCCGTGCCCATGTCCCGCGGGGACCGAAACTGCGTCGTCCGTTGTCCGCCGCGACGAAGGACTCAGCGCCAGTTCGGCCCCGTGATCGTCGGGAAGCGGCGGCACAGCAACAGCGCGATCTCCACGTCGAGGCGGCCGTCCTCGAGCGGGCGACCCCGGCGCTCGATGGCCTTGCGTACCCGGTACTTCACCGTGTTGGTGTGCAGGTGCAGCAGCGGCGCCGCCGCGGTGAAGCTGGAACCGGCCTCGAGGAAGACCTGCAGTGAATGCCGCAGGTGCGCATCCGATTCCGTGGGCTCGGCGAGCGGCCCGAGCACCTCGCGCACCCAGACGTCCGCCGTCGAGAGATCGCCCCCGAGCATAGCGGCGATGACGACGCCGACGTCGCCGCTGGCGACCGTCACCCTGTCCTCTCCCGGTGCGCGCACCGCGACCGCGCGGGCGTGCTCGGCCAACTCGTGCGAGCGCACGAAGCCCGCCACCCCACTGCGGGGAGCGCCGATCGCGAGTGACGGCGCCTGCTCATCGGATGCGCCGAGGGCGCGCAGAGTCTCCACGGCACCGTCGGCCGTCCTGGCGGACAGCGGGATCCAGCCCCAAGCGGTCTGCCGATCGTGCGCCATGAACAGGGGCGCGGACGCCGCTCCGACCTGCTTCGCAGCGAGGTGCAGGAAGCGCTCCATGCCGATCAGCTCGCCGCGCTCGAGCTCCGGCTTCGGGTACCACATGATGACCGCGAGGCTGCGCTCCCGCAGCGGATAGCGCAGCGCACCGCTGAGCTCGTCGACGCTTCGGGAATCCGTACTGCCGGACAGGATCCTGCGGATCTGATCGCCACGGATCCGCTCCCGGCTCTCCCGCCAGCGGTCCAGTTCCCGCCGGTAGACCTCGACGACCTGCTCGGAGATCCAGTCGATGTACTGCGAGGTCGCAGTGAAGGTGGCCTCGAAGACCTCCAGTGCGGTGTCGGAATCCAGACCGCCCGCCCGCACCTCCGCGAAGACCAGGCGCAGCAACTCCTGCTGACCCAGTCGATACGCCCGGACCAGGGCATTGGGCGTCACATCGTGCTGCGCGAGACGGCGCGCGTACTCGACGGCCGCTACCGGGGCGGTCACACCCGCGACGTCGATCCCGTGCCGGATGGCGGCGAAGATCGTGACGATGTTGCCCTCGACGCTGGCCCGCAACAGCTCCACCAGCTGGGTGTCGCCCCGCAGCTCGGGAATCTGCGCCAGGATCACGTCCCGGACCGCGTCGGTGACCTCGGCGACGCGGGGCTCCATCCGCACGATCACCGCCGACGCGGCGGACGCGACGCCCTCAGTACCCGACATGGGCCCGAGCGTAGCCACCGCCGCCCACCCGGACGGCGCGATCAGCGAAACCCGTCGTTGTTCGTCGGGGACAACGCGCGCGGGAAGGTTGGGCCTCGCGGACGATGTGACGTCGGTCACGTGGGCCTAGATTTCTTCCCATCAGCAGCCACGCCACGACTCCGGAAGGCCACCCCATGCACTTCGCACTCCTGCCCGCGCACCGCGCCCGCACCGCACCGTCGGCGCCCGCGATCGCGGACGACCGCCGGAGCCTGGACAACGCGGAGTTCGACCAGTTCATCGAGCGTGCGGCCGCGGCCCTCGCCGATCGCCGCGTCGGCCGTGGCGATGTGATCGCGGTGCTGCTGCCGAACACCGCGGATCTCATCGTCACCCTGTTCGCGGCGTGGCGGCTCGGCGCGGCCGTCACGCCGATCAACCCCGCGCTCACGGCCGACTAGGTGCGGTACCAGGTGACCGACGCGGGCTCGTCGGTGTTGGTCACCGACAACCACCGCGGCGACGATCTCGGCGCCCCGCTCCTCCTCACCCACGATCTGGACGGGGCCCGCACCGCCCCCTCCGTCGCCGCGCACGACGACCTCGCCCTGCTGATCTACACCTCGGGCACCACCGGCCGCCCGAAGGGGGTGCGCCTCGACCACGCAAACCTGAGCGCTCAATGCGACTCCGTGGTCGCGGCGCTGGGCCTCACACCGGCGGATCACAGCCTGCTGATCCTGCCGCTGTTCCATGCGAACGGGATCATCGCCGGGACCCTCTCGCCGCTGCTGGCGGGCGGCCGGACGACGGTGGCTGGCCGGTTCCGCCCGGACGCCTTCTTCCCACAGGTCGAGCAGGTGCGGCCCACCTACTTCTCCGCGGTGCCCACGATCTACCAGATGCTCGCGGATCTCCCCGCCGACGTGCGACCGGACACCTCGTCGATCCGCTTCGGCGTCTGCGGCGCGGCTCCGGCCAGCGTCGAGCTGCTGGCGAAGGTGGAGCGGCGCTTCGGTTTCCCGCTGGTGGAGGGCTACGGCCTCTCGGAGTGCACGTGCGTCGCCACGGTCAACCCGTTCGACGGGGTCCGCAAGCCCGGCACCGTCGGTCCCGCGATCCCCGGCGTCACCGTCCGGGTGCTGGGCCCCGACGGTGCCGAGTTGCCCGCCGGCGAGCCCGGCGACGTGGTGATCGAGGGACCGAACGTGATGCGCGGTTATCTGCATCGTCCCGAGGACACGGCGTCCACGCTCGTGGACGGCCGGCTCCGCACCGGCGACATCGGCTTCCTCGACGAGGACGGCTATCTCACCCTCGTCGACCGCGCGAAGGACATCATCATCCGGGGTGGGGAGAACCTCTACCCCAAGGAGATCGAGTC
Organism: Tsukamurella sp. NPDC003166; assembly: GCF_040611135.1. Classification (NCBI taxonomy): domain Bacteria; kingdom Bacillati; phylum Actinomycetota; class Actinomycetes; order Mycobacteriales; family Tsukamurellaceae; genus Tsukamurella; species Tsukamurella sp. NPDC003166. Next base: position 158,065 of record NZ_JBEXNL010000009.1, read on the forward strand.
CGTGATCTACCAGTTGCCCCGGGTCGCCGAGGCGGCCGTCGTGGGCCGGCCGGACCCGAGGTTCGGCGAGGTACCCGTCCTGTTCGTCGCGCTCACCGACGGTCCCGCGCTCGATCCGGACGCCATCCTCACGCACGCCGCCACCCGGCTGGCGAAATACAAACTGCCCGTGGAGATCACGATTCTCCCGAGCCTCCCCAAGAACGCCGTCGGCAAGCTCGACAAACCGACCCTGCGGGGCCACATCACTCCCCCGGTCACGGCGTCCTAGTCACATCACTTCACTCCACGCACCATCTGAACAAGGAGAGTCATCATGGGATTCAAGGATCCGGTGTTCCCGGCAGTGGAACCCGAGGAATTCCTCCAGCGCCCTCTCATGGAGCGCATCCGCGTCCTCAGCACCCAGTGGGCCGAGTTCGGTTTCGGCACCCCGTACATGATCCACGTGATCTACGTCGTCAAGCTGTTCGTCTTCTACGGCCTGGGCGGCGTTGCCCTCGCGACGCTGACCTCGGGCACGCAGCCCTTCGCCCTCGGCGAGTGGTGGAACCAGCCGATCGTGTACCAGAAGCTCGTCCTGTGGACGGTGCTGCTCGAGGCCATCGGCGTCGCCGGATCGTGGGGTCCGCTCGCCGGCAAGGCGAAGCCCATGACCGGCGGAATCCTGTTCTGGGCCAAGCCCGGAACCATCCGCCTCCGCCCCTGGAAGTGGATGCCCGGCACCAACGGCGACCGCCGCACCGTCTTCGACGTGCTCGTGTACCTGGCCATGCTGGTCTCACTGCTGGTCGGCATCGCCCTGCCCGGAACCACCGACATCGGCGGCTTCACCACCGCGATGGCCACGCTGGGCATCGATCCCACTCACGGCCTGATGCAGCCCGCCGCCCTCGTCGCCCCGATCGTGCTGCTGGTCCTGATCGGCCTGCGGGACAAGACGATCTTCCTCGCCGCGCGCGGCGAGCAGTACCTCCCGCCGATGCTGGCCTTCGCGATTCTGCCGCTGCTGTTCGGCGACCACGGCTTCGAGAACATGATCATCGCGCTCAAGCTCGTCATCGGCGTGGTGTGGGTCGGCGCAGGCCTGTCCAAGTGCAACCACCACTTCACCATGGTCATCCCGCCCATGGTCTCCAACAGCCCGCTCGTGCCCGGCAGCTGGTTCAAGAAGCTGCAGTACAAGGACTTCTCGCAGGACATGCGTCCGTCCGGGCTCGCACGGTTCATGGCGCACGGACCCGGTGTGGTCGTTGAGATCATCGCCCCGCTGATCCTGCTGTTCTCGACCAACCGCACCGTGACCGTCGTGGCCGCCGTGTTCATGTGCCTCTACCACCTGTTCATCATCTCCACCTTCCCGCTCGCCGTGCCGCTGGAGTGGAACCTGCTGTTCGGCTACACCGCGATATTCCTGTTCATCGGCTTCCCCGCCGACAGCGGCTACGCCCTGTGGGACATGAACCCGGCCTGGCTGGCGATCGTCATCACCGCGGGCCTCGCCTTCTTCCCGATCCTCGGCAACTTCCGCCCGGACAAGGTCTCGTTCCTGCCCTCGATGCGCCAGTACGCCGGCAACTGGGCCACCGCGCTGTGGACCTTCACCCCGGGTGCGGAGGAGAAGCTCAACCGGGTGACCCGTTCGGCCCCGAATCAGATCGACCAGTTCATCGCCGCCGGGTACCCGCCGCTGTGGGCGGAGATCACCCTGCAGATGACGATCGGCTGGCGGTCGCTGCACAGCCAGGGCCGCGGTCTCTTCTCGGTACTGCTCGCCACCCTGCCCGACATCGACACCCGCACCGTCCGCGAGGCCGAGTTCCTCTGCAATTCGATCCTCGGCTTCAACTTCGGCGACGGACACATGCACAACGAGGAGATGATCCGCGCCGTGCAGGACGAGGCCCGCTTCGAGCCCGGCGAATGCGTCATCGTGTGGGTCGAATCCCAACCCGTGCATAAGAAGACACAGGCGTACAAGGTGATCGACGCCGCCCTCGGCGTCGTCGAGGAGGGCACCTGGAACGTGCACGAGGTCGCCGAGACCCAACCCTGGCTGCCCGACGGCCCCGCCCCGCACACCCCCACCTGGTCGACGATCCGCACCGGCCGCCCGGCGGTTCAGGCATGACCACCGCCACCGTCGTCGGTGCCGGCCCCAACGGCCTCGCCGCGGCGATCACCCTGGCTCGCGAGGGCGTCGAGGTCACGCTCCTCGAGGCGGCCGGCACCGTCGGCGGTGGCATCCGCTCCTTCGAGGGCATCGTCGAAGGCCTGATCCACGATCACTGCGCGGCCATGCATCCCATGGCCGTGGGCTCCCCCTTCCTGAACTCGCTGGACCTGGCCACGCACGGACTGCGCTGGCACGCCGCCGAGATCGACTGCGTGCAGCCGCTCGACGACGGCACGGCGGGGGTGCTGCGGCGCACCGTCGGCGATACGGCCGCCGGAATGGGCCCCGACGGTGCGCTGTGGCGGGCCCTGTTCGACAGCACCGTCCGGAACATCGACAAGGTGGGGCCCGCGATCCTCTCGCCCCTGCTCCGCGTCCCGAAGCACCCGATCCACCTGGCCCGGTTCGGGGCAGCGGCCCCGCTGCCCGCGTCGCTCCTGGCCCGCGCGTTCCGCACGCCGCAGGCGCGAGCCCTCTGGGGCGGCATCGCGGCCCACACCTTCCGGCCCCTGCACCAACCCATGACCTCCGCGATCGGCCTCGGCCTGCTGTCGGCCGGCCACGCCTACGGCTGGCAGGTCGCCGAGGGCGGGTCCGGCGCGATCGCCGCCGCGCTGACGGCCGAGCTACTGGCGCTGGGCGGCACCGTCGAGACCGAGGTTCGGGTGACCGCCCTGCGCGAGATGGAATCCAGCGATCTCGTGCTCTTCGATCTGGACCCCGCGCAGGTGGCGGGCATCGTCGGCGATGCGATGCCGGCACGGGTCCGCCGGGCGTTCGAGGGGTTCCGGCGCGGCCCCGGCGCGTTCAAGGTCGACTTCGCCGTCCACGGCGGCGTGCCCTGGACCAACCCGGAGGCCCGCCGGTCGAGCACCGTCCACCTCGGCGGCGACTTCGCCGAGACGGCGGCGACCGAGCGCGACATCGCCGCCGGGCGGATGCCCGATCGCCCGTTCGTGCTGGTCGGCCAGCAGTATCTCGCCGACCCCTCACGCAGCGCCGGCGACGTCCACCCCGTCTGGACCTACGCCCACGTCCCGAACGGCTACCCCGGCGACGCCACCGAAGCCATCATCACCCAGATCGAACGCTTCGCCCCCGGCTTCCGCGACCGCATCATCGGCACCGCCGTGTGCTCCACCACTGAGATGTCCCGCTACAACGCCAACTTCGTCGGCGGCGACATCAACACCGGATCCAAGGACCCGCTCCAGCTGATCTTCGGACCCCGGATCACCCTGCAGCCCTACGACCTCGGCGTCCCCGGCAGGTACATCTGCTCCGCCGCCACCCCACCCGGACCCGCCGCCCACGGCATGTGCGGGTACCACGCGGCTACCCGGGCACTGAAGAAACTGCGCAGCTAGGGGCGCGCGCCGGCCGGTCCGGCGAACACCGTCCGGCCCAGGGCCTGCCACACCAGCAGGACTGCGCCGAGGACGACCGCGACCGCGCCGGCCGGGACATCGAAGGGCCAGTAGAACACCGCGCCCACCACGACCATCGCGGCGCCCACGCCGACCGAGACCCGCAGGCTCTGCTTCGCCATCGGGATCATCTTCCGGCCGGTGGACCACAGGCTGATCGGGGTGCGGCGGAAGACCTCCGTCATCGCGACGGTGAAGAAGACCGTCACGACGAAGGTGCACACCGTGACGATCGGGGCGTACACGTCGAACCGGAAGCGCTGGATCGTGGGCGCAAGCTCCTGCAGGGCGAAGGCGTGCACGAGGAAGATGCCGAACGAGCGGTCCGAGGCCGTCTTGAGGAAGACGTCCCAGAACGAGCCCGCTGTGCGGTGATCCGACCAGTACGTGCCCGCGGCGTAGAGGGCGAGGATGATCATCACGAACATGACGGCCGCATAGGGGTGGAAGACGTTCGCGGCATCGGTCGGGAACATGCCGTCCATGCTGACCTTGGAGCCGTAGACGATCAGCGTCGCCATCACGACGCCGATCGCCACGGTGATCACCCGCCCGCGGTAGCGCACGACCACGTCACGGACGGCCTCGATGTGCATCGCCGCGACGCAGCCGAGCAACGTGAAGAACTGATACGGGAAGACCGTGGCGGGGAGGTGGTTCCACAGCTTGGCGAGCAGGCCGTAGTTGAACATCTCCGGCCGGGCGTTGCTCATGTAGTGCAGCAGGACCAGGTGGAAGACGAAGCTGACGGCCAGGATGTACCGGTGGTAGCCCATGGTCCAGCGGAGGAACTTCAGCAGCAGCGGGAAGATCAGGTACACCTGCATCGTCACGAAGACGAAGTAGAGGTGGTACCAGGCGTCGCCGGTGAGCAGGTCGTACCCGAGCACCTTGAGCGCCGCCTTCGTGGACTCCCAGGTCTCGAAGGTACGCCAGACGTTGGAGAACGCCGGCGGCCACATGACGTACATGTGGTAGAGCCAGTAGAAGACGGACCAGGTCACGAAGGGCAGGCCGACGGCCTTGTACCGGCGCCGCCAGAAATCCACCGCATCCAGCTTCCGGTCCCGGTACTGGTAGACCAGCACGAATCCGGTGAGCGCGAAGAACGCGTTGCGCGTGTAGTGGAAGATCGTCTGGACCGCGTTGGACGCCACGCTGAACGGGAACGTGGTGCCCGAGACGCAGTGATCGAAGATGACGCCCGCGAAGGTCACGATGCGCACGATGTCGAGCTCGTAGAGATGCCCGCCCTTGCGCTTCGGCGTCGCGGGGGGCACGGGCTCCGCTGCCGGCGTCGGCTCGACGCCGCGTTCGCTCATCGTCTGGTCCACACCCACTGATCAACAATCCCTACTACAGCACAGCAATACCTGGTCACAGGCCGCTTCGTACGGTAACCGGTGGCGCAGTGCCGCTCCAACTCCGGCGCACACCTCCCAGGAGACTGCCAGGACGACGGGCCACGACGCGCGGTGCGGCCGATTCGCGGCCCCGCGCGGGCATGTGGTTGCTCCTGAAAGCCATGCGCCCCACGCATGGCTGGGTTCGCACAGGTCAGGGGGTGTTTCTGACGGGAGAGCTATTCACTGTGCGAATACCCCTCCGTCTTCGGCCCGACGGTGCCCATCGTCCCGCTGCACCCCACCCGGCCCGGTGACGAGCACCGTCGGGCACGGCTCAGTTCGCGGTCCAGCCTCCGTCCATGGTGTACGACGCCCCGGTGACCATCGCGGCCCCGGGCGAGCAGAGCCAGGAGACCAGGCCGGCGACCTCGTCGGGCTCGATGAGGCGCTTGATCGCGGACCGGGCGAGGAAGACCTCGCCCAAGACCTGCTGCTCGGTGATGCCGTGGGCGGCCGCCTGCTCGGCGATCTGTGTCGCGACCAGCGCGGTGCGCACGTAGCCGGGGTTCACGCAGTTGCTGGTGACGCCGTGCTCGCCGCCCTCGAGCGCCGTGACCTTCGACAGCCCCTCGACGCCGTGCTTGGCGGCGACATAAGCCGCCTTGTACTTGGAGGCCCGCAGCCCGTGCACCGAGGACACGTGCACGATCCGGCCGGAGCCGCGCTCGTACATCGCCGGGAGCGCGGCGCGGGTCAGCAGGAAGGGCGCCTCGAGCATCAGCGCCATGATCCGGTGGAACCACGCCGGATCGAACTCCTCGATCGGCGCGACGTGCTGCACCCCGGCGTTGTTGACGAGCACGTCCACGTCGAGACGCAGGTCCGCGAGCGCGGCCGTGTCGGTCAGGTCCAGCTCGAGCGCGGAGCCGCCGATCTCCGCCGCCACCTGGGCGGCCGCGGCACCGTCGCGATCGACGACGGTGACGTGGGCACCGTCGGCGGCCAGCCGGCGCGCGACGGCCGCCCCGATCCCCGCGGCGCCGCCGGTGACGAGCGCCTTCACGCCTTGACCTGCAGGTCCGCGGCGGCGCGCTCGAGCATCTGGCGGTCCCGCGCGTCGACCTCGGAGAGACTGATGCCGCGGGTCTCGCGCACGAAGAAGACCGAGACGAACGTGATGACGCACGCCGCGGCGAGGTAGAACGCGATCGGCAGCGAGCTGTCGTAGGCCTTGAGCAGCTTGGTCGCGATGATCGGGGCGAGCGAGCCCGCCACGACCGCGGTGACCTGCGCGGCCAGGGAGACGCCCGAGTACCGCATCCGGGTGGGGAAGGCCTCGGCCATGATCGCGGGCTGCGGCGCGTACATCATCGCGTGGAAGACCAGGCCGATGGTGATCGCCGTGACCACCATGGCGTTGCTGCCCGTGTCGAACATGGGGAAGGCGAAGAAGCCCCAGGTCGCCGAGAGCGCCGCGCCCGCCCAGTAGACGGGGCGGCGGCCGACGCGGTCGGTGAGCGCGCCGAACATCGGCATCACGACGAAGTGCACCGCGTGCGCGATGAGCAGCCAGGTGAGGATGTGCGTGGTGCTCATCTTGACCACGAGCTTGAGGTACGTGATGGAGAAGGTCACCAGCAGGTAGTAGAAGATGTTCTCGCCGAACCGCAGGCCCATCGCCGAGAGCACGCCGCGCGGGTAGCGCTTGAGCACCTCGAGGACGCCGTAGGACACCGCCTTCTCGGCCTCGATCTCCTTCTGCGCCTCCTGGAACAGCGGCGACTCGTCGACCTGGGTGCGGATGTAGTAGCCGATCAGGACGATCACCGCCGACAGCCAGAACGCGATCCGCCAGCCCCACGCCAGGAAATCGGCATCGGACAGCACGCTGGTCAGGATGAGCAGGACGACGGTGGCGACGATGTTGCCGCCGGGGACGCCGGCCTGCGGCCACGACGCCCAGAAGCCGCGCGATCGGTTCGGGCTGTGCTCCCCGACGAGGAGCACGGCGCCGCCCCACTCGCCGCCGACCGCGAAGCCCTGCAGGAAGCGCAGCAGCACCAGCAGGGTCGGCGCCAGATAGCCGACCTGATCGAAGGTGGGCAGGCAGCCCATGAGGAAGGTGGCGGCGCCGACCAGCACGATCGAGACCTGCAGGAGCTTCTTGCGGCCGAACCGGTCGCCCAGGTGGCCGAACACGATGCCGCCGACGGGCCGCGCGGCGAAACCCACCGCGTAGGTGATGAAGGCGGCGATGATCTGGTCGTACGGGCTGCCGCCCTGCGGGAACATGATCTTGTTGAAGACCAGGGTCGCGGCCGTGCCGTACAGGAAGAACTCGTACCACTCGACGACCGTGCCGGCCATCGATGCCCCGACGATCTTGCGCAGCCCGGTGGGCCGCTCCAGGTCGGACTGCGCCATACCTACTCCTTGTGCGATGGGTCATAGCCGGACCGAGATGTGATCCATGCCATGTTTCACGAAGTATGTATGGATAAAATCGCAGACACAATGCCCACGATCGCCGATCGGATCTGCATCCATGCACATGTCCAACCCCAGCGCCGATGGGCTGCTCACCCTCCTCGCCGTCGCGCGGACCGGCCGCTACACCGCGGCGGCCGATGTCCTGGGCATCAATCACACCACCGCGTCGCGCCGGGTGGCCGCGCTGGAACAGACGCTCGGCGGGCCGCTGCTGGCCCGCGCCGCCTCCGGCTGGGAGCTCACCGACCTCGGCCGGACCGCGGTCGGGGCCGCCGAGCGGATCGAGGCCGTGCTGCACGGCCTGGACGCCGACACCGACCACGACCTGCACGGAAAGGTACGGATCGCCGCCACCGACGGGTTCAGCGCCCGCGTCGTGGCGCCCGCGATCGCGACACTGGGCCGGGCGCATCCGCGGCTGTCCGTCGACCTGCTGACCGTGACGCGCCGCGCACCGTCGACCCGCTCCGGCGTGGACATCGAGGTGGTGGTGGGCCGGCCCGAGACGTACCGGGTGGAGCCCGAACTCCTCGCGCCCTACCGGCTGGGCCTGTACGGCTCCCGCGACTACCTCGCCACCGACGGGACCCCCGAGCGGCCGCGCGACCTCGCCGGACGACCGCTGGTCTACTTCATCGACTCGATGCTCACGGTCGACGACCTCGACCTCGCGCGCGTGCTCGTCCCCGGCATGGCGGACCGGCTGAGCTCGACGAACGTGCTCGTGCACGTCGAGGCCACCTGCGCCGGGGCCGGTCTCGGCCTGCTCCCCTGCTTCCTCGCCGACGGCCGCCCCGACCTCGTGCGGGTGCTGCCCGACGAGGTGTCCGTCCGGCTCGAGTACTGGATGGTGGTGCGGCCCGAGGCGGCGCAGCGCCGCGAGGTGGCCGCGGTGGTCACGGCGCTGCGCGCCCAGGTCGGGTCGATGCGCGCCGCGCTGCTCGGCGAGGGATGACCGCCGGCCTCAGCGCAACTCGTCGAGCCGGACGTGCCCGTCCTGCAGGAGCCGCGCAGCGAGAGCCGTCTTGGTGGTCGCATGCCGCCCCGCGGCGACGTACTTGGCGCGGACCCGCGCCACGTGCTCGGCGACGGTGCACTCCGCGATGAACAGCTCCCGCGCCGCGGACGCCTTGCTCTCCGTGCACAGCCACGCCCGCAGCACCTCGACCTCCCGCTCGGTCAGCCAGACGGGCCCGGGCTCGTCCATCGTTCCCGTCATCATCACTGCGGTCATGACTCACCCCTGCCTCGCCGGATCCGGCGGATTCGCCACCGTCGACGCTAGCGACGGGACACCCCCGCCGAAAGCGGGTCCGTCCCGCCGGGGAAGACCCCCTCACCGTTACCCAAGGACAACGAAACAGTCCATCCGGCACGATCTTTCACTCGTCCACGACGGCCCCGCGAGGGCGGCGTATGTTTCTCCCATGACCGAATCGGACGCGGTCGTCGAACAGCCGGCGAACCGCGCGACGCACACCGTGGGCATCGTCGAGGATCACGCGCTGATCGTGCTCGGATTCGAGGCCAGCCTGGCCGCCGTCGACGACCTGGAGTTCGTCGGCCACGCACCGAGCGTGGCCGAACTGCTCGCCCGCGGCCGGCCCGACGTGGTGGTGCTCGACCTGCTCCTCGCCGACGGCACCGCGCCCGAGGCGAACATCGAGAAGCTGCACGCCGCCGGGGCCCGGGTCCTGGTGTACACGGGCAGTTTCGACACCGACCCCTACCTCGCGCGCCAGGCAGCCCGGTGCGGCGTCTGGGGCATCGTGCCGAAGACGGTGAGCGGGGCCGAGCTCGTGCAGGCCGTGCGGGACACCGCCGACGAACGCCCCGTCGTGACCACGGAGTGGGCCGCGGCGATCGACGGCGACCCCGACTTCTCCGACGTGGGACTGAGCCCGCAACAACGGGAGGTCCTCGCGCTGTACGCGTCGGGCGAGACCACCGCCCGCGTCGCCGAACTGACCGGGCTGTCCCCGAAGACCGTGGAGAGCTACATCGACCGGATCCGCGCCAAGTACGCCGTGCAAGGACGCCCCGCGGAGACCAAGCTGCACATGTACCAGCGGGCCGTCGAGGACGGCTTCCTGCAGGCGCCGCGCAGGCGGCGATGGCCGCGCTGACGACGCGGGCCGGCGGGGCCGCCCCGCCGACGGGGACCGAGGGTCCGGCGAGCGCCGACGAGCGACTGACCAGGGTGTTCGCCCGATTCATCGCCGCGGGCTACCTGTTCGACCTCGCGACCACGTTCCCGTCCGTGCTCGATGCGTGGCGCGTCGCGCCGCGGCTCACGGCGGTCACCGCGCCGGCGGTCTTCGGCACCGGCGTCGCGCTGCTGGTCGCGAGCTTCGCCCGGGACTACCGCCGGGCCGTCGGGCGCGCCGCCCTGATCGCGGGCGTCGCCTACCTCGCCGCGGTGCTGCTGTGGCTGATCGCCGACGCGATCAGCCCGCTCCAGCTGCCGGGGGATCACTTCCTCTACTACATCCCCGCGCTCGCCGCGATGGCCGTCGCGCTGCCCGCTCGCCCGGCGACGGCCGCCGGTTACGGCGTCGCGGTCGTGATCGGCACGGTGCTGCTCAACCATCGGGTGGGCGCCTCCCACGACCCGTACGTCCCGGCCCTGCTGTTCTCCCTGGTCTTCACCGCGGTGTTCCTCTCCGCATCCATCGTCGCGTGGCGCGCCGGGCGCCGGCTCGACCTCGCGCAGACCGAGGCGCTGGAGGCCACGGCCGCCGAGGCCTCGGCGCAGGCCCGCGGCGACGAGCAGCAGCGCTTCGCCGCCCTCGTCCACGACGACGTGATCGCGACGCTGCTCGCGGCCACCCGCATCGACGACGCCGCGGCGATCGCGCAGCACGCGCGCACCGTCCTCGTCGCCGTCGACGACTACGAGGGACCGAGCGACCGGGCGGACGCGACCGCGGGCGCGGCGGCAGCCGCACTCGGCGCCGCGGTCGGTCGCGGCGCACCCCACACCCGCTGGTCGGCGCGGGTCGACCCGGACGCCGGACGCGTACCGTCGGACGCGCTGACGGGGGCGATCGCCGCGACCGCGGAGGCACTGCGCAACGTGCAGCGGCACGCCGGGGCGGGCGCCCGCGCCACGGTGGACGCCGTCTTCGAGGAATCGGGCTTTCGCGTGGTCATCCGCGACGACGGGGTCGGATTCGACCCGCGCACCGTCGCCCCCGACCGGCTGGGCGTGGCGGGCAGCATCCTGGGCCGGATGCGCTCGATCCCCGGTGGCGCGGCCACCGTCGACGCGGCGCCGGGCGAGGGCACCGTCGTGACGGTCCGGTGGGCGCGATGACGGGCGACCAGGACGTCCGCGACATCATCGGCATGCGGCACCGGGGCGCGACCGCGCTGGCCTGGGCCCTCGTGGCGACCTTCGCCGTCCTCGCCTGGTATGCGCGCGCCGACCTGGATCCGGCGTGGCCGCAGGCCGTCGGCCTCGTCGGGCTCCTGCTCGGCGCGCTGGTGCTGGTCCGCGCCGCCGGCGATCCGTTGCCGTGGCGATGGACCGTCGTCGTCGCCGCGGGCGGGCCGGTCGCGGCGCTGAGCGTGTTCCCCTTCCTGCCCGCCGACTACTCCTTCGCCCTCACCACCTGGCCGATCGGCGCCGGCGCGGTCCTCACCTCCTACCTCGCGGTGCGCGGACGCGCGATCACGACCTGGGCGTCGGTCGCGCTGACGGCGGCCGTGGTGGCCTGGTGGGCCGTCGACCGCGGACACGGGGCGCTCGACGGGGTGCTGCGCTGCCTGCCGAGTGCGACGGTGACGCTGACCGCCACGTTCTTCGCCCTCACCCTCCGGCCGGTCGCGCGCTGGACCTTCCTGATGCGGGCCCGGACCAGGGAGCGCCGCGCAGCGGAGGCCGCGGCCGAGACCGCCCGGGAGGTGCGCGGCCGGCAGCGCGACTTCCTCGACCGGGAGGCACGCCCGATGCTCGAGCGCCTGGCGACCGGCGTCCCGCTGACGGCCGCGGAACGGATGGAGTGCCGCATCGTCGAGGCCCGGCTACGGGACTCCGTGCGCGCCCCCGGGCTGCTCTCACCCCGCATCGCCGACGCCGCGGACCGGGCCCGACGGCGGGGAGTCGACGTCGTGCTCCTCGACGACGGCGGCCTGCGGGACCTGGCGGCGCCGGTCGCCGACGCGATCCGCGACCGGATCGCCGACGCCGTCGACTCGCTCCCCGTCGGATCGGTGACGGCGCGCGCCGTCCCGCCGGGACGCGAGTTGGCGGCCACCGTCCTCCTGCGGGCGCCCGACGGGGCGACGACGCGGATCGAGCTACCCGTCTCCGCCTGACCCGCACGACGGGCGGGGATTCACCGATCCGCGCTAGACTGTCCGCTTGACCATGAGCGCATCGACTGCCGGGACAGGGCCCTCGTTCACCCCCGAGGACCTGATCGGATTCTTCGGGGGGCCGACCGTCCGGCGGGCGGGCGAGTACGTGGGCACGGGCCTCATCGGCGACCTGGAGTGGGACGACGAGAAGCACCTGGTGACCGGCGTCGTGGCCGGCACCCGGGAGTACGACACCAAGGTCTGGATCACGCCCGCGGGCGCCCGCTGGCGGCCCGTCCGCTCGCACTGCACCTGCCCCGTCGCGATGAACTGCAAGCACGGCGCGGCCCTGCTGCTCGAGCTCACCGCGGAGGACGTCGAGGACGGCGTCGTCGAGCAGCCGGACCCCTGGGAACGGCAGCTCGAGGCCCTGCTCCCCGACGCGCCCCGGGCCTCCGCGGCCGTGCTGCCCGTCGGGCTGCAGTTCGACGTCGACGAGCGCGGCGTGGTCTCCGGGCAGCGCCTGCAGGTGCGCCTCGCGACGCCCGGCATGCGCGAGGGCAGCTGGGTCGCCGGCGACGTGCGGTGGCGCACCATCGCGACGGCGCCGCGGGTCTCCCCCGCCCAGCGCGACGCACTCGCCCCGCTGGCGCAGCTCATCACGTGGTCGCTGTACGGCGTGGACGCGTGGGCCGACCTCGGCATGGTCGACACGCCGCTGCTGTGGGACCAACTCCGGGCGGTCCGCGACGCGGGCGTGCCCCTGCTGCTGAAGAAGGCGCGGGGCAGCGTGATCCTCGGCCCGCCGACGCGGCTCGGCCTGGTGGCGCGCTCCGCGGACGGGCACGTCGAGCTGGACCGCGAGGTCGACTTCGGCGACGGTCCGCGGCCCTTCACCGGCGGTCTGCTCGGCGCGCACCGCGCCCTCGGGGTGTTCCAGCAGGACGGCGACGTGCTGCGGCTCGCGCCGCTCGACCCTCCGCTCTCGGCCCACCACACGGGCGCGCTGCGCCGCTTCACGCCCGTGGTCGTTCCGGCCGCGGCCGTCCCGCAGCTGCGCGAGAAGTACCTGCCGTACCTGGCCGCGGTCGCGCCGGTCCGCGACCCGGACCGGCTGGTCGGCGAGGTCGAGGTACTCGGGCCGGAACTGCTCTGCACGGCGCGCTACTTCCCGGAGGCCGCCGAGCTCGAGGTCGACTGGAAGTGGCGGTACACCGTCGGCGGAGAGGTCCGGGACTACCCGCTCGGGCGCGAGCCGGCGGGCCTCGCGGACGCGGTCGGGCAGCAACGGATCACCCGCGCGATGGCGGTGTCGCTGCGGGAGGCCGCCGTCGGCGTCGACCACTCGCAGGGCTTCTACCGCGGCACCGAGGCCGCGGTGTGGCTGGCCGAGGTCGCGCCGGTGCTGCGGTCGGTGCCGGCGGTGATCGTCGAGGTCGTCGACGATCCCGGGTTCCGCTGGGCGGAGGGCTCGGCCTCGGTGTCCGTGCGCGTGCGCGGTGACTCCGAGGGCCCGTCCACGGACTGGTTCGACCTCGAGGTGGCCGTCGAGGTCGACGGCGAGGAGGTCCCCTTCCGGGACGTCTTCACCGCCGTCGCCGCGGGCCACGACACGCTCGTCACGCCCGGCGGCGTGCTCGCGCGGATCGACGGGGAGCGGTTCGACCGGCTCCGCGAACTCATCGGCGAAGCCCGGGACCTGCCCACCCGCGGCGCACGGCGCGCGGGTCGGGCGGCGGGGTCCGGGCCGGGTTCGGACCGGGACGGCCTACGGATCAGCCGGTTCCAGGCGGGCCTCGTCGACGACCTTGCCGACCTCGCCGACGGGGTCGAGTTCGACGGTGACTGGTCCCGCCGGGTCGGCGCCCTGACGGCGGGCGACCTCGCGCGGCAGGAGGCACCGTCGACCTTGATGGCCGAGCTGCGGCCGTACCAGCGGGACGGCCTGGACTGGCTGGCGTTCCTGTACGACAACGACTTCGGCGGCATCCTCGCCGACGACATGGGGCTGGGTAAGACGGTCCAGACGCTGGCGCTGATCTGCCGGGCGCACGAGACGGCGGGTCCCGCGCGACCCGGGCCGTTCCTGGTGGTCGCGCCGACCTCCGTGGTGAGCAACTGGGCGGCGGAGTGCAAACGGTTCGCGCCGCACCTGTCGGTGGCGGCGGTGTCCGAGACCTCGCGGAAGTCCGGGTCGTCGATCGCCGCGGTCGTCGCGGACGCCGATGTGGTGCTCACCTCGTACACGCTGCTCCGGCTGGACGCCGAGGAGTACGCGGGCGTGCGGTGGGCCGGTGTGATCCTCGACGAGGCGCAGTTCGTGAAGAACCCGCGGTCCAAGGCCTTCGCCGCGGTGACCACGCTCGACCGGCACTTCACCCTCGCGGTGACCGGCACTCCGATGGAGAACCACCTCGAGGAGCTGTGGGCGCTCACCGCGCTCACCGTGCCGGGGTTGTTCCCGGGGCGGTCGTGGTTCGCCGAGGAGTACCGGCGCCCCATCGAGCGGGGCGGCGACGACGACCGCCTCGCCCGGCTGCGCCGGCGCGTTCGGCCGTTCATGCTGCGCCGTACCAAGGACCTCGTCGCCAAGGACCTGCCGGAGAAGACGGAATCCGTGGTGCAGGTGGAACTCTCGGAGGAGCACCGGCACACCTACGACCGGATCCTCGCCGATCAGCGGGCGAAGCTGCTGGGGTTGCTCGACGACTTCGAGGGCAACCGGTTCGAGATCCTGCGGTCGCTGACGCTGCTACGCAGGCTCGCGCTCGACCCGTCGCTGATCGACGAGGAACTGGCGGTCGAGGACGTCGCCAAGCTCGACTTCCTGGTGGAGAAGCTGGACGAGCTCCTCGAGGAGAAGCACGCGGTGCTGGTGTTCAGCCAGTTCACCGGGTTCCTGCGCAAGGCCGCCGAGCGCCTCGACGAGGAGGGCGTGGAGTACGCGTACCTCGACGGGTCGACGACCGACCGGCCCGCGGCGATCTCGCGGTTCACCTCCGGTGAGGTCCAGGTGTTCCTGATCTCTTTGAAGGCCGGCGGATTCGGGCTCAACCTCGTGCAGGCGGACTACTGCTTCCTGCTGGACCCGTGGTGGAACCCCGCCGCCGAGGCGCAGGCCATCGACCGCGCGCACCGCATCGGACAGACCCGCAGCGTGATGGTCTACCGGCTGGTCTCCGCGGATACGATCGAGGACAAGGTGATGGCGCTCAAGGAGCGCAAGGCCGCGTTGTTCGAGTCCGTGGTCGGCGGCGAGGGCGGCTTCGACGCCCGGCTCGCCGAGTCCGACATCCGGGCGCTGTTCGAGGACTGAGGTTTCGGGCCGGGGCCGGGGCCGGGGCCGGGGCCGGGGCCGGGGCCGGGGCCGGGAGGTCTTCTTCCCGTCTGCGCCGGTGTCCATGCCGCCGGACGCGATACCGACCTCCTTGAAGGGGCCGTAG